>JAITRF010000097.1 GCA_031288535.1 Desulfovibrio sp. | reverse complement strand
ACGCGAAGACTGTGTGGTTCTATAGAGCATTTTACGCTTGAAATGCGTGCCCAACGGCGGGCAAAGCCCGCCTGCCAGCTTGTCGCGGCAAGGCTTTGCAGACAAATCCTTGCAGAGCGGTCCAACTTTTCAGTTGAACTGCTCTGGAGCATGGTACGCTTGAAATGCTTGCTCAACGGCGGGCAAAGCCCACCTGCAAGCATTTCGCGGCAAGGATTTGCAGGCAAATCCTTGCAGAGCGGTCCAACTTTTCAGTTGAACTGCTCTGGAGCATTTTACGCTTGAAATGCTTGCCCAACGGCGGGCAAAGCCCGCCTGCAAGCATTTCGCGCTTGAGATTGTCGCTTGCAGGCGAAACATTCGCCGCGCATACCAGTGAATACCAAACCCTGAGGGAGACTCTCCATGGCAAAACATCCCACACCCAAACTGGACGAACTGGAGTCCGGGCCTTGGCCCAGTTTTGTTTCCGACATGAAACAAGAGGCCGCGAACAGAGTTGAAAACCCCGGCAAAATCGAGCACCAGCTCCCGGCGGATTGCCCGGAGGATTTGCTCGGCGTACTGGAACTTTCTTACAAGGACGGGGAGACGCACTGGAAACACGGCGGCATCGTCGGAGTTTTCGGTTACGGCGGCGGGGTCATCGGCCGCTATTGCGATCAGCCGGAACAATTTCCGGCGGTGGCCCAGTTCCACACGGTCCGCGTGAACCAGCCCGCCGCCAAGTACTATAACACCAAGTACCTGCGCGCGCTTTGCGACCTCTGGGACAAGCGCGGATCCGGCCTGACCAACATGCACGGCTCGACTGGGGACATAGTGCTTCTCGGTACGCAGACCCCGCAGCTTGAGGAAATTTTCTTCGAGCTCACCCATGAGCTGGATTCGGACCTCGGCGGATCCGGCTCCAACCTGCGCACCCCGGAGTGCTGTCTGGGCACGTCCAGGTGCGAGTTCTCCTGTTTCGACACCCAGGATATCTGCCGGGAACTGACCCTGGCCTACCAGGACGAACTGCACCGCCCGGCTTTTCCCTACAAGTTCAAATTCAAGTTTGACGGCTGTCCGAACGGCTGCGTGGCGGCCATAGCCCGCGCGGACTTTTCTCTTATCGGCACCTGGAAGGATGACATAAAGATTGATCACTCGGCTGTGGCGGCCTATGTCGGCGGAGAGTTCCCCCCCAACGCGGGCGCGCACTCCGGGCGCGACTGGGGCAAATTCGACCTGCAGAAGGAGGTCGTCGAACGCTGTCCCAGCCGCTGCATGGCCTACGACGGCGCGAAGCTGCGCATAGACAACCGGGAATGCACGCGCTGCATGCACTGCATAAACGTCATGCCGCGCGCCCTGCGCATCGGCTCGGAGCGCGGGGCCAGCGTTTTTGTCGGCGCCAAGGCCCCGGTGCTGGACGGAGCCCAGATGGGTTCCCTGCTTCTGCCCTTTGTCGAAGTAAAACCCCCGTATGCCGAAGTGAAAGAAATAATTGAAAAAATATGGGACTGGTGGATGGAGGAAGGCAAGAACCGGGAGCGCCTGGGCGAGACAATCCGCCGGCTTTCCTTTCAGCGCCTTCTGGAGGTCGTCGGCCTCAGTCCCCAGGCCGTCCACGTCCGCGAACCGCGCCACAACCCCTATATGTTCTTCAAGGAAGACGAAGTGCCGGGGGGCTTTGAGCGTGACCTGCAAGCGCACCGCACGCGCCATAAAAGATAGGAAGGGAGGGAAAAATCATGACGTCGTCATCTTCGGGCTACAACCCGGAAAAACCGATGGAAAACCGGATAACCGACATCGGTCCGCGTGACTTTGAAGAATTCTATCCTCCCGTAATCGCCAGGAACAAGGGCAAATGGCTCTACCACGAGATACTGGAACCGGGTCTGCTCGTGCATGTGGCGGAAAACGGGGAGAAAGTCTATACCCTGCGCTGCGGGGCCTCCCGTCTGATGAGCGTCACGCACATCCGGGAAATCTGCGATATAGCCGACAAGTATTGCGACGGCCATGTGCGTTTCACCACGCGCAACAACATCGAATTCATGACCGACAGCGAGGAAAAGCTGAAGGCCATGAAGGCGGATCTGGCCAAGCGCAAGTTCCCCGGAGGCTCCTGCAAGTTCCCGGTGGGCGGGACCGGGGCGGGCATCAGCAACATGATCCACACCCAGGGCTGGGTGCACTGCCATACCCCGGCCACGGACGCCTCCGGACCGGTGAAGGCCATCATGGACGAGCTGTTTGCGGAATTCGGACAGATGCGCCTGCCCGCGCATCTGCGCATCTCCCTGGCCTGCTGTATCAACATGTGCGGGGCGGTGCACTGTTCGGACATCGGCCTGGTCGGGGTGCACAGGAAACCGCCGGCGATCGACCATGAATGGACGGGGCAGCTTTGCGAAATACCCCTGGCGGTGGCGTCCTGCCCGACGGGAGCCGTGCGCCCCGTCAAGGTCGAGGTCGGGGGCGCGCAGGTTAAATCCGTGGCCATCAACAAGGATCGCTGCATGTACTGCGGCAACTGCTTTACGATGTGCCCGGCCCTGCCCATTTCCGACGGGACGGGGGACGGCATTGCCGTCATGGTAGGCGGCAAGGTTTCCAACCGCATCGGCACGCCCCAGTTTTCCAAGGTGGTGGTGGCCTATATTCCCAACGAGCCTCCGCGCTGGCCGAGCGTCACGGCGACGGTGAAAAAGATAGTGGAGGCCTATGCCGCGCACGCGAGAAAATACGAGCGCGTCGGTGAATGGATTGCGCGCATCGGCTGGGAGAGGTTTTTCTCCCTGACCGGCCTTGAGTTCACCCACCACCTTATTGATGACTTCCGGGAACCTGCCTATTATACTTGGAGGCAGACGACCCAGTTCAAGTTCTAGGGCATTTCACATTTGAAATGCCGCAAGGATTTGCCGCGCAAATCCTTGCCGCGAGATGCCCGCAGGCGGGCTTTGCCCGCCGTCGAGCAAACGTCTCAAGCGTAAATTCCACAGTTAGCCCTATGTTTCCGGGCGAAAGCCGCGTTTTTGCCCGGAAAGCCGGGGCGAAAGGAAAGGAAAATGACCGAAGATCAGCAAAAGGTTGTGGATTTCATCACCGGCAGGAGCAAGACCAAGTTTTACTTCAATGATTTTCTTGAAGTTTTCCCCGGCAGAGGGCCGCGTGAGGTGAAAAAGGTCCTCACGGGCATGGTGCAGGAGGAGATTCTGGAATTCTGGTCTTCCGGGAGCACGACCATGTACGGACTGAAAGGCGCCGGCAAACAGGGCGCGGCCGAAGGCGAGGTCTAGAGCGTTTTGTCCCTGAAGATATCTATCCTGATGAAATGCTCCGGCGTTGCGAAGCATTGTTTCGCAACGCCCGCGCGATTGGCGCAGGCGGGCTTCGCCCGCCGCCAGGCGACAAGCTCAAGCGCAAAACGCTGCAGCCCCTGCCGGGCATGAACGTCCCGCGTTTGCTCATTTCCGGGCTTTCCGGGGGTTCGGGCAAAACGACGCTGACTTTAGGGCTTGCTCGGGCTTTCCGGCGGGCGGGTCTTGAGGTCGTGGCCTTCAAAAAGGGACCCGATTACATTGACGCCGCCTGGCTGGCCTTGGCCGCGCGCTCTGCAAGGGCCAACCTGGATCTTTTTTTCAGCCCCGGGGAACAGTTGTCCGGCCTTTTTCGGGAGCGGGCCGCCGCCTGCGACCTCGCCCTGGTGGAAGGCAACCGGGGACTTTTTGACGGTCTGGACATCCGCGGTTCCTGTTCGAGCGCCGAAGTCTCCCGCGTGCTCAAAGCCCCCGTGCTGCTTGTCCTGGACTGTTCAAGGATGACGCGGACCCTGGCCGCCCTGGTCAGGGGATGCCTGGATTTTGAGGCGGACGTGAACATCGCCGGGGTCATTTTGAACCGCATCGGCAACAAAAGGCACGGTGCGATGACGAAAAACGCCGTGGAGGAACTGGCCGGCGTGCCGGTTCTCGGCGTTTTGCCCCGTCTTGCGCAGCCGGTGATCTTTGAGCGCCACATGGGTCTGGCCGGGATTGACGAGATGGGCCAGGCCGACGCGATCCTTGACAGACTGGCGGAGTTGGCGGAAAATTATCTGGATTTGCAGGCGATCCGCGATGTCGCCGCCAAGGCGCCCCCCCTGCCCGCCCCCGCCCCCGGGGAAGGCGAGGTTTTGCCGACAAAGACCGCCAAGGGCGGCAAACCGCGCATCGGCTACGCCTTTGACGCCGCGATCTGGTTTTATTACCAGGAGAACCTGGACGCCTTGCAAAGGGCGGGGGCGGAACTTGTTCCGTTTTCTCTCTTCGATCCCCCGCCGGACTGTCGTCTGGACGGGCTCTATCTGGGCGGGGGGCTGCCGGAGTTGCACGCCGCGCGGCTTGGCGCCTGCGCCATGCGCGCCCATGTGGCCGGGCTCGCCCGCGCCGGGCTGCCCATATACGCCGAATGCGGCGGATTTATGTTTCTGGCGCGAGATCTTGTCCTTGACGGAGTCAGCCACCCGATGGCCGGGGTTTTTCCCTTCAGCGTCGAATTTTGCCCCCGTCCGCAGGGGCTGGGCTACGTGGAGGCTGAAGTGGTCGAAGACAATCCCTATCACCCCAAGGGAAAAGTGCTGCGCGGGCATGAATTTCACTTTTCCCGCTGCCGCGCCGCCGGGGAGGGCGCCGGGTTTTCCCGCGCCCTGCGCCTGCGCAGGGGCAAGGGGATGGGCGGGGAGTCCGGGGAAGACGCCTTTGACGGACTGGTTTTCAAAAACACCTTTGCCGCCTATATGCACATATATGCCCCGGCCTTGCCGCACTGGGCGCCGGCCTTTGTCGAACTGTGCAAAAGCGCGCGGGCATAAGTCATCTGTGCCGCAATGCCGAATTATCCGCAACACGCCGAAAAAAAACAGCCGCTTTCCCCGCGCCGCGCGAGCGTTGAGCCGCTCTTCATCCTGTGCGTCGCCCTCCTTGTTTCCGGTTTTTACATCTTCACGGAGTTCCCTGCCGACGGCCCCGCGCGGACTCCGGGCAAAAGTATTGTAAGCGGAGAAGCTCCCGCTCAGGTCCAGAGCGAAAGCGCCGTAAGTGAAGATACCCTAGCTCCGATTCCGGGTGAAAGCACTGCGCTCTACGAGAATGCGCCGGATTCCGGGGCGGCGCAGGCCCGGACAGAGACGCAGTCCTCTGCTTCGGACCGGGGCGGGGAAGCGGAGCCTCCGACCGGCGCGGACCCCGCTCCGGTTCTGGGTGAAAGCGCCGTAAGCGGAGAGGCACCCGCTCCGGTCCAGAGTGAAAGCGCCGTAAGCGGAGAGGCTCCTGCTCCGGTCCAGGATGAAAGCGCCGCGCTTTACGAGAATGCGCCGGATTCCGGGGCGGCGCATGCCCAGGCAGAGACGCAGTCCTTTGCTGCGGGCCGGGGGGAGGAAGCGGATCCTCCGACCGGCGCGGACCCCGCTCCGGTCCAGAGTGAAAGCGCTGTAAGCGAAGATACCCTAGCTCCGGTTCGGGATGAAAGCGCCGTAAACAGAGAGGCTCCGGTTCAGGGCGAAAGCGCTGTGGCTGACGAGAATCTGCCGGCGGATGGAGAGGAAAAATCCCCTGCCGTCGCTTCGGGCGAAGGGGAGGAGAAGCGGCAGGGCGCAGACGGGGAAGCGGCAAAGGAAGCGGAGGAGCCGGATCCGGCCTTTTCCCCTCTTATCGCCCGGCTGCACGCCGATGGTTTCCCTCTGGAGGAGACGCGGGCGCTTTTTGCCCGCCTGGGTCCTAACGCCTATACCCCGGCTTATATGGGCCTGAAAATGCTTGAGCTTTCCGGAGTTTCCGGCATAGGGGTCAGCCGGGAGACGGGTCCGGACCCGGAATTGCCGGAAGGAGCGCCCCTGCCCCTGTCCGATCTGAACGTCGGGGCCTGCCTGGAATTTGCCGCAAAATACGAGGACAGTCTCGTAGAAATTGAAAAAAATCACGGGGTGCACCGTTCCGTGATTCTGGGGATTTTGCTGGTGGAAACAGCCCTCGGCAAGAACCTGGGCAGTGATGTGGCCATGCGCGCCCTGGCGGGCATGGCGGTCACGGACAGCGTGGACAGGCTGGGCAGCGCCGGCAATTCCCGGCAGGCCTCGAGACTGCGTTTTGGCCGCCGTCTTTCCGCCACCTTGCGGCAGCGTTCCGAACGCGCCTACGGCGAACTGGCCGCGCTGCTGCGCTGGAGCGAAAAGGCCGGGCTGGACGCCGCCCGGCTGCCCGGTTCCATTTACGGGGCGGTTGGGCTTTGCCAGTTCATGCCTTCCAATATCGAACCCTACGGGGTGGACGGGGATCGGGACGGGAAGATCAATCTTTTCTCTCCGGTGGACGCCATGTTCAGTGCCGCCAATTATCTGGAGGCGCACGGCTGGAGGCGGGCTTCCACCGACGCCCGCCGCCGCGCGGTGCTCATGGCCTACAACGACGACAGCATGTATGCCGCCTATGTGCTCGGCACCGCCAAACGCATGGAAAGAGCCCTGGCCGGCAAACTTTCCCCGCAAAGTCCCGCCATGGGAGGCATGCCCGCTTCAGCCCGCCTGGACCCCAGCCTGCGGCGTCTGAAATCCGTCCCCAGGAGCGGACGCGTGACGGAACTGGGCAGCTACGAGGCCCTGCTCAAGTGACTGGCGCCATATATCGCTCCGGAAGGAAAGCTGCCGCCGGTTGACCTGGATAAAGCCGGCAGTATTTTTTTATGAGCGGCAGAGGTCCGTATGAGCAAACAGGATGCGTACCATCCGCCAGTCACCATTACCCCGTCCATCCTGCGCCTGGTCGCCGACATCAGCGAAGCGGCCGGACGCATTTCCACGCGCACGGAAAATGCGCCGGACCTGCGTCTGCGCCGTATCAACCGCATCCGCACCATCCAGGGGTCTCTGGCCATTGAAGGCAACAGACTGAGCGAAGAGCAGATCACTGCCATTCTTGACGGCAAGCGCGTGGCCGCCCCTTTGCGGGAAATCCGGGAAGCCAGAAACGCCATTGCCGCTTATGACCGGCTTGAGGAATGGAGTCCGTACAGCGAGTCCGACCTGCTGACTGCCCACGGCATTCTTATGGCCGGGCTTGTTGACGGGGCCGGCCGTTACCGCAGCGGCGGCGTGGGCGTCACGAGAGGCGGGCGGATTCTGCACATGGCGCCGCCGGCCAGGCGTGTACCCGTATTGATGAGCGACCTTTTGCGCTGGCTGGCGTCTACCGACTTTCATCTCCTGGTGGCCGGCTCCGTCTTTCATTACGAGTTTGAATTCATTCATCCGTTCAGCGATGGCAACGGACGCATGGGCAGACTCTGGCAGACGCTGATACTCTGCCGCTGGAACGCCCATTTTTCCGGAATCCCGGTCGAAAGCCTGATCTGCGAGCACCAAAGCGACTACTACGAGACCATCCGCAAAAGTACCGGCAGGGCCGACAGCTCCCCGTTCATCGAATTCATGCTGCGGATGATTCAGGATGCCGTCCGCACTCTGGACACCCCCCAAGTCACCCCTCAAGTCACCCCCCAAGTCAAACGTCTTCTGGAAGTTCTGAGCGGCGAAATGACCAGGGACGAGTTGATGGCGGCTCTGGGTCTGAAGGACCGCAAGTCGTTCCGAGAGCGGTATATACGGCCTGCACTGGAGAAAGGGCTTATCGGGATGACGTTTCCGGACAGGCCGAACAGCCGTCTGCAGCGGTATAAAGCGGTTTACCGTTGAAAATGTATAAACCGTTTTAAACGGTACAGCGCCAGGCCGTGGAAAATCCTGCGGAAAAGTTTTCTAAAAATAATCTAAAAAATAATCAAACCCACTTGACAAGACGGCGATTTAATTCAAAATACAGGCATGCGCAAATGCGTCTGACGAGATGTCACGCCTGCGGTGGCGAACCCGGCTTCGCCGGGCGTCCGGTGTCATGACGTTCTGCGAATGACTGGCACCAGGCCCGCCCGAACGCGGATCGGGCTGCAAAAATCCGTTGGTTTGCCATGGCCGGAAAAAAGAACAAATCCGCCGCTAAACGGGAAGCCGCCCGCCGCGCCGCGCAAGCCCTGCGCCGGGAGGAGCGGGCGCGCAGGCGCGCCCCTGACCTGCCCCGGAACGGCAAAAGTTCGCAGTTCCCGCCCAGGGTCAGAGAAGATACGCCCGGCCGGGTCTTTCTTTTTTTCGCCGCGGTTTTCGCCCTGGTTCTGCTTTTGGAATCCGAGCGCTTCGCAGTTTTTATGGATTCTCTGGCGCCTTCGCCCCTGGCGGAAAGATGCGCCAAACTGGCGCGCTCTTTGGGGGGAATAAGCGGCCTTGCGGCCCTGACGGCGCATGAGGACGCTCTGGTCCTGGCTTTGGCGGACAAAAACCGGGTCGGAGTTGAAAAGGCCGCCTCTGTTTCCTCCTCCGCTTCGGATGTTTCGGCCGGTTCTCTCCCGTCTGTTTTTGCCGCCGCTCCCCAGTCCCTCCCCTCCGGGCCGACCTCACCTGAATCCCTGGCGCGTAGCGCAAAGGGTGCGGAAGCCTTGCCCGAACCCGCGCCGGAAGCGGATGTCCCGGTCCCGGCTTCGCATCCGGAAGAGGCGCCGGCTTTGCATGCGGAAGCGGAGCGTGAGACGGTCGAGCCGCGGGTCGGGGAGACCGGAAGCGCGGCGGACAAGGCGCCGCCCGAACGAAAGCCGGAACTCCCGGTCAGGGCGGAAGCTCCGCCGTCCGATACGCCCGTCCCGAAGCAGGGAGCGAAAGTTTCCGCCGGGACGAAAGCCGCTTTGGCCGATGCCCCGGCGTCCGGACAAAAGCCGGAAGCCTCGGCCAGGGCGAAAACCGCTTTGGCCGATGCGCGGGCGTCCGGACAGAAGCCGAAAGCTTCGGTCAGGGCGGAGGTTTTGCCGTCCGATGCGCCTGGTCCCGGAAAACGCGCCGGGTTCACAAGCGCTCCGCGTTCCCTGCCCGCGCCCGCGCCTCCTGTTGTGAGCGGCGGTGCGGGAAAAGGAGAAAAGGTGGTGCTGATGGTCGGAGATTCCATGATGGGCTGGGGGTTGGGCCATGTTCTGGAGCGGGCCTTGAACCGCAGGCCGGGGATCAGGGCGGTGCGCGACACCCGTCCGTCCACCGGACTGGCCAGCGCGAACCCCTTTAACTGGCCGGGGCACCTCACCGAACTGGTGACGCGGCACAGCCCGGATCTTGTCGTAATCTGCATCGGGGCGAATGACGGCTGCAATATCGTGGATCAGGCGAAAAAGCGGCATGTCGTCGGTACTCCTTCCTGGGACGACGCTTACCGGCAACGCGCCGGAAACCTTCTGCGCATCGCCCAATCCGGGGGGGCCAAGGTCATCTGGCTGGGCTTGCCGATCGTCGGGGCCGAGCAGTTCGCCCGCATCCTGCGCCGGGTTTCCCTGCTTCAGCAGGCCGCCTGCGCGGACAACGGCCAGGCCCTGTTCATAGACAATTACCTCACGCTTGCGGACAGCGAGGGGAAATACGCCACTTTTCTCACGAACAAGGGCAACAAACCCGTCCGCGTCCGGGCCAAGGACAAGATCCACATCACCACGGAAGGAGGCGGCATTCTGACGGAATTCGTCATGCCAGCAATTTTGAAAGCCCTGGCCCCGCTGCCGCCCTTGGCCGCGGCCAAGTGATCCAATTCCGGATGAGAGGAGTCCGAGACGGATGTTTTTCAAGGGAAAGGTCGCGCGAAAGCTGAGAGCTTTGCAGGCGCTCGTCGGGGCGCTGGCCTTTTTTTCCGTTTTGTTCGCCTCCTGCGTGAAGCCTCCCCCGGAAGAATTCCCCGCTTATCCCCCAAGGGCGCTTGAGGGCACGAAGGCCGAGCGTTTCGACGGTTTGCGCGCGCAGGCGCGGGCGGTGCGTTCCTGCGCGGTGCTGCTCATAGGGGACAGTCTGGTGGAGGGTTTCTATAAAACATACCACGGCGCCGGAATCTTCGCCGCCGGAGTGCAAGGGGCGGGGGTCAGGGACTGGCTTGGCCAGGCGCCGGCGCTCCTTGGCCTGTTAAAGACCGGGCGCATCATCCTTGCCCTCGGGGTGAACGATTCCCGCATCCCTGCGGAGAAGTTGCCGGAATTTTTCCGGGACTACGAAGCGCTTTGCCGCATCGCGGGCGCCGCCGCCCCGCTTTCCCTTTCCACAATTTTGCCGGTGCGCCGGGGCAAGGGCCGGGCGACGCGTTTCGGCAACCGCATAAACCCCGGCATGATCCGGCGCATGAACGAGGGCATAGCGCGCATTGCCGCGGCCGAGGGGTATGAACTGATCGATTCCCACAGGGCCATGGCCGACGCTTACGGTATGCTGTCCGAAGACCTGACCGTTGACGGCGTCCATCTGACCAGGGCGGGTTATGCGAAATGGGAGGCGGCCCTTTTTCCCGGCTATAGCGCGGACGCCCAGGGCGGTTGATCTCCGCGCATGAACTTTGTCACCCTGCAATTCGCGTTTTTCTTTCTCGCCGTTTTGGGCGGCGGCTGGGTCCTGCGTGCCAGTCCCCTTGTCTACCGCCGTTTTCTGCTGTTCGCCAACCTGTTTTTCTACGCCTCGGGCGGATTGTATTTTCTGCCCCTGCCCTTGCTGGTCAGCCTGGTGGTCTGGGGGACGGGGCGACGGCTGGCGGCGGAGGCTTCCCGGCGTTACGTCCTGGCGGCCGGGGTGGGGCTGTGCCTGCTCATGCTCGGCCTTTTCAAGTATTACGAATTTATCCTGCAGATTCTGAACGATCTGCTGGCCTGGGGCGGGTTCGGAGCGTTCAGGCCGGCGGCTCTCGCCGATCTGCCCTTTCCCGTGGGCATTTCCTTTTATACTTTCCAGGGCATAGCCTACCTTGTGGAACTGCATCGGCATCCGGAGGAAAGGCCCCGTTCCTATCTCGACGTTCTGACTTATCTTTCCTTTTTCCCCACGGTACTTGCGGGTCCCATACTGCGTCCGGGGGAATTTTTCCCTCAACTGGAACAGTCTCCCGGCCGAGGCGCGCATCTGGCCGAGGGCGCATCTCTCATCCTCGGCGGGCTTTTCAAGAAGGTAGTGCTGGCCTCTTTTTTGTCCGAACAGGTGGTGGCCGGCGTTTTTCAGACCCCGGAACTTTTTTCTTCCCCGGCGGTATTGATTGCG
Organism: Desulfovibrio sp.; assembly: GCA_031288535.1. Taxonomy (GTDB): domain Bacteria; phylum Desulfobacterota; class Desulfovibrionia; order Desulfovibrionales; family Desulfovibrionaceae; genus Frigididesulfovibrio. Next base: position 1,682 of record JAITRF010000097.1, on the reverse strand, counting down.
GTTTATGCCTATGCCGTGCAGATATACTGCGATTTTTCCGGTTACACGGACCTCGCCCTGGGCGTGGGCAGACTTATGGGCTTTGAACTGCCGCAAAATTTCCAGGCGCCCTATCTCAGCCTCAACATCCGGGACTTCTGGCGGCGCTGGCACATATCGCTGTCCATGTGGCTGCGCGATTACCTGTATATCCCCTTGGGGGGCGACAGGGGAGGGACGGGGGCGCTTTGCCGCAACCTGCTGATCACCATGCTGCTCGGGGGATTGTGGCACGGGGCGCATCTGCGTTTTCTGGTCTGGGGACTGCTGCACGGCCTGGCCCTGACGCTTTTGCGTCTGACCCGCAAATTCCGCCCCGCGCCGCCGGATGAGGACGGGCACAATACGGGGAAGCTGACCCCGGCCCGCTTCTGTTCCTGGTTGTTAACCTTCCATTTTGTTTGCCTGGCCTGGATTTTTTTCCGGGCGGAGGACCTTTCCACGGCCCGGCTCATTTTTGAGCGCCTGTTCTTCTGGGGGCAACCGGGCGAAGGGTTCCCCCGGCTAGCCCTGCCGGCCATAGCCGTCGGTCTCGGCCTGCAATGGGCGGGACCCGGTCTGCGCGATTTTTTCATGCGTTTCCAGTCCAGCCTCCCCTGGCCGGTCCAGGCCGCGCTCTGCGCCTTTCTGGCCGGGATCATCCTGCGCCTCGGCCCGGAAGGAACCCTGCCCTTTATCTATTTTCAATTTTAGCGTCGTGTCATTGGAGACGCGTCTCTCCAATGCCATGCGGGTCCTGAACGGCCGGCAGAAAGCAGAACTGCTCCGGTCGTCGCCTGCTGGTTCCCCTCCTTCCTGGGGATGCCTGCCCCGACCTTCGCTTCCTCGGGGCGGAAGGCCTGTTGCTTGCGCTTTTTGCGGTCTTTACCCGGAACGGGGCGGGTGTCGAGGCAGAAAGTCATCTATCGGCCGCCGGTATCGGTAAACGGGGGTCACGCCCGCAGCCGGTTCTCAAAATAGGCGATGGTTTTTTTCAGGCCTTCCCGCAGGGGCACGCGCGGCGACCAGCCCAGTTTTTCCCCGGCCAGAGAGATGTCCGGGCGGCGCTGTCTGGGGTCGTCGCACGGCAGGGGCCGGAAGACCAGTTTCGATTTGCTGCCGGTCATGTCCAGAATCAGATCCGCTATTTCCCTTATGGTGTGTTCTTCCGGGTTGCCCATGTTCATGGGACCGGTAAAATCGGGAGGAGAGGCCATAAAGGCGAGCATGCAGTCGATGATGTCCGAAATGTAGCAGAAAGAGCGCGTCTGGCCGCCGTCTCCGAAGATGGTGACAGGTTCGTTTCTCAGGGCCTGCATTATGAAGTTGGACACGACGCGGCCGTCGTTTTCGTGCATCCTCGGCCCATAGGTATTAAAGATTCGTCCGACCTTGACGGGCAGGTTGTGCTGGCGCCGGTACGCGAAAAAAAGCGCCTCCGCGCAACGTTTGCCCTCGTCATAGCAGGAGCGCTCCCCTATGGGGTTGACCCGACCCCAGTAGTCCTCGCGCTGCGGGTGAATTTCCGGGTCCCCGTACACTTCCGAGGTGGAGGACTGAAAGATGCGCGCCCGCAGCCGCTTGGCCAGGCCGAGCATGTTGATGGCCCCGTGCACGCAGGTTTTGATCGTCTGCACCATGTCCCGCTGGTAGTGGACCGGAGA
>JAITRF010000089.1 GCA_031288535.1 Desulfovibrio sp. | reverse complement strand
CCCGCGGCGGGGATTTGCGGGGCAAATCCTTGCGGAGCGTGTCAACGCCTGAAGTTGACACGTTTGAAACTGCGGCACCGCGGCTGCCGCCCGGAGACATCCCAATGGCTCAGCGGGTTTTTTTCGCCACCTCCGAAGTTTATCCTTTTTCCAAGAGCGGCGGACTGGGGGACGTGATGGGCGCTTTGCCCGAAGCCATGCAGAAAAACGGGCAGCCTGCCGCCGTCATCTCCCCTTTCTACGGACGCATCAGCACCGGCAATTTCCGGCTGCGCCTGACCATGCCGGATCTTCCCGTGGGCTATCCCTGGGAGCCGGTCACGGCCAGCGTCTATGAGACCACGCACCACGGCGTGCCCCTGTTCTTCATAGACCGGGCCGAATACTTCGACCGCCGCCACTATTATAACGATCCGAACAGGGGCGATTACTTCGACAACGCGGAACGGTTCATTTTCTTCTGCCGGGCGGCCGTGGCCCTGATGGAGCATTTCGGCGTCCCGCCCGTGGCCGTCCACGCCCACGACTGGCAGACCGCCCTGTTGCCCGTCTACATATATTTCCTGCGCCGCGACAACCCCTTCTGGGCCTCGACAGGCACGGTGTTCACCATTCACAATCTCGCCTTCCAGGGGCGCTTTTCCTCCCGCCTTTTCGAATCCTGCGGTCTGCCCGAGGAGGCCTGGGGCGTCGCCGGCGTGGAATTTTTCGGAGATTTCAACCTCCTCAAGGGTGGCATAGCCTACGCCGATGCCGTGACCACCGTAAGCCCCAGCTACGCGCGCGAAATCCTGACCGAGAAATACGGCTGCGGACTGGACGGGGTCCTGCGCCAGCGCGAACTGCACCTGCACGGCATACTCAACGGCGCGGACTACGCCATCTGGAACCCGGAAGACGACCCCTATCTGCCCCGCCACTATTCGGCCTCCGATCTCTCCGGCAAACGGGAGTGCAAAGACGCCCTGATCGCGGAATTCGGACTGGACCCGCATCTCAAGGACCGTCCCATCCTGGGGTTCATCGGCCGGATGCGCGGGCAGAAGGGCATAGACATCCTGAACGAGGTAATCCCGGACCTGATGTCTCTGGACGTGGGCGTAGTGGCGCTTGGCGAAGGCAAACCCGCGCACGAGGCGAAAATACTCGAGCACATGGAAACCTACAGGGGCAGGGTGGCGGCCGTGGTCGGATATACCGAGGACCTCGCCCACCGCATGCAGGCCGCCTCGGACATCTTCCTCATGCCCTCGCGCTACGAGCCTTGCGGGCTGACCCAGATGTACGCCCTGCGCTACGGCACCATCCCCATAGCCACCGCCGCCGGCGGCCTGCGCGACACTATCGTCCCCTGGCCCGGCGAGGAGTCCACCGGATACATTTTCATCGAGCCGACCCCGGCGGATTTCCTGCGGGCCATCGGCGACGCCGTGAACTTCTGGACGCAGAACCCCGGGGGACACCGCCAGATGGTCCTGCGGGCCATGCGCCAGTCGTTCACCTGGGACAAATCCTGCCGCGAATACATCGACATCTACAGAAAAATACGCCTGAGGCTTTAGAAATATGCAGAAAAAAAGCAGACCACTATATATAGAACCCTTTGATCTCTATCTTTTCGGCAAAGGGCGACACCTGGATCTCTACCGCATACTCGGCGCCCACCCGCACCGGGAAGGCGAAGACGAAGGCTTCCGCTTCGCCGTCTGGGCCCCGAACGCCATACAGATATGTCTTGTGGGCGAGTTCAACCACTGGGCCTGGGACGAAATTCACCTCTACCCCGTCGGCAGTTCCGGGATCTGGGCCGCTTTCGTGCCCGGCCTCGGCGCTGGCAAACTCTACAAAATCGGCGTAAAAGGGTATTCGGGCGAAATAATTTATAAATCCGACCCGTTCGCCTTCTCGGGCGAATACCGTCCCGGCACGGCTTCCGTTACCTGCGGGCTCGGCGGCTACCAATGGCACGATGGGGAATGGATGCGGGAAAGGGCGGCAGGCGGCACGCAGCAGGACAAGCCCGTATCCATCTACGAGGTGCACGCCGGCTCCTGGCGCAGGCATAACGACCCCATCCGGCCCTTTTATTCCTATGCCGAACTCGCCGACACCCTGGTTCCCTACGTCCGCGACCTGGGCTTCACGCACATCGAGTTCATGCCCCTGGCCGAACATCCCCTGGATCAGTCCTGGGGCTACCAGACCGGCATGTATTTTTCCCCCTCCTCCCGCTTCGGCCCGCCGGACGACCTGCGCCGCCTGATCGACATCTGCCACCAGTCCGGCATCGGAGTCATCCTGGACTGGGTGCCGGCGCATTTCCCCAAGGACTTCTGGGGCCTCGCCCGCTTTGACGGCACCGCTCTCTACGAGCACGAAGACCCCCGCCTGGGGGCGCATCCGGATTGGGGGACACTGATCTTCAATTACGGCCGGCACGAGGTGAAAAATTTCCTCATCAGCAACGCCATGTACTGGCTGAAAGAATTTCACATCGACGGGCTGCGTCTGGACGCCGTGGCCTCCATGCTCTACCTGGACTATTCCCGCAAGGAAGGCGAATGGCGGCCGAACAAGTACGGCGGGCGCGAAAACCTCGAAGCGGTTGAATTTCTGCGCGAACTGAACACGATTACCCACGCCGAGGCGCCGGGGGCGATCACCCTGGCCGAGGAATCCACCTCCTGGCCGGGGGTCTCCCGGCCGGTCTACGCCGGAGGTCTGGGATTCACCTATAAATGGGACATGGGCTGGATGCACGACACCCTGGCCTACATGAGCCAGGACCCGGTATTCCGCAAATATCACCACAACGCCCTGACTTTCTCCTTCCTCTATGTGTTTTCCGAAAACTTTCTCCTGCCCCTGTCCCACGACGAGGTGGTGCACGGCAAAGGCGCGCTGCTGTCCAAAATGCCGGGCGACATGTGGCGCCAACAGGCCAACCTGCGCCTGCTCTACGCCTATATGTGGGCTCACCCCGGAAAAAAACTGCTCTTCATGGGCGGCGAATTCGGGCAATGGAACGAATGGAGCGAAAACAGGGAACTGGACTGGCAGCTTCTGAATTTTCCGGCCCACGACGGCATACGGAGCCTGGTGCGGGATCTCAACTTTCTTTTGCGGCGCGAGCCGGCCATGCACAAACACGACCACGGCTGGGAAGGCTTTTCCTGGCTGGACTGCTCGGATTACAACGCCTCCGTCTACAGTTTTATCCGCCGCGCCGATTGCCATCCGCCTCTGATCTGGGTATTCAACTTCACCCCGGTGGCGCGCGACGGCTACCGCGTGCCCTGCCCGGACGGAGGACTGTGGAAGGAAATCCTGAACACGGACAGCATGTATTACGGAGGCGGCAACGTCGGCAACCCGTACACCCTGCGGGCCGAACCCTCCGACTGGGGCAACGCCTCGTCCCTGTGCCTGACCCTGCCCCCGCTGGCGGCCATCGCCCTGATGCCCGCAGTCGGGGAAGAAGGCGCGGCCGCGGGCTGAGCCAATCCCGTTTCCGGGCGCTGATTCCCATAACGCGTAAACGAGCAGGAAAAAACATGAAGAATACCATCCAGACTTTCAGGCAGGCCAAGGAAAAAAATGAAAAACAGGCCGTGCTCACGGCCTATGACTATTCCACGGCCAAAATCATGGACGAGGCCGGCATAAACTGTATCCTGGTAGGCGATTCCCTGGGCAACGTCGTCCTTGGCTACAAGGACACCCTGCCCGTGACCATGGAAGACATGCTGCACCACACAAAGGCAGTGGCCCGCGCCGTGAACAACGCCCTGCTGATCGCGGACATGCCCTTCATGTCCTTCCAGACCTCGGTCTATGACGCGGTGCGCAACGCCGGACGCCTGGTCAAGGAAGGCGGCGCCGTCGGCGTCAAACTTGAAGGCGGCCGCGAAGTTTGTCCGCAGATCGAGGCCATCACCCAGTCCTCCATCCCGGTCATGGCCCATATCGGCCTTGTCCCGCAGTCCGTGCGCAGCCTCGGGGGCTTCAGGGTCCAGGGCAAAAGCGAGGAACAGGCGCGCAAGATACTGGACGCGGCCAAGGCCGTGGAGGCGGCCGGGGCCTTCTCCGTAGTTCTGGAATGCGTTCCGGCCGGACTGGCCGCCCTGGTCACACGCTCCGTCTCCATACCCACCGTGGGCATAGGCGCGGGCAACGCCTGCGACGCTCAAGTGCTGGTCTGCCAGGACATGCTGGGCGTGTTTTCAGATTTCAAGCCCAAATTCGTGAAACAGTTCGCCTCGCTCGGCGGCCACATGCGCCAGGCCTTTGCCGATTATATCCGGGAGGTCCGGGAAGGAACCTTTCCGACCCCGGAGCACTGCTATGAGGTCAGTGACGAGGTTCTGGACAAACTGTACTAAGGTATTTTTAATGAATCCGGAAGTGACAAGCGAGCCGGAGCGCGTCCTGAACGCGGTCAAGGCCTGGAAAAAGCAGGGGCTGTCCGTGGGTCTGGTGCCGACCATGGGTTTCCTGCACGAAGGCCATGCAAGCCTCATCCGCAGGGCGCGCCTGGACAACGACCGCGTGGCGGTCAGCATCTTCGTCAACCCGAAACAGTTCTCCCCCTCCGAAGACCTGGACAGCTACCCCAGGGACATGGAACACGATCTTGAAATCTGCCGGGCCGAGGGGGTGGACCTGGTTTTCAACCCGGAACCGGGGCAGATGTACCCGGACGGCTTCCAGACCAGCGTCGCCGTGGACAAGCTGGCATCCGGCCTGTGCGGGGCTTCCAGGCCGGGGCATTTCACCGGCGTTTGCACCGTGGTCAGCAAGCTCTTCAACATCACCCGCCCGGACCGGGCCTATTTCGGCCGGAAGGACGCCCAGCAGCTCGCCGTGATAAAACGCATGGCCAGGGATATGAACATGGACGTGGAGATCGTCGGCTGCCCCACCGTGCGCGAGCCGGACGGCCTGGCCAAAAGCTCCCGCAACAGCTATCTGGACGCGGAGGAGCGCAAAGCCGCGCTCTGCCTGCGCAACGCCCTGCTCCGGGCCGAGGAAACCGTCGCCCGCGGGACGAAAGACGCAGCCGAAATCCGCGCCGCGGCGCTCAAGGCGCTGGAGGCCGAACCTCTGGCCAGGATTGACTATGTAGCTGTGGTCGATCCGGATTCCCTGGAAGACGCGCAGGGGGAAATCGGGGAAAAAGCCTTGGTCGCCCTGGCCGTTTTCATCGGCAGAACCCGGCTCATAGACAACACGCTCATCTAGTGCCATGTATCGCTTATAGCATTTTGCGCTTGGGATTGTCGCCTGACGGCGGGCGCAGCCCGCCTGCGCCAATCCCGCGGACGGTGTTACGCTTTGCTTCACACCGTCAGAGCATTTTATCGGAAAGATACTTTCCATGACAAAATGCTCTAAAACTACGCACCCGCTCCGTTTTAAGCGATAAGATCGCAAAGCAAAAAACATGGTTTTTGCTTTGCTCCGGCGGCTTCGCCGCCGCGCCGGGCGACACGCCCGGCGGCTGGTACGCTGCTTGATCTGCATTTTGAAGTGTTACAGCGTACTAGAGCGTTTTACGCCTGAGATGCTCCAGAAAGATGGGCTAACTCTGAAGCGGCGTAGCGTGCCGGGAGGACCGGGGTTATTCATTAAACCCGGCGTCTCCGATGCCTTCCGGCGCACCCAGCGCGGGCAGGGCCGCCTCAAGGGCGGAAGCGATACCGATTATGCCGGCTTCGTCAAAGGCCCGCCCGAAAATCTGCAAGCCTACGGGCATGCCGGATTCCCCTCCCGGACCGGCCGGGAGAGACAGGCCCGGCAGTCCGGCCAGATTGAGGCCGATGGTCAGGATATCCATCTTGTAGAGGGAAAGCGGGTCAGGCAGACTGCCCGGCTTCCAGGCGACCACCGGGCTTACCGGGGCAAGCAGGGCGTCGCACCGCTCAAGCGCTTTGGCGAACTCTTCGGCTATAAGCCGGCGCACCTTGGCCGCCTTCGTGTAATAGGCGTCGTAATATCCTGAAGACAAGGCGTAGGTGCCGAGCAGAATGCGCCGCTGCACCTCTTCCCCGAAGCCTTTGGCGCGCGAGGCCGCGTAACTTTCCGCCAGATCCCCGCGCGGCACGCGCAGACCGAAGCGCATCCCGTCGTAACGGGCCAGGTTGGTGCTGGCTTCCGCCGTGGCCAGAATATAATAGGCGGCTATGCCGTACGGCAGGGTGGGCAGGGAAACCTCCCGGATCTCCGCGCCCAGCCCGGCCGCCGTCTCCACAGCGGCGCGGCAGACTTTTTCCGTCTCGCCCGACAGCCCCTCCGACCAATACTCGACAGGCAGGCCGAGGGTCACCCCGTGCAGGCCGACCCGGCTCGCGGCAGCGGTATAATCGCTTACCGGCGCGTCGCAGGAAGTCGCGTCCCGCGGATCGTAACCGGCTATGACGGACAAAAGCAGGGCGCAGTCCCTGACCGTGCGGGCCAGCGGCCCAATCTGGTCGAAGGAACTGCCGTAGGCGATGGCCCCGTACCTGGACACACGCCCGTATGTTGGCTTGATGCCCACGCAGCCGCACAAGCCGGCGGGCTGGCGTATGGAACCGCCCGTGTCCGTGCCGAGAGCCCCGAAGCACTGTCCGGCGACAACCGAGGCCGCCGATCCCCCGCTAGATCCTCCGGGCACCCTGGATGTGTCCCAAGGGTTCGCGGTTCTGCCGAAGGCGGAAAATTCCGTGCTCGACCCCATGGCAAACTCGTCCAGATTGGTCTTGGCCATGATAATCGCCCCCGCCGACTTCAGACGTTCGACGGCGAAAGCGTCGTAGGGCGGCACAAAGTTTCCCAGTATCCGGGAAGCGGCCGTGGTCCTGATCCCCTTGGTGCACAGCACGTCCTTGACGGCTAGGGGCACCCCCCACAGGGCTTTGGGGGGATCGGATGGTCCTTCGGCCTCCAGGGCGGCGGCCCGTTCCTTGGCTTCTTCGGCGCAGACGGTGATGCAGGCGTGGATGCGCGGTTCCGTCTGCGCAATCCGCGCGAGGCAGGACTCCAGGACTTCGGAAGGACGGATCCCGCCTTTGGCCAGGTTGTCCCGTATTTCCGTCAGGGTATGCATGCGGACAGACGCCATTCTCTCTCCTCAGGCATTTAAGCGCTACAGCGTAGTGTCAGATCACGGGCGGCACGACGAAAAAATTTTCCCTGCGCTCCGGGGCGTTGGCGAGAATTTCCGCGGCCGTGCGTTTTTTTTCCGTCAGGTCCGCGCGGGGGGGCGCGGGGTCTCGCAGAGTGGAATAAAGCGGCTCCACATTTTCCGTGTCAACCTGGTTAAGTATGTCCATATAGCCGATGACCGCGTCCAGTTGAGCGGCAAGACGCTCAAGGCGCCTGTCCGCCTCCGCCGGGTCCTCCGCGGCGTCGGGACGCAGATCCAGCCGGCAAAGGGCCGCGGTCGCAAGAACCTGTTCTTTGGTAACCGACATACAGCCTCCATCACCAGATTGCCTGATTGCCGTTTAACGGCGAAGCAGGTTCCGCCGCGCGGCAATCCAGCGGCAAGGATTTGCGCGGCAAATCCTTGCCGGGCGCATTTTCAAGGTCAAGCCGCTCTATAGCCCATAAACCCGCCCGACGCAACGCGCCCGGATTCCCGACGCTACCAGGGCAAGCCTCATCCCGCTCCCGAGGCGCCGGGCATGCCCGCGGCCGCCCGCAGGGCCTCCAATTCCTCTTCCTTCAGCGGACGGCAGGCGCCGCGCGCCAGGTCTCCCAAACGCAAAGGGCCGAAGCCTGTGCGGCAAAGGGAAAGTATAGTCAGACCCAAGTCGCGGCACATGCGTCTGATCTGGCGGTTCACCCCCTGGCGCAGGGTGATTTCCAGAACGTTCGGGGCCAGGGATTTTACCTGCGCGGGCAGCAGGGTTTCACCTTCGCTCAGGGTCATGCCCCGACGCATGAGCTCCAGCGCGGCCGCATCCGGCGTCTCCCGCAGCGCCACCCGGTAGATCCTGGGCAGGTGGCGGCGCGGATGGGTAAGACGGTTGGTCAAAGCCCCGTCGTCCGTCAGCAGGATCAGCCCCTCGGAAAAGTAGTCCAGGCGCCCGACCGGATAGAGACGTTTTTCCCTGAGACTTCCGGGCAGACTGTCCATGACCGTGGGCCTTCCCTGCGGGTCGCTGACCGTGCTCACCACCTGCGCGGGCTTGTGCAGCATCAGGCAGGTATATGCGCCTTCCCCGAGGAGGGATGAGAGGTCAACGTCACGTCCCCGCACGCTTACCTTGTCCGTCAGCGGGTCTACGCCGAAGCCCGGCTTTGGAACCGGCACTCCGTTCACGGCCACCAGACCGGCGAGCACCAGATCGTCCGCCTTGCGGCGCGAACACAGCCCGGCCGCCGCAAGCGCCCTGTTTATGCGTATCAAAGCCATACGCAAATATCTCAGGATAAATGCTTCAGGGAGAAGGTCATTCGTCCGGGTCCAGGGATTTTTTAAATCCGCAGGACTTTTGCGGGCAGACCAGCAGGGAGCGTCCCCGCGACTTCTTGAGCCCCAGCACCGTAAATCCGCACTGCGGACAAACCTCGGCGCGCGGCGGGTCCCACATGGCGAAGTCGCATTTGGGATATTGATCGCAACTGTAAAATATCTTCCCGCGCCGCGAGCTTTTTTCCGCAAGCTTCCCGGCCGGGCAGACCGGGCAGGGCACGCCGGTGCTGAAGGGCTCGGCGTGGCGGCAGGAGGGATAACTGGAGCAGGCTATGAAACGGCTGCCCGTCCGGGAGGTTTTCACCACCAGGTCTCCCCCGCAGTCCGGGCACTTGCCGACAACTTCCTGTTTCTGTTGCTCCGAAGCGACCATCCGCACCTCGCCCTTTTCGTCGCGGGTGAAATTGCTGCTGAACTTGCAGGCCGGATAAGCGGAACAGGCCAGGAAAGGGCCGGCCTTGCCGAAACGCACGAAAACCGGTTTGCCGCATTCGGGGCAGTCAAGACCCGAGGGCAGACCGCCTTTCACGGAACGGACGGTTTTGGCCGCCTTTTCCAAAGTGGGATTGAAGCCGTCCGTGAAGTTCCTCAAGAGCTTGACCCAGTCTTCGCCGCCTTCGGCCACCTTGTCGAGCTTTTCCTCCATCTGGGCGGTAAATCCCGCGTCCATAAGCTCGGAGAAGTTTTCCGTCAGCAGCCCGCACACCACCCGTCCCAGGTCGGTCACCTGGAAGTGCTTGTCCACAAGCACGGCGTATTCCCGATCCTGCAGGGTGGCGATGATCCCGGCATAGGTGGAGGGACGCCCTATGCCCTTCTCTTCCAGTTCCCGCACCAGCGAGGCTTCGCTGTAGAGCGGGGGCGGCTGGGTGAATTTCTGTTCCTTTTCCAGCTTCAGAAGCTTAAGCCGCTCCACCTTGGTCAAGGCGGGCAAATCCGTCGCATCTTCGCTCTTTTGCGGCGTGAAGACGTAAAAACCAGGGAAAAGCGTGCGTTCTCCCTTGGCCCTGAACTGCGCTCCGGCACGCGAGGCCAGCACCGTCGTGTCCTCCACCTTTGCCCCGGCCGCCTGCGAGGCCATGAAGCGCGTCCAGATGAGATTGTAAAGCCTGTACTGATCCGGGGGCAGAAGGGATTTCAACGCCTCCGGCGCAAGCTTGGGGTCCACCGGCCTTATGGCCTCGTGCGCGTCCTGGGCGCCGCTTTTGGACTTGAAATAGCGCGGCCTGGCCGGATAGTAATCCTTGCCGTGGACCTCGACGATATAGGCGCGGGCGGCGGCGCGGGCCTCCTCCGATATGCGCACGGAATCCGTGCGCATATAGGTGATCAGGGCGGTCGTGCCCGCCTCTCCCAGGTCCACCCCCTCATACAGGCGTTGCGCGATGTTCATGGTTTTCTTGGCCGTGTAGCCCAGACGCTGGTTCGCGGCCTGCTGCAAGGTGGACGTGGTGAAAGGGGGCGGCGGGCTTTTCTCCCGCTCCTTTATCTCAAGCGCGTCCACGACGAAATATTTTTCCGCCTCCCCGCCGAGAATTCTTTTCTCCAGCTCGTCCGCCTCCGCCGCGGTGCCGATTTTCGGCTTTTTCCCATCGACCTTGTGCAGCTCGGCCTTGAAGGCCGGCTCTTTCTGTCCCTGCAGATGGACTTTGAACAGCCAGTATTCTTCGGGTTTGAAGTCCCTGCGCTGCGCGTCGCGTTCCGCGAGCAGGCGCAGGGCGACGCTCTGCACCCGTCCGGCGGATATGCCGCGTTTGACTGTTCTCCACAGCAGGGGGGAAATTTTGTATCCCACCAGACGGTCCAGGATCCGACGCGCCTGTTGGGCGTTGAAAAGGTCCGCGTTGAGCTGCGCCGGGCGCTTCAGGGCCTCGGACACCGCCCTGGCGGTGATTTCATTGAAGCTGATGCGCTGTATCAGCTTGTTTTTGCCGGTTTCGCCCAGGATTTTCGCCACATGCCAGGCGATGGCCTCTCCCTCGCGGTCCGGGTCGGGGGCTAGATAGATGTTGTCCGCCCTGCGGGCCGCCTTTTGCAGCTCTTCGACCACCTTTTCCTTTCCGGGGATGATTTCATACTGCGGGGCGAAATCGTTGTTTTCATCGACGGCCAGCGTTTTTTTCGGCAGGTCCATGATGTGCCCGACGCTGGCCCGGACGTCGTAGGCCTCGCCCAGAAATTTGCGGATGGTCTTAACCTTGGCCGGAGATTCCACTATGATAAGATTTTTTGCCATTTCAGCGCCTTGGGTCAAAAACAGAATTCTACAGTGAAGTCGCCGTATTCTGTGCTGAAAGGCATGGCCATCACCGGCTTGCCCGCAGCATGGCTGATCGTGTGTCCGTTGCCCATGATGACGGAAGGAGTGGAACCCTGCATGACCAGTCCCTCACCCGCCAGGGCGGCGCGCGCCTGACCGGAGACCATGTTGCTCAGCTCGCCTACGGCGTCCTGGGTGTCCCTGATTATGTCCTCGACGGAGTCCCCCAGCATCCCCCTGACCAGCGCGATGGCGCAGGAGCGGGAAAAGGAGACGGAAATGGTTCCCGTCCGGTCGCCTGTGACGCCGACCACGGCCGAAACGTCCCCTTTGGCGACAAGGTTTTTCTTGACATAGGGGGTTCCGGGTTGGGCGTCCAGGCCGGCCATGGTCCCGAGTATCTCACGGGTGGCCTTTATGAAATGCTTCGCTATCTTCAGGCCTTCATCCATCCTCCGCTCCTTTCCGGCGCTTAACCGCGCAAATAAATTGCGCTTGCGCCTTCGCGGCGGGCGTCCGCCGGAGCAATTTCAAAGTGAAATTGCTCTAAAACGGCACGTCGTCCATGCCTGCTCTAAAACGGCACGTCGTCCATGCCTCTCGCCTCGGAGGGGAAGACGTCGGCATCGGCGTCGGCGGCGTTCCCCGCGCGGGACGGGAAAACATTGTCTCCTCTCCCTTCGCCCTGGCGCTGCCGCCCGCGTCCTCCTTCGCCGTGCGCCTCGTCCGGATATTCCGTTCCCTCGGATGCGGCCGGGCTGTTTTTGCGATCCAGGAAACGCACGCGCTGCGCCTTGATCTCGGTGCTATAGCGGTCCTGGCCCTGCTGGTCCTGCCATTTGCGCGTCTGCAGGCTGCCCTCGACATAGACCAGACTGCCCTTGGACAGGTAGTTGCTGCAATTTTCAGCGTCCCGCTGAAAGACCACAACGGTGTGCCATTCGGTTTTTTCCACCTTGTTCCCGTCGCGGTCGATATAGGTTTCGCCTGTGGCCACGCGCAGATTGCCGATGGGCAGTCCGCTCTGGGTGTAGCGCAGTTCCGGATCCCGCCCCAGCCGTCCGATGAGGAATACCTTGTTTACCATGATTGTTCTCCGGCAGTTCGCAGGTGATATATGTCAATGACTTCTTATCCGAATTTCCTCTTCTCCGAGTTCCAGGGCGCGCAGGTTGGCCTCGACGGACTTTGCGGGAAGATATTTTTTCACCGAGGCGCGCAGGGCCTCCGTCCCGAAAGGCAGAAGCCCGGTGGCGCACAGGGCGCCGAGCAGGACGCTGTTCGCGCTTTGCACGGCCCCGGCTTTGCGTCCCAAGGCGTTGATGGGCAAAAACCAGGCCTTGGCGGCAACCGCGCCCAGGCTTTTTTTGATCTCCTCAAGTTCAGGGGCTTTGTCCCGGCCCATGCTGACCCCGGGCGGCGGGATGAACTCCGAGGAGGAGAGGACGAAGGCCCCCGGCGCCAGATAGGGCAGGGCGCGCAGGCTCTCCAGAGCCTCGAAGCCCAGCAGGACGTCGGCCTCGCCCCGGCCGATCGTCGGACTGCGAAAACCGCCCAGCAACACGGTGGATTCCACGACCCCGCCGCGTTGGGCCATGCCGTGGATCTCGCCGGATACGACTTGATGCCCCTGGTCCATCACGGTGCGCGCAAGCAGGGTGGTGGCCGTCAAAGACCCCTGTCCGCCGACCCCGGTCAGAAAGATGCGTAAAGCCGAGCTCATTTTTCCCCTCCTTTCCCGGCCGAAAAGGAAGCCGAAACCTGCATACAGACCATACAGCCGGTGCAGAGGTCCGGGTTCACCCCCATTTCGTCCCCGCTCCGGTAAAAGGCCGGACAGGCCAGAGTTTCCAGGCAGGTGGCGGCGCTTGCGTCCTGCCGGGCGACACGCGCCCGGCTGCCCCGGCTCTTCTTCAGAAAGCGCCGCGCGTAAAGCACGCAGGGTTCCTCGACGATCAGCACGCGCACGCCGCTTTCCTCTTTCATTTCCGAAAGCCGGTCAAGCAGCGCTTTCTGATTGTACCCGCGCACCTTGGCCACCCGCTTCACCCCGCAGCCTTTGACCACGGATTCAATGTCAAGGCGCACACAACCCTCGCCCAGGATTTCCTGGTTCATGCCGGGGTTGGGCTGATGCCCGGTCATGGCGGTGGTCCCGTTGTCCAGGATGACCACCAGAATGTTGTGGCGGTTGAAAACGGCGTTGACCAGTCCGGTCATGCCCGAATGAAAGAAGGTGGAATCCCCGATAAAGGCCACCACCGGCCCGCCGAAACGGGCGAAGCCGCTGCCGGCGGAGATGGACGAACCCATGCAGAAAAGGAAATCCGCGGTTTTCAGGGGGGGAAGCAGTCCGAGGGTATAGCAGCCTATGTCGCTGGAATAGCAGACCTCGTCGCCAAAAATTTTGCGCGCCGCATAAAAGGCCGAGCGATGGGCGCAGCCGGCGCAGAGGTTCGGCGGCCGGCCGGGCAGGGCCGAAGGCGCGGGGGCCGAAGACGGGGAGGGCGGAGCCGTCGAGGACTTTTCCCCGCGCAAATCCAAAAGCGCCTGCCTGACCGCCCCGGTCGAATATTCCCCGAAAATTTCAAGCGGCGGCACTTTCCCGCGGATTTCGACCGGCAGGGAGAGTTTGTGGGCCAGGGCGTTCAAGGCCCGCTCAAGCAGGGGTTCGCTTTCCTCCAGAACCAGCAGGACTTTGAGGCCGCGCATGAAGTCCGCCAGGGATTTTTCCGGCAAAGGCCAGCTCATGCCGAGTTCGAAGATGCGCAGTCCGTCCTCTCCGCCAAGGGACATCAGCGCGTCATGCAGGTAGGCGCGGCTTACGCCCGAGGCGATCACTCCCTTTTCTCCCTCCCCGCGCGCCCGGTTGAAAGGCGAGGTTTCGGCTGTCGCGCGCAGGCTTTCAAGGTTTGCGGCAAGCGCCCTGTGCCGGGCGCGGGCCACGGCCGGAACGGGTACAAAACGTCCGGGATTGCGGGCGAAAGGCACGATGGGGGCGGGCGCGCCCGGCAACGGACCGAAAAGGACCGGGCCGCGTAAATGGGCGATGCGGGTGGTGGTGCGCAAAAGCGCCGGTTGCTGGCTTTCGCGCGCAAGGAGCAGGGCGGCTCTGCTCATGTCCTTGCATTCCTGGGCGTCGGCCGGCTCGAAGCAGGGCAACCCGGCAAAGCGCGCGTAAATGCGGTTGTCTTGCTCGTTCTGGCTGGAATGGCAGCCGGGGTCGTCCGCCGAGACGATCAGCAGGCCGCCGGGCAGTCCGGTGTAGGTCATGGTGAGCAAAGGGTCCGCCGCGACGTTCAGACCCACATGCTTCATGGTCACAAGGCTCAGAGCCCCGCTCAAGGCCGCGCCCGCAGCGCACTCCATGGCCACCTTCTCGTTGGCGGAATATTCGAACACATAGCCCGAGGCGGGCGCGAGCATACGGAAATTGTCCGGAATTTCCGAAGAGGGCGTGCCGGGATAGCAGGACACGAAGCAGATGCCGGCTTCCAGCGCGCCGCGCACCACGGCCTCGTTGCCCAGGAGCAGGCGCCGCGTCCCATCGGGATCAAGCAGGGGGCTGTTCATCGGAAACTCCTTTATGTTCCGAAACCTCTTCCTTCAGGGAGAGGCAATCCGCCCGGTTCCCATTAGCAAGTCCGATTTTTTTCAGGGCGATTTTTCCGCGTCATTTTTCAGAGCCTGCGCGCTTTTTTCTTCCAGCGCGAGCTTTTTCTGCGCCCAGATCGCGGATTCCCCCGCGATCCCGGGTTGGCCGATCAACGCATCGCAGGCGGCGGCGGCGCGTTTATAATCTCCAAGCAGTTCCGCGAGAATGACGATGCGCGAATAGACCATACCCGCTTCCGTGCCTTGCAGACCGCCCGCAACGCGCTCAAGCGCCTCCAGGGCTTCGCGATATTTTTCCTGCACGCCCAGGGCGCCGGCCATGCCCATGGCCGCCTGCACCTTCAGCGCAGGCGAAGCTTTCTCCCAGGCCGCGAGAATTTTCGCCTGATCGGGTATTTGGTTGGCCGCTTCCATGATCGCAAGCCAGACGGCGGTTTGCGACGAAGAAGGAGCTTTGGCGGCGTAGGCTTCCAGTTGTTCCAGGCGCATCGCGGGGTTGGAGATCACCTGGATGCGCCCCAGGCTTTCCGCTTCTTCTGCCGCCTGCTTTTCCACCTGGGAGGCATACAGGCGGTAGCCGATGACGGAAGCGATGACAAGCGCGAGCGCGGCAATGAGCGGGCGCGCCTTTGCCGTGACGAAGCGCAACAGGGGCGAGGCTTCGGCGGCGACTTCCGCTTGCAGTGAATTTGTCAGACCGTCCGGTTGTGGCGCGGCTCCCGTGGGGCGGGCCGGTTTTGCCGTCATAAGGACTCCTTGCAGCGCGGCGGCCTGGCATTGCCGCTCGCTTGGCGCTCTGCATTGAAGGTGTTTCAATCAACGGCCGGCTCCGTCCCGGAGGACGGGAGTCGGGTGAATTCCGTACTTGTTTCGCAAGCGCGTTCCGTCCGGCCGCGCTGAACCCGGCGCAACGCATGATGCCAAATTGCGACCGACAAGGGGGCAAGCCGGTATCGGCTGAAGGCTTTGCCTTCAGCCTGCCGCGAAGGCGCGGGAGGCATTGACTGCCGCCGTAAAGCGCCGAAGCGGGCGTGTCTCTCCGCATTCAAACGGGTTTGCGCGCGGCTTGATATAAAGCGCGGAACGCGGCTTACGGACGCGAAGGGTTGTAATACGCGCATCGGCGCAAAATGTCAAAAGCGCCGGAAGACCAGAATCCACCAAGTAGTGTCCAGAAATTTTCGCACTTTTTGTAGCCGCCATTATGACGTCGGTTTTGGCGCT
>JAITRF010000062.1 GCA_031288535.1 Desulfovibrio sp. | reverse complement strand
ACCGCTCCAGGCTGAAGCCGTAAAAGAGCGCGGGGCGTGCGCCCCGCTGAAGGCCGCAAGGAGGAACATATGTCTGTTTCCAGAAGGGAATTTTTAATAAATTCGGCGGCCGCCCTGGCCTTGGGCATGGTGGGGTCCGTTCCCCTGGCGGAGGCCGCCGACGATGGCGTGGACAGATGGGTCAAGGGGGTATGCCGCTACTGCGGCACCGGTTGCGGCGTCCTGGTGGGCGTCAGGGGCGACAAGGCGGTATCCATAAAAGGCGACCCCAACAATCACAATGAAGGTCTGCTTTGTCTGAAAGGCTCCATGCTCATCCCGGTCATCTACGCCCGGGATCGCGCCGTCGAACCGATGATCCGGCGCGGGGGCAAATCCTCTCCCCTGGAAAAGGTCAGTTGGGACGAGGCCCTGGAATTCGCGGCCAAAGCGTTCCGCCAGGCCCTGAGTGAAAACGGTCCGAACTCCATCGCCTATTATGGCTCCGGACAGGCTCTGACGGAGGAGTCCTATCTGGCGAACAAAATATGGAAGGCCGGTTTCAAAACCAACAATGTGGACGGCAATCCGCGCCTGTGCATGGCCTCGGCCGTGGCCGGATATCTGACCACCTTCGGCAAAGACGAACCCATGGGCACATACAACGACATGGACGCTGCCACCTGCTTCTTCATCATCGGCTCCAACACCTCGGAAGCCCACCCCGTGCTCTTCCGCCGTATCGCCAGACGCAAGGAAAGCTCCCCGGACGTAAAAATCATCGTGGCCGACCCCCGCCGCACCAATACCTCCAGGATTGCCGATCTTCACATGTCCTTCGTCGCGGGTACGGACCTCGCCCTGCTCAACGGCATGGCCCATGTGATCATCCGGGAGGAGCTGGACAACTCGCGCTTTTACGGCCGTTACGTGAAATTCCTGACCAATGACGGCAAACCCTGCTCCTTTGAGGATTATAAAAGCTTTCTGGACGACTACAGCCCGGAAAAGGTGCAGGAAATAACCGGCGTCCCCGCGGCGGACGTGATCAAGGCCGCCGTCTGGTTCGCCGAGTCCTCAAGCACCCTTTCTCTCTGGTGCATGGGCATAAACCAGCGCACGCGCGGGGTGTGGGCCAACAATCTCATCCACAACCTGCATCTGCTTACCGGGCAGATCGGACGTCCCGGGGCCTCGCCCCTGTCTCTGACCGGGCAGCCCAATGCCTGCGGAGGAGTGCGCGACACCGGATCGCTGGCTCACCTGCTTCCGGCCGGGCGTATGGTGGCCAATGAGAAGCACCGCGCGGAAATGGAGGAATTCTGGGGAGTGCCCAAGGGCACCATACAGCCGAAAATGGGGCATCACACGGTGGCCCTGTTCGAGGCCATGGCCAAGGGCGACGTCAGGGCCGTGTTCATCCACTGCACAAATCCCGCCCATACCCTGCCCGATCTGAACGCCCTGACCAAAGGGCTGGAAACGGCCTTCGTGGCTCAAACCGAGTCTTTTATGGACGCGGAAACGCTGAAGTACGCCGACGTCGTCTTTCCGGCGGCCTTCTGGTGCGAAACCGAAGGCGTATACGGCTGCACCGAACGCCGCTACGCCATCACGGAAGAGGCCGTCAAACCCATGGGCAACAGCCGGCCCGCGGTGCGGATACTCATGGACTTCGCCCGGAAAGCCGGCGTGGACCCCGCTCTTTACCCTTACAAAGACGCCGCGGACATCTGGGAGGAATGGAGAACCCTGAGCAAGGGATCCCCCTATGACTTCTACGGAATTACCCGGAACAGGCTGAAGCGGGAATCCGGCATCAAATGGCCCTGCCCCAGCGAGGATCACCCGGGCACCAACCTGCGCTATGTGCGGGGCGACGACCCGCTGGTGCCGGCCAACCATCCGGACAGGATCTTTTTTTACGGGAGCCCGGACGGCAAGGCCAAAATCTTCCTGCGTCCCCATCAGCCGCCCTTTGAGCCGGCGGACGAGGAGTATCCCTTTATCCTGACCACCGGACGCGTCATCGACCACTGGCATACGGCCACCATGACGGGAAAGGTGCCGGAACTGCAAAAGGCCTATCCTTCGGCCTTTGTGGAGATAAACCCGGAGGACGCGCAAAAGCTGGGCGTCAGCAACGGCGATCAGGTGGTTCTGGAAACCAGACGCGACAAAATGACCTTCCCGGCGCGAGTTACGGATACCTGCATGCCCGGTCTGGTCTTCTGCCCGTTTTTTGACAAAAACAAACTGGTCAACCGGCTCTTCCACCATGCCACGGACAGCGCATCCAGGGAACCGGAATACAAGATCTGCGCCACCAGGGTCTATAAACAGGCGTGACAACCGGTACGCGTTTTCCAATAACCCGGAGCGGCTTTGCGGGCCGCTCCGGCCCGAAGGGTACGATATATGGCTATTGCCGGTTTTCTGGCCCACGCCGAGTCCGGGCAAAGTGAGCGCCTGGAGGCGCGACTGGCGGGAATGCCCGGAATATCCACCTTCGGCGTCCACCGGGGCTGTTATATAGTGGCGGTTGCCGAGGCGCCGGGCGAACGCATGGAAGACCTCCTGGGGCAGGCGCGCTCTCTGGACGGCATGTTGGCTCTCTATGTGACCTCCATGACCATTGAAGACGAGCTGCCCTGAACATGCCGCCCTTTCTGCGTCCGCCGGGCGTCCGTTCGGAAAAGGATTTGCAGTCCCGCTGCATCTCCTGCGGACGTTGCGTCGCTGTCTGCAATTACGCCTGCCTTGAGCTGACCCCGGATTACTTTTTTTTCGGCGGCGGAACCCCGAAAATTTTTCAGCGCAAAAGTCCTTGTTTTCTCTGCATGAAGTGCGTGGCCGTCTGCCCCACCGAGGCTCTGCGCCCTGTCCCCATGACGGAAGCGGGCATGGGTCTGGCCCGTATTGACAAGGCCAAATGCGTCGACTACCAGAGAAACGCCGGGGTCATGTGCTGGACCTGTTATGAACGCTGCCCTTTGAAAGGAAAGGCCATCATTCTGAAAAACGGCTACCTGCCGGAAATTACGGAGCACTGCGTGGGTTGCGGCGTATGCGAATACGTTTGCCCGGTTACGGTCGTACAGGTAACACCCGCGCGCCACCTGCCCGGATCATGCGCATGAAAACAAGCGACGCGACAGTAATTCGAATTTCACCCCAAAACTGCACCCATTATAAGGGGTGTGAAAACAAGTGAAGCTCCGGTCCCTTCCCTTCCGCCCCTTCCGGCGGGCGGCGCAAGTCGGGATCGCTCTGCTCTTCGCCGTTATTCCGTTTTTGAACCGTCAGGGGATGACCTTTCTCGCCGGGAACTTTTTTTACTTTGAGGCCGCCGGCGCGCCCCTGGCCGATCCCCTTTCCACCCTGCAAGTCGCGCTGGGCGCGTTTTCCCTGACCCCATCGGCGGGCCTCGGCGCTGGACTGGTTCTGCTTCTCGCCCTGCTCATGGGGCCGGTCTTCTGCGCCTGGATATGCCCATACGGGCTTTTTTCCGAACTCGCGCACGGCATCGCTTCAGCCTGCGGACGCGGAGCGAAAAAAACGGCGGCCGACGCGAGTGTTCCGTTCCCGTCCTTCGCCCCGAAGGCGTTCCTCGTCTGCGCCGGGCTGCCGGCCGTGCTCTTTTTCGCGCCCGTGCCGTTGCTCAACTACTTGTCCATGCCCGGCTGGTATGCGCTGGTGATGCAGCATATAGCCTTTTACGGAGAGATTCTTCCCGGCGCGCTGGCCTTTATTTCTGTCCTGCTCGCTGTAGAATCGCTCTCCGGACGACGGCTCTGGTGTCTGTATCTGTGCCCGCAGTCCGTCCTGATCTCCTTGGCCGCAGCCGTGCTGCCCGGTCGCCTGCGGGTGCGCTTCAACGGAAAATCCTGCATCTGCCGCGGACCGGAGAACCCCTGCCGTGGCCGTTGTTCTCTGGGTCTTGACCCGCGCGCGGTACAACGCAAAAGCCGCCTGTACTGCGTAAATTGCGGGGATTGCATAGACGCCTGCCGCGAAAAAGGCGGAGCGCTCAATTTCGCCTTTGGCAAAGCGGAGCGCTTGCGCTCGAAGTCTTCTTGAACGGCCGGGGTTGACGTAGCTAAAATTTTTTTATGGCGTCCATGCGGAATTTGACGAAAACCGTCATAATTTGTTAGTGTCGTGTCAAGCGGTGCGAGCCGCTGTCCCGCAGGGGGTGCGCCGGGCTTCCCGCCCCGGTGGTCATTACATTTTACGCTTGCGATTGTCGCTTGACGGCGAAACAAGTTCGCCTCGCGACAATCTCGCGACAGGGATTTGTAGGCAAATCCCCGCAAGAGCGGTCTACGCATTTTCAATGTCAAACCGCTCCAGTGCGCTGTTCGATATGCTTTTTCAAGTTGCACGGCGTACCGGCCGCCGTCCGATATGCATTTTTTGAGTGTGGAGCGTATCGGGAGCCTGTCGGAACGCATGTTTTTAAATTGTTAACGTATTTGCATAATTTGACTACAAGTAACAGCATCAAAGTTCTTCTGCTCTAATGTTTCAGTGCGTTATGTTCTAAATCCGACAGGATGCGGAACATTTTGCGCTTGAGCTTGTCGCTCGGTGGCGAAGCAAATTCGCATCGCGGCAAGTTCGCGGCAGGGATTTGCTGGCAAATCCCCGCCGGGTCGATTCAAAGACGGAGTCTGTATGGACTGGAAACTGATAACTAAAACAGCCGCGCCCTATCTCGCGGTTATGATGTTCGGCCTGGTCCTGGTTCTCTTGTTGGGGTATTCCTCCATTTTTGGATTCTTGCAGCAGTACTGCGCGGAAAATCCCGCCCCCAAGGTCGACGCCGCGCTGGACAAAGTCGGCGCGGACCTGATCCTCCTCGGAGTCCTCCTGGCCCTGCTTCTTGGCGTCATTATAGTCAGAATATGCGAGAAGAGCATACAGGCCGACAGGGAAAACAAATACAAGTCGGATTTCCTGGCGAGCATGAGCCATGAGATACGCACCCCGCTCAACGCCATCATCGGCATGAGCGAACTGGCCCTGCGGGAAGCGCCGGTATCGACGAGTCTGTCGGATTCCCTTATCAGCATCAGCCAGGCCGGATCAAATCTGCTTTCCATCATCAACGACGTTCTGGATATGTCGAAGATCGAATCCGGCAACTTCCAACTCACTATTGCCCAATACAGTTTTTCTTCTCTCATCGACAATGTGATCAATGTGATCCGGGTGAGGCTGTATGAAAAATCCATCCAGTTCTTCGTCAATATAGATTCCCGCATCCCCAACGAATTGACCGGAGACGAAGTGCGGATCCGGCAAATTCTGTTTAACCTGCTCACCAACGCGGTGAAATACACCATAAACGGCTTCGTCAGATTTGGCGTAATCGGGGAGGTGATGGATGACAATGTGATTTTACTGCGCTTTGAAGTCGCTGACACGGGCATCGGCATCAAACAGGAAGATATGCAGAAACTTTTCAGCGGGTTTACCCGCCTTGACGCCCAGCGCAACAGAAATATCGAGGGCACGGGTCTCGGACTGGCGATCACCAAAAACCTCTGCACTGAAATGGGCGGTGACATCGCCGTATCGAGCGAGTATGGAAAAGGCTCGTCATTTACCGTCGTTATTCCGCAGGAATATTCCGAGGGCGCCACGGTGGCCATGGTGGAAAATCCCGATTCAAAAGGAGTGATCCTGTATGGCGAATCCCCTCTGTTCGTCGATTCGGTTTTGGACACTCTGAGAAACCTCGGGGTACCGGTGGTCGATTCGGACGGCCCGGATCATTTTTTAAGGGAACTGGAAACAGGCCGCCATGCTTTCGCGTTTATGTCGGCAGGCATGCTGAACCGCGCAGCCGCGCTTGCCAGACGCTTACAACTCGACACCACCCTCGTCCTCATGGCCGCCGCTTCGGAGGAAGCCATGCCGTTCAGCAACATTCCGGTTCTTTCCATGCCGGTTTACGCCACTCCGGTGGCAAACCTCCTGAACGGCTTCCGGCATAACCTGAACGAAAAAAAATTCAGGCTCGGGTTCACCGCCCCCGAGGCCCGGATACTCATCGTGGACGATATCAATACCAATCTCAAGATTGCCATGGGGCTTCTCGAACCCTACCAGATGCAGGTCGACACCTGCCACAACGGAGACGCTTCCGTGGAAATGGTCAGGAGCAGGAAGTATGACATTGTCTTCATGGATCAAATGATGCCCGGAACGGACGGCATAGAGGCCACGGCCAGAATTCGCGCCCTGGAGGGCGAATATTTCGGGCAGGTTCCCATAATCGCGCTGACCGCCAATGTGCTGGCGGGGATGCGGGAAATGTTCCTGTCCAAGGGCTTCAGCGATTACCTTGCCAAGCCGATTGAACCCGCCAAGCTGAACGCGCTCGTAAACAAGTGGCTCCCAAAGAGCAAGCGCCGGTTATCCCCTACTCCCGCATCCGGCAGGACGCCGAAAACCATAATGGAACACCTGTATTCCGTCGAGGGTCTGGACGTGGAGAAGGGAATCATCATGTGCGGGGGAGTCGAGGTTTCCTATAGAAACGTCCTCGCCCAATATTGCCAGGATGCTGGAAAATTCCTGCCGTCCCTGAGAGAAACGCTGAAAAACGTCACCGACATGAAGAAGCCGGAAAGGACGCCCGACGGAGACACTCTCCTGCCGTGGCTGCAATCCTTTGTCATTCGGGTGCATGCCCTGAAAAGCGCCTCCGCCACCATCGGCGCGGAAGCCTTGTCGAACGACGCCATGCTTCTGGAAAAGGCGGGCATGAAGGGTGACCTTGAACTGATAGAGACCCATCTGGAGGCTTTTATCCAGCGTTTTTCCGAAATGGTCGTGCGGATAAACGGGGTTCTGCAGGAGGCCGAGGGCAGGGTTCCGACGGGTCTGGAGCATTTTACGCATGAAATTGTCTCCTGGCGGAGCAAGTACGCCATGTGACAATCTCGCGGCGCGGATCAAAAGCGGAGGAATTGCTGATCAAATTTTGACGTGAGCACAATCTTGCGAGGTGTCGCGTATGTTACTGACAAAAGAAGACCTTTTTTCCATGTTCCGCTTTGTGGCTCTGCTCTGGCAGCAAAACACCCTGCGCCTCAGCGAGATTGATTCCCGTTTCGGGGATGGCGACCACGGCGTCACCATCGGCAAAATGGCGGCCATGATTCTGTCGCGTCTGAATGAGCGGCAGGATGAAAGCGTGAAAGACTTCATAAAAAGCTTGGGCTCCGGGTGTCTGGAGATCGCCGGCGGCAGCGCCGGGCCTCTTTATGGCGTACTGCTGGAAGGGCTTGCCGGGCCGCTTTCCGACGACGACAACGAAATTAACGCCGCAACGCTGAAAGCGATGTTCTCCTCCGCCAGAAGCGCGCTTTTCGAGATAACCAAAGCGCGGGTCGGCGACAAAACTCTGATGGACGTCCTGATCCCCGCGACGGAAGCTGCGGAAAAAGCGCCGGACGACGTTTTGTCCATCCTGCAGGCGGCCGCGGCGGCCGCGTCACTGGGGCTCCAGGAGACTGAAAACCAGGTGTCGAAATTCGGGCGTGCCCGCAATTACGGAGAAAAGACCCTCGGAACCCCCGATGTGGGAGCGGTGAGCACGGCGCTTCTGTTCAAAGGTTTCCAGTGCGGTGCTGAAGAGCATATTCCGCAGTACTGATTTGATGTGGAAGAGGAGAAAGCGCGATGAAGATGAA
The DNA here is from genome assembly GCA_031288535.1 of Desulfovibrio sp. Classification (GTDB taxonomy): domain Bacteria; phylum Desulfobacterota; class Desulfovibrionia; order Desulfovibrionales; family Desulfovibrionaceae; genus Frigididesulfovibrio. The sequence continues at coordinate 38,656 of JAITRF010000062.1, read as the reverse complement.
GAAGTTTATCAATTCACCGGAAAACCTGACAAAAGAACTGCTCGAAGGTTTTGCCGCCGCGCATCGCGACCTCGTGACGCTCAAGCCCGGCAATATGGTGGTCAACAACCGGCTGGAAAAAGCCAGTCGCGTCACCGTCGTCACTTTGGGCGGAGCGGGGCATGAACCCGCGCTCTCCGGCTTTGTCGGAGAAGGGATGCTGGACGTCAGCGTGGTCGGGGACATTTTTGCCGCCCCGGGGCCGATAACGTGTGTGGACGCCATCAAATTGGCGGACAGGGGCAAAGGCGTCCTGTTTGTCGTCCTGAACCACGCCGGCGACATGCTGGCCGGAGATATGGCCATGAAGCTGGCCGAGAAAGAGGGGCTCCACGTGGCCAAGGTGGTCACGCAGGAGGATGTTTCCAACGCCCCGCGCGAACACAGCGACGATCGCCGCGGGCTTGTAGGTTGCGTGCCGACTTTCAAGATCGCGGGCGCAGCCGCTGCCGCAGGCGGAAGTCTCGAAGAGGTGGCCGCCGTCGCGCGGCGTTTCGCGAACAACATGGCGACCTTGGCCGTGGCGGTGCGCGGAGCGACCCATCCCGTCACGGGCATTACTCTGGACGACCCGGGAGAGGACGAGATGGAAATCGGAGTGGGGCAGCACGGCGAGGGCGGCGGCGGACGGCAGCCCATGAAAAGCGCCGACGAAACCGCCGAAATCATGCTGAACGTCCTGCTGGACGACCTCTCCATCCGGGCGGGAGAAAAGGTGATGCTGATTTTGAACGGCGCGGGCGCGACCACTCTGATGGAGCTCTTCATCGTCTACCGCCGTTGCGAACAGCTTTTAAAGGCGAAGAACGTCGCAATCGCGGCGAATTGCGTGGGAGAGATCCTTACGGCGCAAGAGCAGGCGGGGTTCCAGATGTTCCTGGCGAGAATGGATGACGAACTGCTCCGTTACTGGAACGCGCCCTGTAATACGCCCTATATGAAAAAGGTCGGGTCCGGGACGGGTCATTCCGGCGGCACGCGGTAATCGCCGCTCCAACAGGATGTACAGAAGGTGTCGGACTTCTCTCCGAAGAGACCGATCATCCCCTGCAGGGAGAGGTAGCCCAGGCTGTCCAGGTTGAGTCTTTCCCGGATTTGCTCCAGGCTGAACTTGTGGGCCAGCAGTTCCTCGTGGCGGGGAAAATCCACCCCGTAGGAACAGGGGTAGCGCGTGGGCGGACAGGCGATGCGCATGTGCACTTCGCGGGCTCCGGCCTTGCGCAGCACGCGTCCCAAGGCTTCCGTGGTCGTGCCCCGGATCAGGGAATCGTCCACCAGGACCACGCGCCTGTCCCTGACCACTTCGCCCACCACGTTGTTTTTCATGCGCACCGCGGCGACGCGCGCCTCCTGTCCGGGCGAGATGAAGCTGCGCCCCACATAGTGGTTGCGGATGAGGCCGCGTTCCCAGGGAAGGTTCAGGGCGGCCGCGTAGCCCATGGCCGCGCTCATGCCGGAATCCGGAATGGGCACGACGATGTCCGCCTCCGCCGGCTGTTCGGCGGCCAGCAGATGCCCGCAGCGCTGCCGGAAAATGTGGGGGGTTTCCCCGAAAACCAGAGAATCCGGGCGCGCAAAGTAGATCAGCTCCAGCAGGCAGCGCGCCGGCCGGGGCCGGGTCCCGGCGAAATCCACCGATCGACAGCCGTCAGAGGAGACGACCAGCATCTCCCCCGGTTCTATTTCCCGCTCATAGACGGCCCCTATCTGGTCAAAGGCGCAGGTCTCGGAGGCCACGACCCGGCCGGAGCCGAACCTCCCGAGGACCAGGGGGCGGTAGCCGTAAGGGTCGCGGGCCGCTATCAGCCGGTCCGCCAGCAGCATCACCACGGAAAACGCCGGACCGGCCAGGGAGAAAACCCCGGCTATGGCCTCGTCGTCAACGGCCTGTTCCCTGGCCAGAAGGTGCAGAAAGATTTCGCTGTCCGTGGTGGTCTGGAAAAGCGCCCCGGAGGAACAGAGGTCCCGTTGCAGGCGCGCCGCCCACGCCAGGTTGCCGTTATGGGCGAGGGCGGCTTCTCCGCCCGTATAGCGGGCGAGCAGGGGCTGGGCGTTGGCGAAATTGCTGCCCCCGGCCGTAGAATAGCGCACGTGTCCGATGGCCGCGTCTCCGGGAAGCTGCCCGGTTTCCCCTTTGGAAAAAAGCGACGAAACCAGCCCCATTCCTTTGACAAGATACAGCTTGCCCGCCCTGGAGGTGGCTATGCCCGCGGATTCCTGTCCCCTGTGCTGGAGGGCGTGCAACCCCAGAGCGGCGAGAGAAGCTGCCCCCTCTACGCCGAAAAGGCCGATGACCCCGCATTCTTCGTGGAGCTGTCCGTCCATGGAGGAAACTATTTCATGCGGTAGGTGATGCGTCCGCGCGTCAGGTCATAGGGCGAAAGTTCCACCTTGACCTTGTCTCCAGGCAGGATGCGGATGTAGAACTTGCGCATCTTCCCGGAAATGTGGGCCAGCACCTCATGCCCGTTTTCCAGTTCCACCCGGAACATGGCATTGGGCAGGGCCTCCTGCACTACGCCGTCTATCTCAAGGGCTTCTTCCTTGGCCATAAAATCCTCATAAGCGGCAAAAAACCGCTCAAGACTGAACCCGCGCCGTTTCATGCCAGGTTGCGAACAACAACAGGTAGCAAACCGGTATCGGCCGCAGACAAGGCCCAGCCCGCCGCGAAACGCTTGCAGGCGGGCTTCGCCCGCCGTCAAGCAAGCGTTTCAAGCGTAAAATGCTCTGGCATAACGCCGGATGCGGCGTTTATTACGCCAATTTCCACGGCAACGCAAGCCGTCTCCGGCCGGCGCTCAGGGCAATCGAATGAAGAATTGTAACCTACTGAAATTGTCACTATGAATTGGCGGGACACGAAAATTTTTTCTGTAATTTCAATATATTGTGAACTTATTTGATTGCTCTGCGAATAAACATGGCACGAAATTTGCTTTCCATTTACATGCTGTGATGGAGTCGCTATAAGGTTATTTTGGGGGAGAGGATGCCCACAAGCGAAGAGCGCAGGCGTGAGAAGCTCAAAAACGCCATCATTTTTTTCATTCAGAACGACAAGACCATCGGCCTTACGAAGCTGATGAAGCTGTTGTTTTACCTTGATTTTAGACTCTACCGGGAAACGGGGGAATCACTGACCGGCGAAAACTATGAGGCGTGGGAATTTGGCCCCGTACCGGCGTCTGTATGGCGTGAAATAAGCCGGGGGCAGAACTGCGGACTTAACCTCAAGGATATCGTCACTGTAACGGGCGCCGGCACCGAGACAAAGCTCAAGGCTAAGCCGGGCGCGAGGTTCTCTGATTATTACTTCTCCGGCATTGAAAAGAAGGAACTTCAAAATATTTCGGAAATGTTCAAGGATGTTCCCGCGCAACTTGTAGTCAAGGCGTCCCATACCCGCAATGACCCTTGGGACGTAACACTGAAAACGAAAGGCCAGAAAGCCGTCATTAACTACGATCTTGCGCTTGACGGTTGTTCCGAAGAGGAGAAGAACCGTATCAAGGAAATACAAGACGACAACGCCATGCTTGAGGCAATGTTCGGATGAACATTGGGGATGTCGTCTATTTCTCCGACTATGAATTTCTTGATGGTGGTCATGCGGACAAGTTATTTGTCGTGTTGGCCTTCAGCGCAGACAAAGATGACGTTATTTTTGTAATGGCGTCCTCCAAAGGTAAAGAAAAAAATCAGGGTTGCCAGCCGACGCAGAAAAAATTTTTCATTCGCGGGGGAAGCAGCACGTTTCCAAAAGATACATGGCTTGACCTTTCAAGAAAACCATCCCTGTTCAAGACCAAAAAGGTTGCGTCAAAAATTGAGAAAGGCGCTTGTCGGGTGATGACAACGCTTCCTCCACAAAAAGTCAATGAAATTAAAAATTGCCTGACAAGACATTCCGCCGAATCGTTAACGCGAGAAATGTGTTTGATACTGGGTGTTAGCTACAAATTTTGAATCGTGTTTGGCAAATTACGGCCGCAATGTTTGCATATTATGGCCTACTTGCGCCTGAGATCATCTACAGCACCGCTATTGAATAAAAACTCGACTTCCGTATTCTGGCAACATCTTTACTTTATTTTCTAGCTTAATGTTTTGATATCTGTAGATCAAGTTGGAATACCTTTTCTCAAGGGAGGGCTTATTGCTTAAAAACCAGTTATTACCTTCCATTGTGTTTTCATACCACTTGCACTGAGCAAAATCACTCTGAAATGTTTCCGATATCAAATCCATATTAGTAACCGGAGTAAAATCAAACCGTGGTCTCCACCATCCAATTTTAGGTATGACATAAGCATAGTATATTTTCCCGGCGTCAAGCTCTGCTTCCATGAAGTAGCCGAACTCCCCGTCGATGAGATACAGATGTTTTCCAGGATTTGTTTTATGTAAAAACTTTGCTTTAGCAGCGACATTGGCGATGAAATTCAAACTCCCATCTTGTTTCACTTCAAGCACTGGAGAGTGAAACACTCCTCCTAAAGCTGACGGCCTGAAAAAGACGATACCAGATTCTTTTTGAGAAATAGCTGTATTTATCACAGCCGGATCAACTGGCTGCATAAGATTGCTTGCGCATCCCGTCATCCACAAATTCATTACGGCTATAAAGAACACCAAATATTTTTTCATACTTCTTCCTTCTGTCTATTTCCATAGCCTCGCGCGCGCAATCAGTGCCCGCTCTTCTTCGCCTTGGAGACGATCAGGCGCTGCAGGGCCGCGATTATCTCCCGCAGGTCGGAGGCCGCTTCCTGATAGACCGGCACCGTCTGGCGCAGCCAAACGAAGGTGCGGATGATCAGCAGGTTCATTTCTCTGGCGCGTGAAGACCCGAGGACCGTCGAAAGCATGAGGATGCCGTGTTCCGTGAAGGCGAGCGGGGGAAAACGTCTGACGCCCCGCGCGTTCGGGGCGCCGTCCAGGGACTTCAGGGTTTCCCATTCCCCATTGTTCAACTGGAACATGAAATCTTTGGGAAAGCGGAGGATATTGCGCTTCACGGCCCTGATCACGGTTTTGGTGTCCACGCCGTAGAGGGCGGCCAGGTCGGAATCCAGCATAATCCTCTGCCCGCGCAGTTCTATTATGCGCTGCATCACATTTTCCATGGTGAAGGGGGCATTCTTCTCGGGCATGATCGTTCCTGGCGTCCAGGTCGCTCTGTGAACTCATATCCGACCCCGCCCCTTTTGGCAACGGAGGAAAACCCCGAAGAAAACGCCGTTTCCCTGTCGCCTGCGCCGGCTGGAGTGGTTCAACTTTGAAAACTTGGTCTGCTCTGTAAGGATTTGCTTGCAAATCCTTGCCGCGAAATGCTTGCAGGCGGGCTTTGTCCTCTGTACGCCCAATAGATATTTCAATGAGTTATTATCGAGGGGGCCGGGGGAAATCTTTATAACTGCTGTCGTCATCAGTACGGCTCGGAATCTCGCCTACGGCTGACGCGCTCCCGGCGGAGTTTGGGGCGGAGCTCCAATTAATCAGCCCTTCCCTAGGCTCCGGCGGAGGAGGTTATGCATGAGCGGTATATGTCTATAAGAAAAAAATAGTTCCCCCGCAGCCTGCGCCCGGATAATGCAAATCGGAAGATCGGCGGCCGCCGCGGCGGCGGAAACCCGAGCGCCGCCGGAGGGCGGCAAAGGGCAAACGCGTGAGCATTATTTCCGAAGACCGTCTGGAAGAACTCTCCGGGCACGAGATGAGCCGCTACAGCCGCCATCTTTTGCTGCCCGAGGTCGGGCTTGGGGGCCAGCGACGCCTCAAGGCGGCGCGCGTGCTGATTGCGGGAACAGGCGGACTGGGTTCGCCCCTGGCCCTCTATCTGGCCGCCGCGGGCATCGGCACCCTGGGACTGCTGGACTTCGACCTCGTGGAGGAATCCAACCTGCAGCGCCAGATCCTCCATTCCGTAAAGGATATCGACCGGCCGAAAACGGCTTCCGCCAGAGACAGGGTCAAGGACGTAAATCCAGCGCTCAAGGTGATTGTCCACAACACCAGACTCACCGCCAAAAACGCCTTGTCCGTCCTGAAAGGCTACGATGTGGTGGCGGACGGAACGGACAATTTCCCCACGCGCTATCTGATAAACGACGCCTGCGTGCTTCTGGGCATACCTCTCGTCTACGGCTCCATCCTGCAATTCGAGGGGCAGGCCACGGTTTTCGACGCGCGAAGGGGGCCTTGTTACCGTTGCCTGCATCCGGCGCCGCCTCCGCCCGGTCTGGTTCCGTCCTGCGGCGAAGGCGGCGTTATGGGCGCTTTGCCCGGGATCATCGGGGCCATCCAGGCCTGCGAGGCGATCAAGCTGATCCTGGGCGGCGGGCACGGACTTACGGGCAGGCTGCTGCTTTTTGACGCATGGGAGATGCGCGCGCGGGAATTCAGCCTGGACAAGGACCCGAATTGCCCGGTCTGCGGCGAACATCCCCGCATTACCGAACTGATCGATTATGAGGAGTTCTGCGGATTGAACCGGAAAGAGGAAGCACCCGTGCAAAGTCTGACGGCCGTAGAACTCAGGGACCGCCTGGACCGCCGTGAGCCGCTTCAGATTATCGACATCCGGGAACCTCACGAGCAGACGCTGATCCGCTTCGAGAACGCCAAGGTCGTGCCCTTCGGACAACTGGTGCGGCGCATGGACGAGTTCGACCCTTCCGTGGACGCGGTGTTTATCTGCAAGATCGGGCAACGCAGCCTCTATGCCATACGGGAACTGCGCAGGGCCGGATACCGGGGAAGGATGTTCAACCTCGCCGAGGGATTGAATTCCTGGGCGCGGGAGATTGATACAGGATTAACCCAATACTGACCGATACCGAAAGGAGGGACCATGTCCGACAAAACCGCCATTAACGCCTTGGGACGCGATGCGGCTTATCAGCTTGCCGATGTGACGAAAACCAGGCCCCAGTATGGGGCGCTGACGCCGCGCTGGCTTACCAGGCTGCTGGAATTCAAGGCGCTTGAAGCGGGCATCTACCGCGTGAACAGGGTTGTCGAAGGGGATACCCCGCTTGAGGTCCTGTGCAGCCAGGACCCCGGCAGCGTCGATATCCCGCAGGGCTACGTCCCTTACCGGGAAAAACCCCGCGAATACCGGCTGAACTCCATTTCCACCATTATCAATGTGGACACGAAAGTTGCCGACGTCTACAGTTCGCCTTACGATCAGATCGGCGAACAGATAGCCTTGGCCGTCGAGAGTCTGAAAGAGCGCCAGGAAAGCCAGATCATCAACAACGACGATTACGGCCTGCTGAAAAACGCGGCCGATTCCCAGCGCGTCAAACCGCTCAAAAACGCCCCCACTCCGGATGACCTTGATGAACTTCTGACCAAGGTCTGGAAAGAGCCCTCCTTTTTCCTGGCCCATCCCAGGGCACTCGCGGCCTTCGGACGCGAATGCACGCGCCGGGGCGTGCCGCCGGCTACCGCCAACATCGCGGGCGGAGTGTTCATCCTTTGGCGGGGGGTGCCGATCGTCCCCACCGACAAACTGCTGGTGGACGGGCTGAAAACGCCCAAAGCCAAGGGCGGCAAGACCAATATCCTGCTGGTGCGCACCGGCGAGGCCAGGCGCGGCGTCATCGGCCTCTACCAGGCCGGTCTTCAGGGCGAGCAGTCCCGCGGTTTGTCCGTGCGCTTCCGGGGCATAGACGACAACGGCGTCGCCTCCTACCTGCTCTCGCTGTATTGCTCCGCCGCCGTTCTCGCCGATGACGCGCTGGCGGTGCTGGAAGACGTCGAAGTCGGAGAATACCATGAGTACAACTACAAATAGCGCCCCGAAACTCTGGGGACTGCCCGATGAACGGGAGCTGGCGGCGTTCGCGGCCGGACGTCTGGCCGAATATCTGCCGGGGCTCGCATATCCCGCGGCCGGTTACGCGCCCGGCCCGGAAGCGGGGGAGCCGAATCCTTCCTACGCCCCGCTCGTGGTCGCGCAGGACGGCGCAACGCCGGGCGCTCAAGCCGCTTCGGATGCCGGAGCCCCTGTCTCCCCGCCGCGGCAGGCGGCCCTCCCCTATGTGGGAGAATACCCGCTGGAAAAAATTCGGGCCGATTTCCCCATACTTGCGGAAAAGATCAAGGGCCGGCAACTGGTCTGGCTGGACAACGCGGCCACGACCCAGCGCCCCGGGCAGGTCATTGAGCGGCTCCGCTATTATTACGAACATGAAAACTCGAACGTGCATCGCGGCGCGCACGCCCTGGCCGGGCGCTCGACCGACGCGTATGAAGGGGCGCGCGCCAAAGTCGCCGCCTTCATCGGCGCCTCCGGTCCGGAAAGCGTCGTCTTTGTGCGGGGCGCGACGGAAGCCCTGAATCTGGTCGCCAACGCCTACGTCCGCCCCCTGCTGCGTCCCGGAGACGAGATCATCCTCACCCTTTTGGAACACCATTCCAACATAGTGCCCTGGCAGATCCTCGCCGAAGAAACCGGGGCTTTGCTGCGCGTGGCCCCGGTGGACGCGAGCGGACAGATACTTGTCTCCGAATACGCGAAGCTCTTTAACCGCAACACCCGTTTCGTTTCCGTGACGCATGTGTCCAATGCGCTGGGCACGGTTACGCCTCTTGAGGAACTGATCGCCGTCGCGCATGCGCGAGGGGTGCGCATATGCGTGGACGGCGCGCAGTCCGTCTCGCACATGCCGGTGGACGTGAGCGCGCTGGACGCCGACTTTTTCGCTTTTTCCGGGCACAAGATATTCGGGCCGACCGGCATCGGGGTCCTGTACGGCAAAAGCGAGCTGTTGGAAGCGGCCAGACCCTGGCAGGGCGGGGGGAACATGATCGCAGACGTGACCTTTGCGCGCACCTCCTACAAAAAAGCCCCGGAAAAATTCGAGGCCGGCACCGGCAACATCGCCGGCGCGGTGGGCCTGGGGGCGGCCATCGACTATGTCTCGGCCATAGGCATGGACAACATCGCCAGATACGAGCAGGAACTGCTGGCCTACGGCATCGACGAGCTCAGGCGCGTTCCCGGCCTGCGTCCGGTGGGCACGGCCACGCGCCGGGCCGGCGTGCTCTCTTTTGTGCTGGACGGCCGTAACCCGGAGGATGTGGGGCGGTATCTGAACGAGGCGGGGATAGCCGTGCGCGCCGGACATCACTGCGCCCAGCCCGTCCTGCGCCATTTCGGCTATGAAGCGACCGTGCGTCCGTCCATAGCTTTCTACAACACGCCCGGGGAAATCGAGCATCTCGCGCGCACCCTCCTGTCGCTTGCGCGCTTGCACGGCTGATCTCCCAATCCCCTCTCCGTATGCGTAACCGGACTGAAAATCGCGCTTTTCAGTCCGGATTTTCTTGAACCGTAAATCATAATGAAATTTTAGAGCATTTTGTCATTGAAAGTATCTTTCCGACAAATGCTCTGACGGTGTGAAGCGAAGCGGAACACCGTCCGCGAGATTGGCGCAGGCGGGCTGCGCCCGCCGTCAAACGACAATCTCAAGCGCAAAATGTTATGGATGCCCCCTGTCATATCGTGGCTTGCCGGTTGACAGAAGCCCGCTCTTCGGGCGATAAACGCCCTGGAGCCGGGCGGCGGTAACGCCGCCAACCCCGCCAGGTCTGAAAGGAAGCAACGGTAACGGTTGTGCCGGGTGTCCGGCTCCGCAGCGACTTGCGACGCATTAAACCGTGGAATAATCGTCCACATAGGGCAGAACCGCTTCCAGGTCTTCCGCCCGATCCACTCCGGGCGAAGCCCTGTCTGTCAAAACTACCCGCATCTTGATCCCGTTTTCCAAAAGCCTCAACTGCTCCAATTTCTCCGTGCGCTCAAGCGGCGAGGGGGGGAGGCCGACGAATTTTTCCAAAGTGGGAAAGGTGAAGGCGTAAATGCCGATGTGTCCGAGCGGCGGGGCGGCCCACCCGTCGTCCCTGGCGCAGGGGATGAGGGCGCGGGAAAAATAGAGGGCGTCGCCGGTCCTGTCCAGCACCACCTTGACCTTGTCCACGCGCGCGAAGTCGGCCGCGTCCAGGGGATGGGCGGCGGTGGCCGCCTCTACCGCCGGATCCGCAAAGGCGCCCAGCAGCAGGCTGACAAGCCCCGGGTCAAGGGCCGGTTCGTCGCCCTGGATGTTCACGATCAAGGCTTTTCGCGGAAGCTTGAGCAGACGCGCGGCTTCATGGACGCGATCCGTGCCGCTCGCATGCGCGGGTGAGGTCATAAGCACGGGCACGTCCAGTTCCGATGCGGCGCGCCGTATCCTCTCGTCATCCGTGGCCAGGGTGACCGAGGAAAGACCGGGACAGAGCCTCGCCCGCCTCCAGACGTGATAAAACATGGGCCGCCCTTTAAGAGGCAGCAGGGGTTTGCCGGGCAGACGGCTCGAAGCGTAACGTACGGGGATCAGGGCGTGGGCCTGCCGGGGCGGAACCGCGCTTTCCGGCATGGCCGATCAGTGCCTGTAATGGATGAAACTGTTGAAGCATTCCTGCAAAGCGCTCTGATAACGCCTGGCCACCAGCTGCAACTCTTCCAGAAGCACCCCCGCCGCCTCGGCGTCATCCGCCTCGGCGGCCCGCTCCAGGCAGCGCGAAAGCCTGCCGAGCTTGGTCAATCCGAAGTTTTCGGCCCTCCCGGCCAAGCGCGAGGCGGCTTCCTGGGCCAGAACGGTATGCTTTTCCGAAAGCCCGCCGGCCGCATCCCGCAGGGCCGTGCCTATGGCTTCCACCAGCCCGGGTATAAGGGGTATGGCGGCGGATTCTATGTGTTCTCCTTCTATGCCCGGCACCGGAGTTACGGAAAAATCCCGCCTGTCGTCGGTTCCGGCATCCCCGTCGGCCTTTTCCCCATCCGCGTCCTCAGGGGCAAGAACGAAATCCAGCAGAGACCCGGGATTGGGACGGCGGCGCATGTATCCCGGCATGCTCCCTCTGGAACGCGCCTTGTCCGCATCGGCGCTGTCTTCCCTGATGTCGTCGAGGACAAAGAGCGGCTGATCCTCAGTCACAATGGTGCGGGCGATCGCCGACAAGGCTGAGGCTTCCGGATGCAGTTGCGTAACTGTACGCATATGCGGCTGGAACCACTCGTCAAATTTATCCGTGGGAAAGGATGCGCCCCCCGTTCCGGAGTCCTCGCCGCCTTGCTCCGCATCGGAGGAAACCTTGGACGGGGTGACGTCGTCCACGGAAAGCCCCAGGATCATCGGGGCGGCGCCCCCGTTGGCGGCAGCGGCCTCAATGGCCGAAACGCGTTCGGGAACGGCCTCCTCCCGCGTTTTCGCTCCGAAGACGTCGCTGTCTTCCAAAGGTTTGCGCGGCAAGCGGGTGGGAGGCAATTTGACTTTGGGGCCGGCCGGGTCGGCCGGGACGCCGGACCGGTCCGAGGTGGAAACGTCGGATCGCGGCGCGGCATAGCCCCTGGTCCAGGGCGAGGACTCCAGGTCGTCCGGCGAATAGAAAATCGACGAAGCGGTGTGTCCCGGAACGGCGGAAGCCTCCCGCGCCTGCGGCGCGGAATCGCCGTCGTCTCCGGCATCCGGAGAGCGTCGCGGCAAGCGGGTGGGTCCCACCTTGATTTTGGGCGCGGATACGTCCTCCGCATCGGTCTGTCGCGCGGGGGGAGCATCGGCCTGCGCCGCCACGGCGTTTTCAGGCGCTGCCGGGGCGGAGGGAGCCGCGGAGTAACTTCTGGTCCAGGCCGAAGTCTCCAGGTCGGCCGACATATAGGCGGCCGGGGAAGGGGCGGGAGGAGCGGCCGCTGGCGCCGGGGCAAAAGCTTCCCGCGATTTTTCCTCCGTCGGAACGCCCTTCGCCTGCGGCGGCAAAACAGCGGCGGCTTTGCCTCCGGCGTCTGCGGGGGCAACCGCGGCTGGGGGGGACGTCTTTGCGTCGGCGGGGGGCTGCGGCGCGACTTTTCTCCTCAACTTGCGCAAAGCGGGCACGCCGCCCTCACGTTCTCCGGCGGCTTTGGCCTCCGAAAGCGGAGGGGTGCCGGGCTGCGTAGTGATATTGCGGCGTAATTTCTGGAAAGCGGCCGCGGCGGTTCTGGCCGGCGTTGCGGGCGATCCCGGGGTGACGGGTTTTGACGCCAGGGACGCCGCTTCCGAAGCGGGCGCGGGGGAGGACGCGGCCGAACCCGCCGTATCCGGCGCGGCGGGAGAGGGGACTTCAGTTGCCCGCCCCGCAGCCGGCGCGGTCCCCAAAGCGCCGGACCCGTCCGGGAGCGGACGCGGCATGCGGGTGGGAGACAGCTTGACTTTGGGGCCTCCGCTCAGGATGGGAGCGGCGGAACGCTCGGGCGTGCCCGGAGACGGAGCGGGACCCGTCGCGTCCGAAGCGGGCGCGGCGGGAGAGGAGGTTCCTGTTTCCCGTCCCGCAGCCGGCGCGGTCCTGAAAGCGCCGGACCCGTCCGGGAGCGGACGAGGCATGCGGGTGGGAGGCAGCTTGACTTTGGGGGGACCGCTAAGGATGGTAGCGGCGGAACGCTCGGGCGTAATCGGAGACGGAGCGGGAACCGCCACGTCCGAAGCGGGCGCGGGGGAAGCTGCGGCAGAGCCCGCCGCATCCTGCGCGGCGGGAGAGGGGGCTTCAGTTTCCCGTCCCGCAGTCGGCGCGGTCCCCAAAGCGCCGGACCCGTCCGGGAGCGGACGCGGCACGCGGGTGGGAGACAGCTTGACTTTGGGGCCTCCGCTCAGGATGGGAGCGGCGGAACGCTCGGGCGTACCCGGAGACGGAGCTGGGCCCGTCGCGTCTGAAGCGGGCGCGGCGGAAGTCGCGGCAGAACCCGCCGCTTCCGAAGCGGGCGCGGCGGGAGAGGGGACTTCAGTTGCCCGTCCCGCAGCCGGCGCGGTCCCCAAAGCGCCGGACCCGTCCGGGAGCGGACGCGGCATGCGGGTGGGAGACAGCTTGATACTGGGGCCTCCGCTCAGGATGGGGGCGGCGGAACGCTCGGGCGTACCCGGAGACGGAGCGGGACCCGCCGCATTCGAAACGGGCGCGGGGGAAACCGCTGCCGAACCCGGCGCGGCGGGGGGCGGAACCACGGTTGCCTGTCCTGCAGCCTGTGCGGCCCGGGAAGCGTCGTGGTCCATGTCCGGGGGCCGCAATTTTGTGGGGGTCAATTTGATCCTGGGACCGTGGTGGGGGGCGGCGCTCCGTGGTTCCGCTGACGGGGCGGCCGTCGTCCCGGCGGCGCTTCCCCCGGCCGCGCCCGCCGCATCCCGGGAGGGACGCGGTAAGCGGGCGGGGGTCAATTTGACCTTGGGACCGACGGTGCGGCCGGAGACGGCGGCTCCCGGCGCGCCGGGCGTGGCCTGCGCCTTCCGCTCCGGAGGGGCATCGGGCGTCGATCCGGTCCCGGCATCAAGCGGTCGGGGGGCCTCGCCGGGTGCGGCCTGGTCTTTCCGCTCCGGCGGAGCATCGGCTCCGGGTTCGGCCCCGGCGTTCTCCGCCTGCGCATCCGGCGTCCGGGAGGCGTCGCCGGCTTCCGATGCGGCCGTCCTCTCGGCGGGTACGCTCCCTGCCCCGGCGGCGTCCGGTTTTGGCGCGGCCTCCCCGGATGCCGGCGCGTCCGCTTCATGGTAAGGCGTCTCAGCGGAGGCTGTGGAATGCCGCGGCGCGTGAAAGGGGGCGAGCTGGCCGGGGTGCAGAAAGGCAATGCTGGGGTCCAGGAAAAGATCGTGGATGGAGGGGTCGGCAAAAGCGCGCCTTTCCCCCGCATAGGGAGGTTCTTCGCTCCAGGGTTCGCGCCCGCCCTCCGCGTCCCAGGCACGGACGGCTTGTGTTTCTTCCGCGGCGACACCCGGACCGCGCAAGTCCGGACCCTGATCCGCCCGGACGGACGGGCTTTCCCATACCTTCGCCCTCTCCTCCTCGTAAGAGCTTGTCCAGGGTTCCCGCGGGGCGGCGGCCGGCTGGGCGGCGGCTTCCGCCGCGGGCGTTTCTCGCGTTTCAGGGAGGTCCGGGGAATCAGGCTGTCCTTGCGTGCGTTCCGAGGCGGCGCCGGATGCGGCATGGGCGGGCAGGACGGCGATCACCTGTTCCCGCAGGGCCTGCCGGGTAAAGGGCTTGCCCAGGACGTGGCTGGCCCCGGCCTTGAGCAGCCGCTCGGCCTGCGCCCTGTGTCCGGCTATCACCAGAACGGGCAGAGGCTCCGTTCCCCGGATGTCTTCCTCCGCGCGCAGGGTGCCTATGCTCCGGACAATGTCGGCTTCCGGCATGTCCGCGTCAAAGATGAGCAGGGCCGCCGTTTTTTCCTGAAGTATGCGCCGGATTTGCTCCGCGTCGCATTCTCCCAGGTTTTCGAAGGGAAAATCCCGGAGATAGCCGGCTATCGTCCGTCTGCTGTGGCTGGTCATGTCCCCCAGAAGTATGAGGGGAGTGTCCGCCTTCACGTCCGCGCCGGAATCCGCCCGGCCGGGTTCCGCGCCGTCCGCGCCCCCGGCCTCCTCCTGCGGATGGCCGACAGGCGCAATCAGGCCCGGGCCGCTCCCGCCGCCTTCCTCAAAGCTGCCCTGGACGCCTTCGGGCGGGGATTCCCCCGCCGCCTCCGCAAAGTTCTCTTCAAGCGCCGGGAATGGCGCCGAAGTTTGCGCCGCATCTTCGGAAGGCACGGCGAAGCGGGCTGTGAACGCTATGCGGGTTCCGCTTTGCGGAGAGTAATCCACAGTGAAGGCGCCGCCGGAGCGAGCGGAAAGTTCCCAGGCGAGAAAGAAGCCGGCATCCGTGTGCTTCGCCGCCCCGCTGTCGCTGATGGTGAAAAGAAGGTCTCCCTGTCCTTGTCCTCCGGGGGCTGGGCGGACGCTGAGCTGCACCACGCCTTCGACGCAGGCCCGCACGGCGTTTTGCAGAAGCAGGGCCAAAGCGCCGCGCAGGCGCGGCGCGTCCCCTTCCAGCAGGGCGGGGCAAACCGGGGCGATATACCAGGACAGAATCAACCCCCGGCTTTTGGCCAGGGGAAGCACCATCTCGTGCACTTCCCGCACCAGGGAGTGGATGTTGAAGATGAACGCGGCCTCGGAGATCTCGGATTCGCCCCGCAGAGTGGCCAGCACTTCCGGAGGCAGTCCGGCCTCTTCCCCGCCGGGCGAAGCCTCGCCGGGAGACATCCCGTCTTCCTCGTCCCGGCCGGCCGCAAATCCCGGATATTCGGAAAATCCTGCGCCGGTCTTGGTCCACACGCCCTTTTCCCATTTTTCCGTCTGCGCTCCGTCTTCGGCTCCGCTGCCGGGATCGCCCGCCGGCAGGGCGGGAACATCCGCGCCCGCTTCCGGATCGCCCATGCGCATCACCTCCAGAGGAGGCAATTCGTCATACTGGCTCTGCGCCGACAGGGTGGAAAAAGATTCCGCCCCCACAGCCTCCGCGAGACTGACCGCCAGATCCGATCCTCCCTGCCGGGCAGCCTTGGGAATACGGGCCAAAGCCAGACCGAGCCCGCCCACGGCCAGGCCCCACAGCCCTCCCTGGGCCGCCAGAGGATGTATATCGGGAAATTTCAAGGCGAAAAGCGCGAGAACGGCCCCGAGAACCGGCATGGCCACGGCCCCGCTGAAAGCCAGGGACCCGGGCTGGCGGGCGGTCAGGGCGCTGACGCAGACGGGCAGCAGGGGCACAAGCAGCAGGGGCCAGAGGGGGAAAAGCCTGGCCAGCCACAATTGCCCGCTCAGAAGCGGGACAAGGGCTATCGCCGCGCCCAGAGCCGAGCAGAGATAAAATATGCTGTTTTTCCAGAGAGAATTGCCGGCGGCGAAAAAAATGCGTCTGCCCACGTGCGGAAGCAAAATCAGAGACAGACCGGGCGCAAGCAGGCTGGGCAGATCCGCGGGAAGCGGGGTCCGGCCGAGGAGAGGCAGGGGCAGGCGGCTCTGCGCCAGGACGCAGCCCAGAAAAAGGGCGGCCCACAGCGCCCACTGCGATTGCTCCGCTATGGCGCGCAAAAAACAGGCCAGCAGGGCGGCTATGATAATGCCGGGCAAGAGCAGTTCCGAGGGTAGAATGTCCGTCGCGGCCGCGTTGCGCGGGTTTACTCCGGGCGAAAACCAGAGTCCGGGCATCTCCTCAAGCCGGATGTAAACCCGGAGCGGCGACAGTCCCGGCTCCGGCAAAAGCGCCTCTTCCATGGAATTTACGCGTTCGCTGCGCCAGTTCGCGGGCGCGGAAAAGGCGGCCGGCTCCGGAGAAAAAATTTCCGCCCCGCCCGGAGGCAGCTGCCCCAGACGCATGACCAGACGATTCCTGGCCGCAGGCGCAGCCTGCATTCCGGAGGGCTGGCCGCGGGAGATATCCAGACGGAGCCAGACCGGCCCGGTCCCTCTCAGGGGAATTCCTCCGGCCAGGGGAGCGAAGCGCTCCTGCACGGCCTCGGAGGAAACAGCCCGGATGTCGAGTTCTCCGTTCACATCCGCAAGCCAGGAAAAATACGGGAGCAGGGATTCCGGGGCGGCAACCCGATCCGCCGCCAGAACCTTGGCCGCAACGGGAGAGGCGAAAAACGCGCAGAGCAGGCCGATGCCCAGGCCGAAGCATATTTTCTTTAATTTTTCCAAGCTATTGCGCATGCGGGATCTCTCCCATCATTTCAACTGTTCAATCATGTCCGCAAGGCGTCCACCCGAAGGCGTAGCAGCATCGGGATTTTTCCGCAACAGGGTACGCCAGGACTTTATGCCGTCCTCCTTTCTGCCGAGATCGAAGTACAGCACGATGCCGGAATTGAACAGGGCCTGTTCGTGCCCCGGCTGTAACTCAAGGGCTTTCCGGAAATATTCCAAAGCCTTGTCGTACTGTTTCAGATCCCTGTACATAACGCCGCAGTCCACCAGCACCCCCGGGCGGGCGGGGCTCAATTCCAGGGCCTTGTTATAGGCGTTCACGGCTTTGCCCGCTTCCCCGGCGTCGAAGTACAAATTGCCGAGGTGCTCCCAGACCTCGGCCTTGCCGGGGTCTTTACGCGCCTCTTCCTCGTGCCGGAGTATGGACTGGAGTATCTCGCCCTTCCGGCCCATGTCGGCCGCCCCATCCTTGGTCAGGGGACGCTTGCGCGCCTCATCCCCGGAAGACGGACCGGAAGCGGAGGGAGAGAGAAAATACCCCGCACAGAGGCCGACGACGAGCGCAAGCGCCAGCGCGAGCACAAAGGTCGGGCGGCGCACATACTGCCCTGCCGCGACCTGTCGGCCGAGAAATTCCAAGTCTTTCTGCGAATATTGCACTCGCATGCCTACCTCGAAATATTTGTCGCGAGAGGCTCCCGCAGCCAAAATCCGCCGAAGGCCGCCTCGTAGCGGGCGGCAAAATCCTCCGGCGTAAAGCCGTGTTCCTGGGTTCCGTGCTTCTCTATGCAGTACGCGGCGCAAACAGCGCCCAAGCGGGCGCATTCCGCCAGGGGCCGGTCAAGCAGAAGACCTTTGATCAATCCGGCCCTGAAGGCGTCTCCGGCCCCGGTCGGGTCGGCCACATCCGGCACGGGCGCGCTGGGCACGGCCGTCTCTCCCGCGCCTTTCTCCAGAACCAGCGCCCCCCTTTCCCCCAGAGTGACCACCAGCCCGCGCCGCGTCATCTCCACCAGCTCTTCCCGGCTCTTTCCGGTAAGCTTCATGACCAGACCGATCTCGTAGTCGTTTCCCACGAGCAGATAGGCTCCGCCCACGCGTTCCAGAATATCGGAGGGATTCAGGATGGGAAGCTGCTGGGCCGGATCGTAGATATAGCGTACGCCCTTCTCCTTGTAGAAAAGTGGATGTTCGTTCATATCCAGGGGATTGCTCGGACATACGATGGCCAGGTCCCTTTGCGCGTCCATCTCCGGAAATTTGTAGAGGCAGGGATGGGTCAGGGCGGCGGCGTGGAAGCCGGTGATCTGGTTGTTGGCCTGATCCGTGATGATATAGGCTGCCGCCGTAAGCTCGCTCTCAATCCGGCGCACTCCCTCAAGCGATAGCCCGCGCTCCTCCATGACCGCCCGGTAGCGGTCAAAGTCCCTGCCCGCGCTGGCCAGGACGATACCCTTTTCTCCCAGCAGATTCAGGGAATAGGAGATGTTTCCGGCATTGCCGCCCAGCTTTTCATCCAGCCTGTCGATAAAAAAAGAAACATTGAGATTATGTATCTGATCCGGCAGGATGAAATCCATGAATTTTCCGGGAAAATTCATGATCCGGTCATAGGCCATGGAACCGGTGATGAACACTGACAAAATCAGTTCCTCGTCTCGTCTTCAATCCATTGCAGAAAAGGCGGATAAGCGCTTCGCACGGGCAGGGCCTCGATGCAGGGCACCTCGTAAGGGTGCATCTCCCTCACGCGCCTTTCCAGGTCCGGGTAGTTTGTTTCACTGGTCATCAGCAGGCACACGCACTCGGAGGTCCGCACCGTGCCGCCTTTCCAGCGGAAAACGGAACGCGCCCCGGCGAGGACGGTCGCCCCGGCGCACAGCCGCTCCTCCACAAGCGCCTCGGCGATCAGCCCGGCGCTCGTCTCGTCCGGGGTCGTGACATACACAATCAAGGCATCCATAGCTTATAGGGCGGTTTACGTTTGAAACTGTCGCTTGACGGCGAAGCAGGTCCGCCCCGCGACAATCCCGCGGCGGGGATGCGCCTGCAAATCCCCGCGGAGCGGTTTACGCGTTTTCAATGTCAAACCGCTCTAATCCACAGTTTCCGCACCCGATTTTTTTTCCGGGCAACGCCTGTCCGCACAAAAAAATACAGGGGCGGAAAGCCCGCCCCTCACGCCGGATTGCCACGGGACAAGCCCGTTGCGGCGGCCCGGCATGATTGGCGCTTGCGTCCGCTTCCAACTCCGCTTCCGACCATACCTTAATAATTCAACCTTGACAAATGGATCGAAGGGGAATGAAATTCCCGGAAGAAAAATTTGCGAAAATCAAGGGACGGGGGCGAAGGTCATGGACAAGAACCGGGTACGGGAAAGGGCGGAGCGGATGCTCGGGATTTTGCAGGCCCGCTACCCTGTTTCCAGAGGCTTTCTCAAAGCGGAAACCCCCTGGCAGCTGCTGGTTGCCACGCAACTCTCCGCCCAGTGTACGGACGAGCGCGTGAACAGCGTGACGCCCGCGCTCTTTTCCCGTCTGCCCACCCCGCGGGAGATGGCCGACGCCGACGTCTGCGAGCTTGAGTCCCTGATCCGCCCCACCGGCTTCTACCGCAACAAGGCCAGGAACCTGATCGGCGCGGCGCGGCGCGTGCTTGAAGTCTACGGCGGAGAAGTGCCCGGAGATATGGAAAGCCTGCTGACACTGCCCGGCATAGCCCGCAAAAGCGCCAACGTCGTGCTCTACGGGGCTTACGGAATTAACGCCGGACTGGCCGTTGACACGCATGTCGGGCGCATCGCCAGACGCCTGGACCTTACGCGGCAACAGGACCCGGTACGGGTGGAAAAAGACCTGCTGCCGCTTTTTCCGCAGGACCAATGGGGCAGCACCAATCACCGCATGGTGAGTTTCGGGCGCGAGGTGTGCAAGGCCCGCGGTCCCTTTTGCAAAGACTGCGAGGCAAACGTCTTCTGTCCCCGCATCGGGCTCTGATCGGCCTTATAGCCGGAAATTTATTTGGTATTTCCGCAATCAGGCAGAGGATATGGCAATATCTCCAGGAACAAACTGTTCAAAGTGCTTGCGAACTTCCGGCGGCTTGTTTTTTATCATGTAAATGCAG
This sequence comes from Desulfovibrio sp., assembly GCA_031288535.1. Classification (GTDB taxonomy): domain Bacteria; phylum Desulfobacterota; class Desulfovibrionia; order Desulfovibrionales; family Desulfovibrionaceae; genus Frigididesulfovibrio. The sequence continues at coordinate 18,944 of JAITRF010000062.1, read as the reverse complement.
ATATTCGTGTCCAGAAGAACTCTCATCGGAACTCCTCACGAACATTTACAGGGGGCTGGCTGCGTTCATTTCAGAATGACAATGCGGGGAGAGGGGCAAAGTCATTCTGAGCGAAGCGAAGAATCCATCTTGAAAAAGGCATGAAGATGGATTCTTCACTCCGCTTCGCTCCGTTCAGAATGACAATGCGGGGAGAGAGGCAAAGTCATTAGATGCGTCAGCCCTGCCCGCCGGACAGGACGCCGTTGATTTTTTCAACGGCCTTGTCATATTCGAAGGACAGGATCAGCAGCTCGAGCTCTCCGGCGAATTTGGCCGTGGACTGATTGAAAGACAGGGTCGGGTATTGGGAGAGCAGGTTGTTCATGGTTTCGGCGTCCATATCGTCCAGGGCGCGTTTCATGGCTTCAAGGGACAGGGCGGCGGCGTCGATCGGCTCTTCCTGCGCCGTATCTTCCGGCTCCTGCTCCTGCGGCAGGGTCGCGCGGATGGAATTGAGCAGAACCGACAAGGCGTCCAGGAAATTTTCCATCTCCCGCCGGACCACTTTCTCCTCGTTGCTCCGGAGTCTTTTTTCCAGTTCCTCCGCGAGATCGGCGAAGCGGAAGGCGCCGATCACGCGTGCCGAACCTTTCATGGCGTGGACGAGAATCGTGAGAAGGGTGTAATCGTCTTGTTGCCAGGCCGTGCGGATCTGGACCTTCCGGCTTTCCGCGTCCCGGCAGAAATCCGCCAGGATGTCCCGGTAGGTTTCCGGTCGTCCCCCGGAGTTTCTGAGGCCGCTGACCACGTCCACTCCAGGTATCTCGCTGATGCGCATTCTCATGTCCGCCGTGGCCTCGATCAGGCCGGACAATATCACGTGCTTGTCCTCGGGAATCCATTTGCTCAGGACGGCGTTCAGCCTGGGTATTCTGACCGGCTTGGGAAGGAAGTCGTCAAAGCCGCTTCGCATGAACAAATCTTTCTGCTCGGCGGTGACGTCGGCCGTGAGCGCGACGATCGGAAGCTTCAGGAAATATTCGTCCTTCCCCCCGCCCAGCCTGCGGATGGCCTGGGTTGTTTCCACTCCGTCCATTTCCGGCATCATGTGGTCCATAAACACGATGTCATAGTGGTTGTGCGCCACCATATCCAGCGCGTCTTTCCCGCTTTCGCAGGTATCCACCCGCATTCCGTATTGGGAAAGCAGTTCTCCGGCCACTCTCAGGTTCGTGGGCATATCGTCCACAACCAGGACTCGCGCGCCCGGAGCGGAAAAAAGCGCCTCCTCCGGTCCTTCCCATCCGGCGTCGGCATATTCCGGCACCCCGTTTATGGCGTCGGCCAGGGACAGGGAATGGATAGGCACGGTCACCTGCCTGAAGTCGTGATCTTTTGAGATGTCCCCAAGCTCCCTGATCAGGATCAGACGGTCGGCCAAAGCTTCCCGTCCCAGGGCGTTCATGCATTCTCGCGCATGCCGGGAGGGGAGAAAGGCGTAATCATAGCCGCCGTCCCGGAACTCCGAGATGAAGAGGGACAGGCTGTCGACACGCGTCAGCTTGAAGATGCCCAGGTCTTTGAAGGCAAGCGCGGCATAGGCCATGTTCATCTCCCGCCTTTCATAGACCAGCATGCGCTTCTGCCTGGCGTCCTCCACGGCCGCCGACCTTTCATCTCTCGCGTATTTCTGGATGATGGAGGCGGTGAACACGGAACCCTTGCCGTAGGAGCTGGTCACGGAAATTTTGCCGTTCATCGCGCGGCAGAAGGTGTTGACTATGGAGAGTCCGAGGCCCGCTCCTTCCACCTTGTAATCCCGGTGCGCCTCCAGGCGCGTGAACAGGTTGAAAAGTTTGTCAATGTCCTCCTTTCTGATGCCTATCCCCGTGTCCTTGACCCGGAAATACAGTTCCGCGTTGCCGTTGCGGCAGGCGGCGAGCCTCACCTCCAGGGCGACAAAGCCTTCCTGCGTGTATTTTACGGCGTTGCTGATCAGGTTCAGCAGAATTTGGCGCACGCGCGCCTCGTCCCCGATGAGTTCTTTTGGCACGGCGCACTCGATGTGCGCGAAGAAGTTGATTGATTTTGTCTCCGCCAGTCTGGCGCGGGTGATGTTGATCACGTCGGCGATCAGGGTCGGAAAATTGTAGGGTTCCGAGGCCAGTTCAAGCTTGCCGGACTCCACCTGCGTAAAGTCGAGGATGTCGTTGACGATGCCGAGCAGGGCGACTCCGGAGCGCTTGATGATCGAGATGTATTCGCGCACGTCGTAGGCGAGGTTTTTGCGCGACACCAGCTCCGCCATGCCGATGATGGAATTGAGGGGGGTGCGGATTTCATGGCTCATGCGCGCGAGAAAGGAAGATTTGCTTTCGCTTTTTTCCTCGGCGCGCGCTTTTTCCATGCTGAAGCGGATGATGAACACGCCGGTGAGCGAGGTCAGGACCAGGCTGAGAACGGCCATCGCCGTAGCCATCAGGCGCATGTCGAGATAATACAGGGAAAGGGGCATGGCGGCGCCCAGGTACCAGCCGTTGTCCATTTTCTTGAAGAAGGCTATGGTCGTTTCCCCCTTGCTGTTCAGGATATCGACCCCGGAAACCTCTTTTTCTCCCTGCTTGAGCATATCTACGATGGCGGCGTGCGCCGGGCTGATGTCGCGCATGGAGCGGCCGATATGGCTCCTGTTCGGATAAGTGGCGAATTTGAAATCCGGGGTGAGCAGCATCCCGTAGCTGGCGCTGGCCGTGGAAGCACTCCCCAGATACCGGGACGTCTCCGTTTTCGGCAGGCTCAGGACCACGGCAAGGACTCCGAACTGATCCCCCGAGGCGCCGTACAGAACCTTGGACACGGATACGACGAGGTCTCCGGTGCGGCTCTCCGCGAAAGGCATGGAAAGCGCCACCCGGCTGGGATCGCGCTGGGCCGAGACGTACCAGTCGCGTTGCGTCGGATCGTAGCCTTCCGGCGGATTGGGCAGTTCGCCAGCCCGGCCAGAGATGAATTCGCCCCGAATATAGCCGAATATGTCCGCAAATCGCGGAGTGTCGTCATGGGAGTACGTAAACCAGTCGGTCAGCCCGACCAGATACCGCCTGATCTGTTCCTGCGACTGCCCGGCACTCACCCTGCTCTGAATCGAGAACGCGGCCGAGAGCAGCATGACCGTGGCCGACCGCTCATGCGCGACGAGGACGTTTTCCATTAATTCCAAAGATTCCTTGACGTTCACCTCCAGATGTTTTTCTACGATGCCGGCCGCGAAGCGGTAGCTGACGACGACCATAAGGGCGGAGGCGAGGCAGGTGAGCAGCAGTTTGCCGGCGGTCAGGCGGACTACTTGTCTCAAGTTCAAGCCACTTGTCCCTTATCGGCAAAGCGGTCGGATGCGGCCACGAACACCTGCGTGAGCAGGGGATCGAACTGACGGCCGCTTTCTTCGGATATTATGCGCACGGCATGATCGTGCGGCAAGGCCGGCTTGTAGGGACGCACCGAAACCAGAGCGTCGTAGACGTCGGAAAGCGCCATAAGCCTGCCCTGCAAAGGTATCTCGGGGCCGGCGATGCCTTTTGGGTATCCGCTTCCGTCCCAGCGTTCATGATGGGTCCCGGCCATGATCCGGGCGTGGGTGAGAAAAGCACTTTCTTCGGTCTCGCGCTGTATTTTTTCGATAACCTGTTCCCCGAAAGTCGTGTGCTTTTTCATCTCGTCGAATTCTTCGGCCGTCAGTTTGCCTTTTTTCAGGAGAATGGAGTCGCGCACGGCGATTTTTCCCACATCGTGCAACTGCGCCGATTGCAGGAACAAATTCAGGTCCCAGGTCTGGATGACGTTCCTGTACACGTTCTTCGCGAGCATCTCCTCGCACAGGAGGCGCAACACGTGCTCGGTGCGCGCGACATGGGTGCCGGTCACGTCGTCCCTGCATTCCACCAGGTCGCTTACCGTGCGTATCACGGATCTTTGCAGCTTCAGAATCGTGCCTACTTTCTGTTCGACTATATGGCGGAGATTTTCGTTCAGGTCCTTGAGCTCGCGTTTCTGTCTCTCAAGTTGCACCTGCATCTCGACGCGCTTCAGCAGCAGATAGGGGGAAAACGGCTTGCTCAGGTAATCCGCGGCGCCCAGGTTCAGTCCCTCGATCTCGCTGTCCACGTCCGAACGGGAAGTGAGGAAGACGACCGGGATGTCGCAAGTTCTTTCGTCCTGCTTCAAAATCCTGATGGCCTCGTAGCCGCTCATCCCGGGCATGAGCACGTCGAGGAGGATCAGATCCGGCACGCAACGCTCAAGCAACTGGAAAAGTTTCAGGGCGTCCGGCACGGTGAAGACGTCGTAGGCGTCCATGAGCGTGTTTCTGGTGAGCTTCAGGATGATGGGATCATCATCCGTGATGACTATCTTTCTTCTGTTCGCCATGTGTCAGCCTCCCCTTTGGCGGCACATTGTGAAAACATGCGCAGGCGCGATGCCGCGAGCTTTTGCTTTGAGGCGCTCCCTCGTTTTGGCCGGCGCGTCCCGGCCGCTGGAGCAGTTTACGCTTGAGTTCGTCGATTGACGGCGAAGCGGTTCGCCTTGCGGCAATCCCGCGGCAGGGATCTGCAAGCAAACCTCTGCGGAGCGGTTTGTACATTCTCAATGTCAACCCGCTCTGTTTCCTTCCGGTTTGGGTACGGCTTCCGGCGTTCTTGCGCCAAACCGGAAACCGCCGGTCCGGAAATTTATCGCCCCGCCTCAATCGCAGTGAGGGCCGCTCCTCGTACGGCCTCGCGCTCAAGGATTACCGTTCCCGGATCGCGGGAAATGCGACGCCGCGCATTCGTTCCGGCGGCGGGCCAAGACGCTTCCGTCGCCGGAGTCCCAATGCCTGGAACAAAATGAGAGCACACTGCAAGCTTTTTGTCCGGCGGTCTGCCTCTCCCCTTTTGCCGGACCCGAAGAACGGGAAACCCGAAAAGTCCGCCGGCTGTCCCGCGAACCTCCCCAGTCTATCCCTATGACCCCTAAAAGATAAGCGCGTCAGGTGTTAATGTCAAGCTGTTTCAGGTCCCTGTCTCAGGCCCCTGTCGGCGGTTTCCCGGCGGCGTTCGCGCCGGGTTTGACGGCTCCGGAGGCTTGATAGGTGCATCAGGCGTCTATGTCAAGCGGTTTTCGGCGCCCTCCGGCAGGAGGCAAAAAGGCGGTTTATAGAGGTTCCTCAAAGGTTTGCTTTTCAATGCGACTGCCTGTAATACCAAGTCGTAAAGCGCCCAAGTCCGCTTGAATGCAAATCGGCAAAAGGCGTAAGTCAATCCGTCATAATTGACGAAAGGAGAATACCATGAGCGACGAAAAATTGCATGTCTCCAAGACGCAGGAACTGACTACGGCGGCCGGGGCGCCCGTTGCGGACAACCAGAACGTCGGCACGGTCGGGGCGCGCGGCCCCATGACCCTGCAGAACGTATGGTTTATGGAAAAGCTGGCTCACTTCGACCGCGAGGTGATCCCGGAACGGCGCATGCACGCCAAAGGTTCCGGAGCATACGGCACGTTTACCGTGACCGGGGACATCACCCGCTTTACCAGAGCGGCCGTATTTTCCAAAATCGGCAAAAAAACGGATCTGTTCGTGCGCTTTTCCACGGTGGCCGGGGAACGCGGGGCGGCCGACGCCGAACGCGACATCCGGGGCTTCGCCGTCAAATTCTATACCGAGCAAGGCAACTGGGACCTGGTGGGCAACAACACGCCCGTCTTCTTCATGCGCGATCCCTTGAAGTTCCCCGATTTGAACCACGCCGTGAAACGCGATCCGCGCACCAACCTGCGCAGCGCGCACATCAACTGGGATTTCTGGACCTCGCTTCCCGAGGCCCTGCACCAGGTTACCGTCGTCATGAGCGATCGCGGCATTCCGGCAAGTTACCGGCACATGCACGGATTCGGCAGCCATACCTTCAGCCTGATCAACGCCAAAAACGAGCTGGTCTGGGTGAAATTCCACCTGGTCTGCAAACAGGGCATCCGCAACCTGACCGACGCCGAGGCGGAGGATCTGGTCGGCAAAGACCGGGAAAGCCACCAGCGGGACCTGTACGAAAGCATCGAAAAGGGCGATTACCCGCGCTGGACCATGGCCGTGCAGATCATGCCCCAAAAAGACGCCGCCGCATACAAGTACCACCCCTTCGACCTGACCAAGGTCTGGCTGCACAAGGACTATCCCCTGATCGAAGTCGGCGAGCTCGAACTGAACCGCAACCCGGAAAACTATTTCGCGGAGGTGGAGCAGTCGGCCTTCAACCCGGCCAACGTGGTTCCCGGCATAAGCTTTTCCCCGGACAAGATGCTCCAGGGACGCCTCTTCTCGTACGGCGACGCCCAACGCTACCGTCTGGGCGTCAACCACCACCTCATTCCCGTGAACAAGGCCCGCTGCCCGATGCACAGCTACCACCGCGACGGACAGATGCGGGTGGACGGCAATTACGGCAGCGTCCTGGGCTATGAGCCGAACAGCTACGGGGAATGGAAGGAACAGCCGGAGTTCCGCGAACCTCTGCTGGAAGCGCCGGGGGCGATAGGGGTCTGGGACTTTCGCGAGGACGACGACGATTACTACTCGCAGCCGGGACTACTGTTCCGCATCATGTCCCCGGCGCAAAAACGGGCGCTGTTCGAAAATACCGCCCGCGCCATTTCTCCCGCCCCGGATCAGGTCAAAGCGCGCCACATCCAAAACTGCGGCAAGGCGGACCCCGACTACGGCAAAGGCGTGGCCGGAGCCCTGGGCCTGGATGTCAAAGATATCGGCTGAACCCGCTCGGGATTAAGCGCGTTACGTTTATAAAGGTCCGGGGGAAATGAGTTCCCCCCGGACCTTTTCGACTCTTCCGCTGTCCTGGGGATCCTGGGGGTCAGGGGGGGCATCAGGATGCGGCGCCGAAAGCTTCGAGCATTTGAATGTCCGAATCCCGAACTATATCGGTAGCTTTGTCGCGCAGGTCCATGATCATGCCGGTGACGCGGCCGCTGATTTTATCGGCCCTGACCATGCCGCGCAGGATTTTTTCCGCTTCGTCGGCGTCCATGGCTTTTCTGTAGGGACGGTTTTCCGAGAGCGCGACGAAGATGTCGGCCACGGCCATGATGCGTGAGCCGAGGGGCAGTTGGTCCCCTCTGATATGGAAGGGGTAGCCGGAGCCGTCCAGGGTTTCGTGGTGGTAGGCCGCCCAGCAGGCCACGTTTTCCATCTGTTCGATTTGTTCCAGAATACGGTAGGTATAGTAGGTGTGCTGGCGCATCACGCGCGTTTCGTCCGCCTCCAGTTTTCCCGGTTTTTCCAGGATGCTGTTCGGCACGGAGAGTTTGCCGAGGTCGTGGAGAAGTCCGGCCACGCGCACCTGGTAGACCTCATGTTTGGAAAACCCGTAAGCGTCCGCGAGCAGCGCGGCCACCCTGGACACGCTGCGCGAGTGGGTGGCGGTGAAGCGGCTGGTGCGGTCGATGATGATGGAATACAGTCCGGCCACGTCCAGCAGGTCTCTGGCGGTGAAGGGAGTATGGCCCCAGTCCATTTTATTGTGGAAGCCGGCGATGTACGTATTGTTGGTCATGTCCAGCCAGAAGCATTCCCGTTTGGAGCAGGCCATGAGGGCGTCCACCAGGGAAGGTTCCAGAGAAACCGGGGTTTCCTTGAGGAGATCGGCGCAGACCGGGCCGCACCTGTCCGGGTCCAGGCAGTGTTTGCGCAGCAGGATTTCCGCGCGGTCCGCGACGTGGATGATGCGGCTGGCCAGGGGGATGTTCGTTCCGGACAAGCCGGAGGGGTTGCCGCCCGTCCAGTGGTCGTGGTGGTAGCGCACGGCCTCGGCGGCGTGGCTCAGGCAGCCGAGGTTCAGGAGGAGCCGGTAGCCTTCCTCGGCGTGGCGGAACACGAACTCTTCGTCGCATCCCCGGGAGGGGTCGAGGAGGAGACGGCGTTCCTCGTAATATGGGGCCGCTCCTATGTCGTGCATCAGGGCCGCGCCGAGCAGGGACTGCTGTTCGGCCGCGCCTATCCCGATTTCTTCAGCCAGATAGCGGCAGATGACCGCCGTGCGCTGCTGGTGCATGCTCACCCCGTCCACGGCCAGATCCAGGGCCATGGTCAGGGTGTGCATGAGGTTTATGGGGTTTATATTGAAAGACGACATGCTTTGTCCTTATGCATTTATGCTTGATGCCAGGTTGCGGCCGACAGGGGACAAACCGGTATCGGCCGAAGGCTTTGCCCTCAGCCCGCCGAAAAGGCGCGGGCGGCATCGACTGCCGCCGTAAAGCGCCGGAGCGGGCGTGCCTTTCCGCATTTAAACCCGTTTGATGCGACTTGGTATGAGACGCTCGCCTGCGGGCGTCCCGCGGAGGGATTCGCGCGGCAAACCTTTGCGGAGCGCGTCAACCTTGAGGTTGCCGCGCTTTAATAAAAGCCCCCCCGATATGTAATCAATGTTTCTGACATGTCAAGGTTCGGAAAACTCAGCCGCAGGTCTGACGCATCTAAATTTTTTTATATTGTTAATTAAGGATATTATGATACACGCCTTGAGATTTGCAGCGGCGGCAAAGCCGCCTTGCTCCTTACGAAGCCTGCGGCTTCGGGCGATGCTTGCGCATCGCCGCAGGGCCGATGCGATAAGATGCGTCAGATCTGAACTCAGCCGGTCCCCTGAATTTTGCCGGCGAGATAGGAAAAAATGCGCCCGTCGTCCGTCAGTTCGGGGTGAAATGCCGTGACCAGGGTTTTTCCCTGTTCGGCCATGACTATTTTCCCCTCGAAGCGCGCAAGGACGCGCACCCCCGGCCCGGCAGCGTGAATGAAAGGCGCGCGGATGAACACGGCGCGTACCGTGCCTATTCCTTCCACCTCAAGGTCCGTCTCGAAGCTGTCTTTTTGCCGCCCGAAGCCGTTGCGCTCGACTTTGACGTCCATGATGCCGAGCGGCGCCGGGTCCGCGCAGGCGACAAGCTCTTTCGCGCAGAGGATGAGCCCGGCGCAGGTGCCGAGCAGGGGGCGGACGCGGGCAAAGCTTCTGATATCCTCTTCAAGCCCCTGTTTGCGGATTAGCCTGGCGATGGCGGTGGATTCGCCGCCGGGGATGATCAGGGCGTCGGCCGTTTCCAGGTCTTTGCCGTTTTTCACGGCAAAACCCGAACACCCCGCGCGCCCTGCGGCCTCTATGTGTTCGGAAACCGCCCCTTGCAGGGACAAAACTCCGATGCGCCTTGCGCCCGCAATCACCATCCGCGTTCCTGCATGCGCTGTTCCCGCGCAAGCCCGGAGATTTCCAGGCCCTTCATGGGGGCGCCAAGGCCCTTGGACAAGGCGGCCAGTTCCGCGTAGTCAAGATAATGCGCGGTGGCGTTGACGATGGCCTTGGCGAATTTTTCCGGGTTGCCGGACTTGAAGATGCCGGAGCCGACGAATACCCCGTCCGCGCCCAAGGCCATCATCAGGGCGGCGTCGGCCGGAGTGGCCACGCCCCCGGCCGCGAAATTGACCACCGGCAGCCTGGAAAGGCGCTTGATCTCCAGCACCAGCTCATAGGGAGCGCCCAGGTCTTTCGCGAAACTCATCAGTTCGTCCTCGCCCTTGGCGCAAACCGCCCCTATCTGGGCGTTGACCCGGCGCATGTGGCGCACGGCCTCCACGATGTTGCCCGTGCCGGGTTCGCCCTTGGTGCGCAGCATGGCCGCGCCTTCGCCGATACGGCGCAGGCCTTCGCCAAGGTCGCGGCAGCCGCAGACGAAAGGAACGGTGAACTCCTTTTTAAGGATGTGGAATTCTTCGTCCGCCGGGGTCAGTACCTCGCTTTCGTCAATATAATCCACGCCCAGGGCCTCCAGAATGCGGGCTTCCACGCTGTGGCCGATGCGCGCTTTGGCCATGACCGGGATGCTGACCGCCCGCATGACCTCTTCGATCACGGTCGGGTCCGCCATGCGGGCCACGCCTCCGGCCGCGCGGATGTCCGCGGGCACGCGCTCCAGGGCCATGACGGCCACAGCCCCGGCCGCCTCGGCTATCTTCGCCTGCTCGGCGTTGACCACGTCCATGATCACTCCGCCTTTCTGCATCTGGGCCATGCCCCGCTTGACGGCTTCGGTCCCTGTCTTTTTCCCGCTCATGCAGCCTCCCTTGTGAGCGGGAGGTTATCGGAAAATCGCGCCGGAGAAAGAGCCAATTGGACTATATTTTTACCATCCAATTTTGTATGCTGGCCGCCTGACGTCATGACATTCCGTCAGAGCGGTTAAACTTTGGCAAAATTGGACCGCTCTGCAAGGATTTGCTTGCAAATCCTTGCCGCGAAATGCTTGCGGGAGGGCTTTGCCCGCCGTCAGGCAAGCGTAATATGCTCTAATGGCACGATGCCGGGAATTTTCGGCCGTGGAGGCGGGCATGTGGGCATTGGAACTGAAACGGGGCAGGGCGCTGCCTCTGTACAAGCAGATTGTGGCCTTCGTCGAGCAGGCCGTGGAGAACGGCCTGCTGAACGGGGGGGAACGTCTTCCTTCCGAGCGGATGCTCGGCGATCTGCTGGGCGTGAACCGTTCCACAATCGTGCGCGCCCTGGACGATTTGGCGGACAGGGGAGTTGTGCTGCGCAGGCGGGGGAGCGGTTCCTATGTGAACGGCGAAAAATGGGGGTTGCGGCAGTATCCCATTTTGAACTGGCAGGCCCCGGCCCGCGCGCGTCCGGATCCGGATGCGGCGGCCCGGGAACGGCTGGTGGCCAGGTATCGGCAGGAAGCCGGGCAATCCGGGCGTAGACTTGCGGACTGTTCGGGCAGCGAGCCGGCGGCGGACCTGCTCCCTTCCCTCACTCTGCCGGAATCGGCCTGGCGCGAGGTTTTGAGCCGGGAACTACAAGCCGAAGGGGCGCTTACCGGTCTGTCTTTTTTCAGGGAAACCGTGCGGGAGCACCTGCGCGTCTTTCTCGGCCTTTCGGTTGAGCGGGAACAGGTACTCATCACCTCCGGGGCGCGTCAGGCCCTTTTCCTGATCAGCCAGTGCCTGCTCAAGCCGGGGGACGCCGTGGGCATCGAGGCTCCCTCCTATTTCTACTCTCTGCCCCTGTTTCAGGCGGCGGGTCTGCGTCTCTTCGCCCTGCCCCTGGACCGGGAAGGGGTTGTCGTGGAAGGGCTGGACGCGGTGGTCGCCCGGCACGGCCTTCGGATGATCTTCCTCAATCCCGTTTTCCAGAACCCCACCGGGCATGTCATGGGCCGGGCGCGCAAGGAGGAACTCGTCCGCTACTGCCGCGCGCGGCGTCTGCCCATTGTGGAGGACGACGCTTGCAGTCTGCTGGGTTTTTCGCCGAAGATCGGGGTTTCGCCCGTAAAATGCCTGGATACCCAAGGTCAGGTCATCTACGTAGGCTCGCTGTCCAGTTACATGGGGCCGAAGATCCGCGCCGGCTGGCTGGCGGCGCCGGGGGAAATCGTCGCCCGTCTGGGCGAGGTGCGGCTGCACATGGACGCGGGGTTAAGCGTCCTGCCCCAGCTTCTGGCCGACAGCTACCTGCGCCTGACCTGTTCCGGACACGTCGCGTCCCTGCGCGCGCGTCTGGCAAAGCGATCCGCAGCTCTTCAGGACAAAATCGGAGCGGAACTCGGAGGACGTTTCGACTGGTTCCCCCCTGCGGGCGGCTTTCATCTTTATCTCTACTCCCGCAAAGGACAGAAGGGGAAAGACGCGACCTTGCTCGAGGAGATGCTCCGCTGCGGCCTGATCCCGGCGCCGGGATCGGGCTTCGGCGACGCCGGAGACAATTTTTCCCTGAATTTCAGCAAATTCAACGTAGAATAGAGATTCCCCGCAAAACCGCTGCAAAATTCGGGGGGTTCGCAAAAAATCGCGGCGCGGCCGACATCAAAGCGCATAGGCCTGACGGCAGGCTATGGGCATGCGCCAGCCCACGCCGAAGGCCTGGTTGGTAATCTTGAGCACCGGCGCCGCCTGGCGGCGTTTGAATTCCGCCGCCCGCACCATGTCCGCCACACGCAGCACGGTATCTCTGGCGTGCCCGGCGGCGGCCATGGCGTCCACGCACAGGCGTTCCTCGAGGAGCAGGCGCAGAATGGCGTCCAGTTCGGCGTAGGGAGGCAGGCTGTCCTGGTCCGTCTGGTTCGGGCGCAGTTCCGCCGAGGGCGGTTTGATCAGGACGTTTTCCGGGATGCAGGGGCCGCGCGTGGCGTTAAGCCAGCGGCAGAGCCTGAAAACCTCGGTTTTGTACAGGTCGCCGATCACCGCCAGGGCGCCGCACATATCTCCGTAGATGGTGCAGTAGCCGACGGAGATTTCGGACTTGTTGCCTGTTGTCAACAGAAACCTATTGAATTTATTGGAAAAAGCCATGAGGAGATTGCCCCGGATGCGTGCCTGCAAATTTTCTTCGGCCACGTCCGGGGCGCGTCCGGCAAAGGCCTCGGCCAGGACGGAGTCATAGGCGCGCATGGCCGGCTCAATGCCCAGCGTGCGGGTTTCAATGCCCAGATTGCGCGCGAGTTGCAGGGCGTCGGCCACGCTGTGCCCGCTGGAGTACGGCGAGGGCATGAGCAGGCCGAGAACCTTGTCCCTGCCCAGGGCCTCGGCGGCGACGGCCGCCACCAATGAGGAATCCACGCCCCCGGACAGACCCAGGACGACCGCGGATTGGCCGGTTTTTTGGCAGTAATCGCATGTGCCCGTGACCAGTGCCCGCCAGGTTTCGGATTCTGGCGTGAAATCGTCTTCGGCAAGTTTTTCGGCAGAGGGAGGGATCTCGACCGGCAGCAGGTCCTCGGCAAAAGCTTCCGCCCTGGCGGCGATTTCTCCGGCCGGGGTCGCAAGCAGGCTGCGGCCGTCAAAAATCAGGTCGTCGTTGCCGCCCGTCATGTTGACGTAGATGGCGTGCGCCGCGTATTTCCCGGCCAGACGCTTCAGCATCTCCTCGCGCAGGAGCTGTTTGCCCACGGTGAAGGGCGAGGCGGAGAGGTTGACGAGCACGTCGAAGGGAGGGTGTTTGGCCAGGGGCTGCACGGCATAGGCGGGGCTGGTGCGAAAGGCGCCGTCGTTCCAGATGTCCTCGCAGACGGTGAGGGCCAGGCGCAGGCCCTGGTGCTCGATTAGGCAGGGGAAAGCGCCCGGCTCAAAATAGCGGGCTTCGTCGAAAACATCGTAAGTGGGCAGCAGGCGTTTGTTGTAGCGGGCCACGATGCGGCCGGAGCGGATGAAGACCGCCTGGTTGCTCAGGGCTTTGCCCGAGCCGGACAGGTTCGGGCCTATGGTGCCGAGGACCAGGGCGGTCTGACAGTCCGCCGTCGCGCGAGTTATGTCCTGCAGGGTCCGCTCGGCTTTGTCCGCGAAGGCCGGGTAGAGGAGCAGGTCGCGGGGCGGGTAGCCCACCAGGGCGAGTTCCGGGGTCACGCAGAGTCCCGCTCCGGCCGCGGCTGCCTTGCGCGTTCCCTGAACAATCTTTTCCGCGTTGGCGTCTATGTCTCCGACCGTGGAGTTGATTTGCAAAAGCGCGCAGAGCATGGGTGGTCCTTTGCCGACGCGCCGCCCCTGGAGCGTTTTACGCTTGAGATTGTCGCTTGACGGCGAAGCTTGTTCGCCTCGGAACAATCTCGCGGCGGGGATTTGCAGGCAAATACCCGCAGAGCGGTTTATGCGTTTTCAATGTCAAACCGCTCTGGCAGGGGGCGTCGGAGCCGGTCTTCTCAAATGCCAGGCATGATACGGGTTCTATTGCATAAGCCCGGCAAAGGCAAGCCGCCGGAGCCCGGCCCGTAGGGCTGACGCATCTTGTCGCGTCAGCCTTGGCCGGCCCGCATGCGCGCGCGTTTTGTACGATCAGGGGCTTAACGCCATCCGCTTCCAGCCCGGCCCGCATGCGCGCGTTTTGCATGGACGGAGCGTCGCGGCGGCATGAAAAAACCGGAGAGGGCCGGGGCGCCCGGAAAATTGTTTACCTTGGCAGGCTGCTGAGATAAAAAGTTCGCGTGTCCAGTTGCGCGGGTTTTCTGCCCGGAAGCCGGCGCGGCCTGCCGGCCGCCGCGCGGGCGGTTGCGGGGCCGGAAGGGGAAATGCGATGTCGGAGTACGAGGCTGTTATCGGACTTGAGGTGCATGCCCAGCTTAAGACCGCTTCCAAGCTTTTCTGTTCCTGCCCCGCGGTTTTCGGGGGTGAGCCGAACGAACAGGTCTGTGAGGTGTGCGCGGGTTTGCCCGGCGCCTTGCCGCGTCTGAACGAGAAGGCGGTTGAGCTGGCCGTTAAGGCCGGGTTGGCGATGAACTGCGCTATAAACAATTATTCTCTTTTTGCGCGCAAGAATTATTTTTATCCGGATTTGCCGGACGGCTATCAGACTTCGCAGTTCGCGCCGCCCGTATGCGAGAACGGATATCTTGAGTTCAGCCACGAGGGCGAAACGAAGCGCGTGGGCATCACCCGCATTCATATGGAGAACGACGCGGGGAAATGCCTGCATGTGCGGGGGGCTACCCTGCTGGATTTGAACCGCGCCGGCACCCCGCTCATAGAGATCGTCAGCGAGCCGGATTTGCGCGGGGCGGAGGAAGCCGCGGAGTTCATGCGGCAGGTGCACGCCATACTGGTGTGCATAGGGGCGACGGACGGGAACATGGAGGAGGGGAGTTTGCGTTGCGATGCGAACGTGTCTCTGCGGCCCGTCGGCAGCGGGGTTTACGGCGTGCGTACCGAGACGAAGAACCTCAATTCTTTCCGTAACGTGCAAAAGGCGGTGGACTATGAGATCGCCCGCCAGAAGGCCCGTCTGGATGACGGCGGGGCCATAGTGCAGGAGACGCGCCTTTTCGATGCGGCCCGTCAGGTTACGCTGGCCATGCGCAGTAAGGAAGACGCCCATGACTACCGTTATTTCCCCAATCCGGATCTGCCTCCGGTAATTGTCGATCCGGCAAAAATTGAGGAATGGCGCGCGCAATTGCCGGAGTTGCCCGCGCCCCGCGCCCGGCGGTTCGTGGAAAGTTTCGGCCTGACGGAAGAGGACGCGGCGATTTTGGTTTCGGACAAGGCGGCGGCGGACTATTTCGAGGCGGCTGTGGCGTTGTTTCCGCAGGGACGGCGCATTGCCGCCCTGATGCGCGCGGAGTTGCTGCGCGAATGCGAGGCCGCCGGCTTGAGGGCGGACGAGGCGAAGTTCGCTCCGGCGGAACTGGCCGAACTGGCCGGGTTGATTGACGGCGGGGAGATAAGCGCGCGCACGGCCCACGAGATATTCCCGGAACTTTTCGCCCATGGCGGTTCGCCCGCATCTTTCGTGCGCGAACGGGGTTTGTCCCAGATCTCGGATGCCGGAGAGCTTGAGGCCGTGGTGGACGCGGTGCTGGCCGAGAACCCGGATGAGGCCGCCGCCTGCAAGGGCGGCAAGACCAGGCTCCTGTCCTTTTTCGTGGGCAAGGTTATGGCCCGGACCGGGGGGAAGGCCAACCCGGCGCTGGTGAACAGCCTCCTGCGCGCAAGGCTGGAGGAAGGGCAGTCGACAGAAACATGACCCGCCCCGCCGGATGCGGCGCGGGTACGGCAAAAACCGCGTTTTCGGCCGTGCGTCCTGTCGCTTGGAGCAGTGAACTGGCTCTATAGATTTTGCGCGTGTTATTGGCGCTTGTCGGCCGGGCGCAGCCCGCCTGCGTCAATCTCGCGGACGGTGTTACGCTTCGCTTCACACCGTCAGAGCATTTTAGCGGAAAGATACTTTCAAGGATAAATGCTCCAAGCGATACGCGGCGACTTTCAGGGGCCGGATGGGGCGGTTTTTTTCTCCGGAACGGCGCCGATGGCTATGCCGCCTATGATCATCGCGGTAGCGATGATCATGGGCTGGTCCGCCCTTTCGCCCAGGAAGACGATCGAACTCAGGATGCCCACGACCGGCGCGGCGAGAACGCCGAGCGAGGTGATCGTGGCCGGGAGGCTGGCGTTGATGACGGTCATCGCCCAGTAGGCCACGGCCGTGGCCGGGATGCCGCAGTAGGCGAGGAGCAGGATTATGGAAAGCGAGGGGGTGAAGGCTGGCGCTCCTTCCACGGCCAGGGCGAGGGCGATGAGCAGGACGGAGGACAGGCAGGTCTGCCAGAAGAGGAGCTGAAAGGGGGTGGAGAACCAGACGTGGGCGCGGATGCAGAGGATGGCCACGGCCCAGGTCAGTGCGTTCAGCAGGAGCAGGGCGTGCCCGAGCACCACGTTGCCGTCCCTGAAATCCATGGCCAGTGGATTGCACATGACGACGACCCCGCAGATGCCGACGATTATGCCGAGGATGCGGCGGGGCGGCTGCTTTTCGCGCAGGAAGAACCAGGCCCCCGGCGCCACCCACAGAGGCGTGGTATATGCGAGGACGGCCGAACGTCCGGCGGGGATGAACTGCAGGCCGAGCGCCATGAGCGCCGGGCCGACGGCCATGTTGATGATCCCGATTACCAGCACTATATAGATGTCCTGGCGTTTTGGGATGATGAAATTCCCGGTCGCGCACTGGATGATCAGGACCGCGGCAGCGCCTGTGGCGCAACGCAGGGCCGCCGACCAGATGGGAGGAATTTCCGTGACCAGTTGTTTTACCACCGGCCAGTTGAGGCCCCAGGCGAGGACGACCACGCTGAAAAGTAGCAGGGCTTTGCGCCGTGAAATCTGCATAGCCTGAAAATATAATATGTTAGATATTCCGAATATTTTCCGGGGCAGATACTAGGGTAAAAAATTTCTCCTGTCAAAGGCGCCGTCGGGGAATTTGTAAAAAACATCAAATAAATATAGATAGATGAATAATCATTACGCGGTTGTGGTCATCGGGGGCGGGCATGCCGGCTGTGAAGCCGCTCTCGCCCTGGCTGGTCTGGGACACAAGGTTCTGCTGGTCACCGGCAATATCGATCGTTTGGGGCACTTGTCCTGCAACCCGGCCGTAGGCGGTGTGGGCAAGGGTCATATGGTGCGGGAGATTGACGCGCTGGGGGGGAGGATGGGGGTCTGGGCCGATGCCGCCGGGATCCAGTTCCGGACCCTGAACACCGGGAAGGGGGCGGCGGTGCGCGCCACCAGGGCGCAGATGGACAGGGATGCATACAGCCGCGCGGTCAAAAAGGACGTATTCGGGCAAAGCGGCTTAAGCGTCCGCCAGGATCAGGCGGTGGATATCCTGGGCGGGGGCAGGGCTGAAGGGGTACGTTGCGCCACCGGGGCCGAGTTTTTCGCCCGGCATGTCATTCTGACAACGGGGACTTTTTTGAACGGTCTTTTGCACATCGGCCTGAGCAATTTTCCCGGCGGACGTTTGGGCGACGCCCCGGCGCTGGGGCTTTCGGATTCTTTGCGCCGGCGCGGGCTAAACCTGGGGCGGCTGAAGACCGGCACCACCCCGCGTCTGCTTTCCTCATCCGTGAACTGGGCGGCCACCGAGGCGCAGCATGGGGACACGCCGCCGCCTTCTTTCAGTTTTCACGGCCCGAAGCCGGCGCTTCGCCAAGTGGCCTGCCATATAACCTGGACCAACCCGGACACGCATGCGGCGATACGCGCGGGGCTTGATCGTTCGCCGCTTTTTTCCGGGGTAATCAAGGGCACGGGGCCGCGTTACTGTCCATCCATAGAAGACAAGATATTCCGGTTTCCAGACAGGGATCGGCATCATATTTTTCTGGAGCCGGAGGGTCTGGAGAGTCCGGAATGTTACGTCAACGGCCTGTCCACGAGCATGCCTCTGGACGTGCAGGAGGCCATGCTGCGCACCATTCCCGGATTGGAGGATGCGGAGATTGTCCGGCCCGGCTATGCCGTGGAATATGACTATTCCGACCCGCGCGACCTGCACCCTACCCTGGAGAGCAAGATATTGCCGGGTTTGTGGCTGGCCGGGCAGGTGAACGGCACTTCCGGTTACGAGGAGGCGGCGGCCCAGGGGCTGTGGGCCGGGTTGAACGTTGCGGCCGCTCTGTCCGGGGAAGCTCCCTGGCTGCCCGGACGGGGCGAGGCGTACATGGCGGTGATGGTAGACGATCTGGTGACAAACGGAGTGGACGAGCCCTATCGGATGTTCACTTCCAGGGCTGAATACCGTCTGGTTTTGCGCGAGGGCAACGCGGATTTGCGTCTGACCCCGCAGGGCAGGCGCATGGGGTTGGTCGGGGCTTCGCAGTGGGCGGTTTTTGAGCGCAAGCGGGCGGATATGGCGCGGCTTGAGGAGCTTCTGGATCTTTTGCGTATAAAACCCGGTCCGGAGACTGACGAGGCCTTGGCGGCCGTGGGCGAGGCGCCTTTGCCCTGCGGCATGGCTTTGCGGGAGGCCCTGCGCCGTCCGAAGCTCACCTTGGGTTTTCTGGCCGGGTTGCCGGGTTCGGGAACGGAGGCGGAGCGCGCGGAGTTGGTGTCTTTGCTGGGTTTTTCGGGTGAAGGAGGCGTCGATGGAGAGGGAGGCGACGGAAGGTTGTCTGCCGGAAGAGGCGTCCGTGCGGGGTCGCCCGATGGCGGAGTAGGGCGTGTCTTGTCCGGGGCGGCCTTGGAGGTGGAGACCGGGGTCAAGTATGCCGGGTATCTTGAGCGGCAGGAGGAGGCGATAAGGCTGGCTTTTAAGGCGGAAGCGGTTCTTTTGCCGGAAGACATGGGCTATGCCGGGATGCCGGGTTTGTCGCGGGAACTGGCGGAGAAGCTTGAGCGGGTGCGTCCGCGCACTCTTGGTCAGGCCGGGCGGATTTCCGGGATCACGCCCGCCGGTTTGGACTGTATCCAGATTCAGTTGCGCAAGCGCAAATAAAATATGCGCAAATAAAATATTGACCGCGTTTTTTTGATAGGATAAGAGGTTCAACTGCGCCTGTTGGGGCGTAAATTCCCCGGTAGCTCAGCTGGCAGAGCGGGTGACTGTTAATCACTAGGTCCGCGGTTCAATCCCGTGCCGGGGAGCCAGAAA
>JAITRF010000133.1 GCA_031288535.1 Desulfovibrio sp. | reverse complement strand
TGCAGGCGGGCAAGGCCCATAGCGCCCCATATCGACGGCAAACCCCGCTACGCCGCGCCTCACGCCGATTTTGTCACCAGGCGCAGGTCCCGTCCGTTACCGGGCATGCGGTGCCCGGCCCGGGACGATTCGAGCTCGCCGTCCCGCGGCTTGAAGACGTTCGGCGTCTCCTCCCCCCTGAGCACGCGCAGGGTTCCGCAAGCCAGAGCGTCAAGCTCGTGTTCGCCGGGCACCACCTGCACCGGGGCTATGAACTCCACCCGCTCCTGCACCAGTCCGGTGAACAGAATGGAATGCGCGATATCTCCGGTCAGGACGATCCCGTCCACCCGGCCGGCGGCCGCGGCGGCCAATTCCCCCACCGCCTTTGAGACCTGGTAGGCCATAGCGTTGTAGACAAGCCAGGCCTTTTCGCTGCCTGCCGCAATCATCTCCTCCACCCGGCTGATGTCGTTTGTGCCGAGATAGCCGTTCAAGCCTCCCCTGTTGCGGGCCGTTTTCATCATCTTGGTGTGCCCGTACCGCCCGGAATAGCATAAATTGATCAGCCTCCGGTAGGACAGGCGCCCGGAACGCTCCGGGGAAAACGGCCCTTCGTCGTCGCCGACAAAGTCGACCATCCGCCCATTGTTGAACAAGCCCAGGCAAATGCCGTAACCGAGATAGGCCACGATGAAAACGCCCGAGGTTTCATCCTTGCCGAAGGCGCGCGCGGTCCTGCCGCAGGCATAGCGCATGCTGAGCATCTGCGTGCGCGGGGCGCGCGGCAGTTCCGGATGTCCGGAAAACCTGGCTATTTCGTCGATTTCATCCGCGCGGATGGAATCGTAGACATAAGCCGGCACGCCCTGACGCTTGGCCAAAGACCAGGAAACAAGCGCTCCCAGCTTGGAGGGGTGCTCGCTTGCGGACTTGCGGGTCAGATAGTCCACCATGCATTCGTCCACCGTGTAAGCGCCCTGCTTTACCGGAGGAAGCGGACCGCAGCGGCCCACAACGGCGTCCAGAATCGTGAGATCGAAACCCTGTTTTTCGCAGCGGCGCAGAATATCATTCTCCCGTTCCCGAACCTGGGCGAGGATTCCCGGCAGACGCCCATCGGACAGAAAATCGTGGGCGAGGGTGCAGCCGAACAGCCTCTTGTCATCTTCGAAAATCCCCACCCTGGTTTCCACGGACCCCGGATAAACAGCCATGATGTGATGCTTGGACATATTGGTATCCCCCATTGTGTTTGCCGTCGCCCGGTTCAGGCCGCCCCGATGCGGCTGACGAAACGTCGCCGGCTATTGATATGATGTATTTTCATAATACGTATGATGTCTTATGCCCTAGTCAAGAGGCTGTCAAGCAAAAAAATTAAAATTTTTGCCGAAAATTATCTTTTTTATATAACATATTGATATTACATGGATAAATCTGATAACAAAAAGGCCCGGATTTCTCCGGGCCAGGGCTGACGCATCTAAAATTTTATATTGCTAATTCAGGATATTATGATATGTGTCTTTGAGATTCGCGGCGGCGGCAAAGCCGCCTTGCTCCTTCAGGCATTTCAAGTATAAATGCCCAAATCTCGAAAAGTGGAGTGTTCTCATGGCAAAACCGCCAAGTACGGGAATCCGGCACTGCGCCATGAAACACGCAGCCTATGCCGTGGTTTTTCTGCTCTGCGCCATTGCGGGCGACCATGCGTGGGCAAGGGATTCCGGTCCACCGGAAAAACGGCCGGATACGAATGCGGAAAGCAAATTGCTTGAACCCGGGAACTGGCCCGTCACTGTAGAAGCGGCCGTCGCCGACATCATCACTTCCCTGTCGCCGGAGAACAAGGAGGTCATACGCGGCACAAAGCGCGAGGACCTCATCATGTTCCATTTTAGTTGGGGGATGTGGATCCGGAATTATTACGGTCTGTGGCGGGGCAATGCGGAACTGATAAAATCCGCTTGCGGCGGGAACTGCCACCCGGACGACGCCTCGATGGTCATCATCGAAAAGGCGTGGGAAACCCTGCAAACCGGAAAAGAATGACAAGCGGTCCGCGATCTTGCCGTCCCCGGCGCAAACTGGGGAAATTTGCCCGGAACGGGATTATTTCCCCCGACCGCAGCATTTTTTGTATTTTTTTCCGCTGCCGCAGGGGCATTCGTCATTGCGCCCGACTTTTTGCGTGTCCCGGCGTTCCGGGAGTCGTTTCCCGGCCTCGGGGCCTGCCGCCCCGGAATATCTGAGTCCCAGGCTGCGCTCCTGGTGCCGGAAAGGCGAGGCGCCTTTGCCGGAAGCAGGCGCGTCTTCCGGCGCTGGAGCGGCCGGCGCCTCATCCTCCCCGGCCTCCCCAGCGGGTTGCTCTTCCACGGAAACGCGCATGCGGGTTAACGCCTTGAAAAGGTTTTCCTGGATATGGAAGAGCATATCCTGGAACATGGCAAAGCCTTCCTTCTTGTATTCCTGCTTCGGATCGCGCTGTCCGTAGCCGCGCAGCCCGATCCCGTCGCGCAGGTGATCCATGTTCAGAAGATGTTCTTTCCAGCTGCGGTCAAGTTCTTCCAGCAAAAAATAGCGCAGGATGTCGGGATAGACCTGGGGCGCGCCGGCTTTGAGTTCCTCCAGGATCAGCAGCACGGCCGCGCGGCATTCGGCGGGCGTGGGCAGCTCTTCATCCTGGCGCACCCGTTTCAGGTTGAAAACGTCCTGAAGCTGGCCGGCGAGCGCTTCTTCCTGCTCCGGGTCCAGCTTGCCCCGCGCGGCCTCATAGGCCGCGTAGAGTTCGTTTATGGTGTCGTCCAGAAACTCCAGGATCGCCCCCTCCGTATCCCGGCGGTTGATGGCGTCGCGGCGCAGCGAGTAGATCACCTCGCGCTGCTGGTTCATGACGTTGTCGTAATCCAGCAGGGTCTTTCTTATTTCAAAGTTGTGCCCTTCCACTCTTTTCTGGGCGTTTTCTATGGCGCGGGAGATCATGCGGTGCTCGATGGATTCCCCTTCGCGCAGACCCAGGGTTTCCATGATCTTCGCGATGCGATCCGAGCCGAAAAGGCGCATCAGATCGTCTTCAAGCGAGAGGTAGAACTGGGAGCAGCCGGGGTCCCCCTGGCGGCCGGAACGGCCGCGCAACTGGTTGTCTATGCGCCTGCTCTCGTGCCGCTCCGTGCCCAGAATGAAAAGCCCGCCCAGCTCCCGCACCCCTTCGCCCAGCACGATGTCCGTGCCCCGGCCGGCCATGTTCGTGGCTATCGTCACCTTGCCCTTCTGGCCGGCCTCGGCGATGATTCCGGCCTCCTGCTCGTGGTATTTGGCGTTCAGCACGTTGTGGGGGATGTTCACTTTTTTCAGTCTGGTGGAAAGCAACTCCGAGGTTTCTATGGAGATGGTCCCCACCAGCACCGGCTGGCCGAGCTTGTGGAGGTCCTTGATGCGGGCGACTATGGCCTCCATCTTTTCATCTTTGCTGCGGTAGATGATGTCGGGCATGTCCAGGCGGATCATGGGCATGTGGGTGGGCACGGATATGACGTCCAGACCGTAAATCTCGTGAAATTCCACGGCTTCGGTGTCGGCCGTGCCGGTCATGCCCGAGAGCTTCCCGTACATGCGGAAGTAATTCTGAAAGGTGATGGCGGCCAGGGTCTGGTTCTCGGCCTCGACCTTTACGCGCTCCTTGGCCTCCAGCGCCTGGTGCAGCCCGTCGGAAAAGCGCCTTCCCGGCATCAGGCGGCCGGTAAACTCGTCCACGATCACCACCTGGTTCTCGTTGACTATGTAATCGACGTCGCGCCGGTAGATGTGATGCGCCTTGAGCGCCTGGTGCACATGGTGCTGCACGGCCATGTTCCGGGCGTCGAAAAGGTTGTCTATGCCGAGCAGTCCCTCCACGTGCTCCGTGCCCCGGTCCGTGAGCATGGCCGTGCGGCCCTTCTCGTCCAGGGTGTAATCTTCGGGCTTCAGGCGGGTGACGATAAAATCCGCCTTGCGGTACAGTTCCGTGGTATCCGAGGAGGCCCCGGAAATAATCAGCGGGGTGCGCGCCTCGTCGATAAGGATGGAGTCCACCTCGTCCACGATGGCGAAATGATGTCCGCGCTGCACGAGCTGTTCCTGGTAGAACTTCATGTTGTCGCGCAGGTAGTCGAAGCCGAATTCGTTGTTGGTGCCGTAGGTGACGTCAGCGGCGTAAGCCTCCTGGCGCTGCCGGTCGTCGAGCCCGTGCACGATCACCCCCACGGACAGGCCCAGATAATTGTAGAGCTTCCCCATCCAGGCGGCGTCGCGCCGGGCGAGGTAGTCGTTGACCGTGATCACGTGCACGCCCTTTCCGGACAAAGCGTTCAAGGCCACCGCCAGGGTGGCGGCCAGGGTTTTGCCTTCGCCGGTCTTCATTTCCGCTATGCGCCCGGCGTGCAGGACCATGCCCCCGACAAGCTGCACGTCAAAATGGCGCATGCCCAAAGAGCGGACGGAAGCCTCCCGCACAAGGGCGAACACCTCCGGAAGCAGTTCGTCCAGGGTTTTCTCCCCGGCGCCGACCGCCGCCTTGAGTTCTTCCATGCGCGCCGGGAAATCCGCCTGTTCAAGCTTTTGCATCGCGGGTTCAAGCGCGCCTGTCGCGCGCACGATCTGCATCTTGCGCTTGATGTAGCGGTCGTTGGAGGAACCGAATATTTTCCTGAAGATCGGGCTGAACATACTGCTCCGGAATTGCGGAAGACGCCGGGTGCAAAGCCGCGCAAAAAACCGTCGCGGCCGCCGCCCGGCGCGGGCGTCGAAAGAACGGGCCGGCGTCATGTCATTCGCGGGATGCCATGACACCGGCGCGCTGTGCTATTTATAAAAATACATACAGAACAGCGTACCCGCCGCCGAGTGGCAAGCCCGCCGCGGGCGGCGTGAGGATCGCATCGCCGTCGGGCGACGATCCCAAGCGTAAACCGCTCAGGGTTTTCCGACGGAAGACAATTTCCCGCCGACCGCCTTGCCCACCTTGTTAATAAAAGTCCTGGCCAGGTTCAGGGGTTTCTGTTCGTCCAGGGCCGCGAATTCCCGCAAAATTTCCTCCTGGCGCCCGGTCAGGTTCTTTGGCGTCAGCACCCGGACCTCCACCAGCAAATCCCCGGTCTGCCTGCGGCCGGGATAAGGCAGCCCCCGGCCGGGAATGCGGAATATTTCCCCGCTTTGCGTGCCGCGCGGCACGTCGAAAACTATGTCTCCGTCCAGGGTGGGAACGTCGAGTTTTACCCCCAGAGCGGCCTGGACGAAGGAGATCTCGCGCGTGACGAGAAGGTTTTGTCCTTCACGGCTGAAGGTATCGTCCTCATCCACGTTTATGACCACGTAGAGGTCGCCGGGCGGGCCTCCGTTCGTCCCTCCCTCGCCCTCCCCGCGCAGGCGCAGGCGGTTGCCGGAATCCACCCCGGCGGGAATGTTGACCGCCAACTCGCGCATTTCCGTGACCTGGCCCGTGGCCTTGCAGCGCGGACATGGGTTGGCTATGACCTCTCCAAAGCCGCCGCAGACCGGACAGGGCACCCTGATCTGGAAAAAACCCTGGTTGTGCAGCACCTGCCCGACGCCGCCGCAATGCCTGCATTTTTCCGGGCCGGAGCCGGAGGCGGCGCGCGTTCCCCGGCATTCCGGGCAGGTCGTATTGCGGGGAATCCTGATGTTTACGCTGTCGCCCTTGGCCGCCTGCCTGAAGGAAACGCTGAGGTTGTAACGCAGGTCCGCTCCCTGGGTGGGACGCCTGCGTCTGCCCGCTCCGGAACCCGCGAAGCCGAAAAGATCGCTGAAAATGTCGCCGAAATGCGAAAAAATGTCGTCCGTGCTGCTGAAACCGCCCCCTCCGGACACCCCTTCGTGGCCGAAGCGGTCGTAGCGGGAGCGTTTCTCTTCGTCGCGCAGCACGTCATAGGCCTCGGCGGCTTCCTTGAACCTGACCTCCGCCTCGGCATCGCCCGGATTGCGGTCCGGGTGATACTCCATGGCCAGCCTGCGGTAGGATTTTTTGATTTCCTCCTGCGAGGCCGTGCGCGCCACGCCCAGCACTTCGTAATAATCGCGGCGGCTCATCTTCTCAGTCTATCTTGGAAATGTCCACGGGGAAGGCGGGGGCGGAATAATAGCTCAAATCATCGGGCATGACCTTGGCGGCGGCGATTTCCCGCAAAGCCGTCACTACTTCCTTGTTGCGGCTTTCCACCAGGGACTGGTAGCCTTGGCGGTACTGATGCACGCGCTTTATGGCCATCTGCACGAGCAGAAAGCGGTTGTTGACCCGTTCCTGGCAATCTTCGACGGTAATCCTGGCCATCAATGCCTCCGGAATGAATTCGCCGCGCCCCGCGCGGGCGCGATGCAAATTTCTGTTTCTTTCCCCCCTGCGAAAGCAAGGAGGGGTATTTTTTCCCGTACATGATTCAATCTTCAAGTATATATCGCCCATGTCCTGCTGTCAACAGCGCCGGCAAGAGGGCCAGGGCTGACGCATCTTATTGCGTCAGCCCTGCCGCGATGCGCAAGCATCGCACGAAGCCGCAGGCTTCGTAAGGAGCAAGGCGGCTTTGCCGCCGTCGCGAATCTCAAAGGTGTGTACCATAATATCCTTAATTAACAATATAAAATTTTAGATGCGTTAGCCCTGCAAGAGGGCAAGAGGGGCCGGGGTTTTTATTTGCGTATAATCAGGAAAACAGGAGATAAATTATGTTGGATCAACAAGCCATAAAAGAATTGTGGGAACGTCAAGTCGAGCCTGATCCCGAGGCCGAAGCGAAAGCCGCCAGAATCGCGG
>JAITRF010000121.1 GCA_031288535.1 Desulfovibrio sp. | reverse complement strand
CGCAAGGCGATGTTGAGTTCCGTGGCCAGGGTGGTCAGGAGCGGGGCGAGGCTTTGCATGGCCGAGGCGGACGTTCTGGATGAGGAAAACCGCCTCCTGGCAAAGGCCGGGGCCACTTTTTACATAACCGGCGGCTGACGGGAGCCCGGCTTTGCCGGGGGTACATGACAGCATTTTATGCTTGAGATTGTCGCTTGGCGGCGGGCGTAGCCCGCCTGCGCCAATTGCGCGAACGGTGTGACGCTTCACTTCACACCGTCAGAGCATTTCATCGGAAAGATACTTTCAATGACAAAATCTCTAGAGCATTTTACGTTTGAGATTGTCGTTTGGTGGCAAAGCTTGTTCGCCTGGCGACAATCCCGCTGCAGGGATTTGCAGGCGAATCCCTGCAGGACGGTTAATATATTTTCAATGTTGAACCGCTCTATTACCGCGGACCGGGAGCCGTCCCGGCGAGGTTCCCGTGCAGGGCGAGCCAGACGCAGGGGTCGCTCGTATAGGCGACCCTGTGCTTCATGCCTTTGGGCAGAAACAGGCTGTCGCCCCTGAAAAGCCGGATCACCGAGCCGTCCGCGCGGGCGATTTCCGCCTCGCCTTCCAGCACGAGCACCCACTCGTCTTCGGCCTGATCATACCAGAAGCCCTCCGGGGAGATCTGGCCTCTGGAGATTATGCGCTCAAGGCGGAGTCCGTTGCCGTGCAGCAGGGTTTCAAAAAATTCATCCCCCTCCGGGCGGACACCGACCGGAAGGGCGAGGAGGTTTTTTTTCTCCGGAACGGCCCGTAGCGAGTTTCCGGCGCCGTTCGGCAGGCTCACGCCCCTTGCTCCCGGTCCGCGCGCGCGGATTTTGCGGCGGGTTTGACCCCGAGCCTCTCCAGTTCGGCCAGGGCGTGGCGGATGAGCAGGGGCAGGGCGGCCGCGCAGGCGTCGCTCAGGCGATCCGTCATCCGCATGTAGTCCTGCGGTTCCATGCCGATGACCACGGCCTCCGGTCTCCTGCCGATCATCCCGCAACTGATCAGGGTGTCCACCAAATCCACCTGATGCTGGGAATCGTGGAACCCCAGGCTCTTGCGCAGGGCCTCGTCCTCCAGGCGGTAGATGCTGCCTGGAGCGCCGCCGTTCAGGACCGCATCCAGGATAAGGACGAAATCATGTTCCAGCAACGCGGCCATGAGGAGCTTGCCCATGACGCCCCCGTCAAGCAGGACGGCGTTCTCCGGAAAATCATAGCGTTCTTCCAGAAAACGCAGGGCATGCACTCCCACTCCCTCGTCTCCGTAGAGAATGTTCCCGACCCCCAGAACCAGGATGCTTTTCATCGAAAATTCCTTGAAGACCATCACCGCAACAGGCATTGAAGTGCAGTCCACGTAAGCGGTGTACAGGTGTATTACATTTACTGTTGAAAATATTACAGTATTTTGTATAAACGTAAATAGTTTTGGAGCGGTTCGAGTTTAAAATGTATAACAAGCTATAAACACTGAAATTTCTGACTAGGACAAGCATGACCATGCCGTACACAACCCCTCATGACGCCAAAGCCCTGTTTGCCGCTCGGGGGGAATTCGCCGTACTGGACGTGCGCGAACAGGAGGAATTCGCGCGCGGCCACATGTTGTTGGCCAGTTGCGCTCCAATCGGCCGTCTGGAGATGATGGCGCGAGACCTTGTGCCTTGCCGCGCTGTGCCGGTCATACTGGCGGACAGCGGGGAGGAAACGGTGACGCCCCGTGCGGAGCGGGCCGCGGCCGTGCTTCGGAGCTTGGGCTATTCGGATCCGAGAGTGCTGAAGGGAGGCATGAAAGCCTGGAAAGACGCGGGGTATGTGGAATTCACCGGCGTGGGCGCCCTGAGCAAGGGCTTTGGCGAATACGTGGAGGAAGAGCAGCACACCATGCGCCTGGAGCCTTCGGAAATCAAGGCCATCATGGATTCCGGCAACGGGTATGCGGTCATAGACGTGCGCCCGCGCGAGGAATATTCCAATATGAATATTCCGGGCGGCATGAACGCGCCGGGGTGCGAGGTGCTCTACCGTTTCGCCGATCTGGTGCCGGATGAGCGCACCACGGTGATTATCAACTGCGCCGGAAGAACGCGCAGCATAATCGGCGCCCAGACCCTGAGGAACGCCGGGGTGCCCAACCGGGTGGTGGCGCTCAAAGGCGGCACCATGAACTGGCAGCTCGCCGGTTTCAATCTGGAATACGGCGCCGGCAGACGAACCGCGCCACCTTCTTCCCGCGCCCTGGACATCGCCAGAGAACGGGCCGGGAAAGTGGCTGAAAAATACGGCGTATCCTTTGTGGAGCGTTCCACGGTGAGACAATGGCAGGCTGAGGCGGAAGAAAGGACCCTGTACATTTTTGACGTGCGTCAGCCGGAAGAATTCGCGGCCGGGCATATTCCCGACTCGCGGTGCGCCCAGGGCGGGCAACTCGTGCAGGCCACGGACGAATACGCGGCCGTGCGCAACGCCCGGTACGTGCTTGTGGACGATACCGAGGTCCGCGCAATCATGACCGCGCATTGGCTGAAGCAGATGGGCCTTCCCGAGGTGTACGTGCTGCGCGGCGGTCTTGGCGGCTCCGGCTACAGCGCCGCCGGTCTGGAATACGGGGAAGTTTTCCCTCGGGTCGAGGTCCCGTGCCCGGTCGCCTCGATCAAGGCCTTTGAACTGCGCGATCGGCTCGCCGGTCCTCATCCTCCCCTGACTATCAATGTGGGCGTCAGCAAGACCCATCGCGCGGGACATGTGCCCGGAGCGATCTGGGTCACGCGCGGCTACCTGGAATTGGCGGGAAAGGCGTATCCGGACGCGAAAGAAGTGGCGCTTATCTCGGACAGCGACATCCACGCCCGTTTCGCCGCGTCCGATGCCGCCGCCATCTGGCCCGGCAGCCTGATTCTGGCGCTTAAAGGCGGTCTGCCCGCCTGGAAAGCGGCCGAGCTTCCGCTGGAGCGGGGAATGCCCAAGGCGCTCTGCTCCGAGGACGACATCTGGTACAAGCCGTATACGGACGTCAACGCCAAGCCGGAAGCCATGGCGGAATACTTTGACTGGGAATTCGGCCTGGTGGAGCGCATCAAAAAAGACGGCGACGCGCATTTCTCCCTTGTTTTGTAGGAGGGACAGAACAGAGCTTGTACTGTAATGCTTTGAAATTCATAATCTATACAGTTATAAAAGTATTGCTTGCCCCCGGAGTCGCCCCAAAAAAATTCCTGTGCAACGTGGCGGCGGTTCAATTTGTACTTTTGTGCGCGGGCCGGTTCAATCCCGATTTTTTGCTTTTGTCGGGCTGGGGGCGCGGTTTTTCTCTTTTTCCCCTGCGTCTACGCCGCCAATTTCTTTCATCCCCTGTTCCAGGGCAAGAAATTCATCAAAATCGCTCCGGAAAAGCTGATCCTGCACGATGCGATATTTTTCGAACTCGCTTTCGGCAAAGGCTTTGGCGATTTCCGCCGCGACCCTGCCCGCGTCGTGCAGCACTTCAGACTCGGTGAATTGCAAAAAGGCGTCCAAGCGCATTTTCCAGTCTTCCATGGTCATGGGGATATGGCGTGTGGCCTGTAACTCGGCATAGTCCAGATACATGGTGACGATACGCTCCAGTGCTTCAAGTTCCTCCACAGAAAGATAATTTTTGGCCACGGAAACGTCGAATTTCTGGATTTTCCCGCTGGGCGCGGCCTCCCAAGTTTGCAGACCCATGTGATCCTTCCGGTGATCGGCTCGATCCATAATCAGTTCCGCCGCCGTATGCCCATGAATCGCCCAATGCAGTTTGTTCTGCACAGCGGCGAAAAACTCCCTGGTGGTCAGGGCGTTTCTGTCGTAATCCACTGATGTCGCATAAATATCGGTGATTTTTTGATAAAACCTCCGCTCGCTCATGCGGATTTCCCGAATGACGGCAAGCTGCTTTTCAAAATAGTCTCTGGTAAGTATGGAACCGCCGCTTTTCAGGCGCGGCACGTCCATCGCCCAGCCCTGGATGGTGTAATCTTTAATGATTCGGTTGGCCCACTTGCGGAACTGGACGGCGCGGGCGGAATTGACCTTGTTGCCCACAGCGATGACCATCTGCAGGCCGTAGTGCTTCACTTCCCGGCTGACCTGCCGTTCGCCCTCAGTTTGAACTATTCGGAAATTCCGAATAGTTGACTCCGGCTCAAGTTCCTGATCCGCAAAGACTTTAGCGATATGCTCATTGACGGTATTGACTTCGACGTCATAGAGCGCGGCCAGCATTTTTTGCGTGAGCCAGACGTTTTCGTCGGCATACACCACCTCCACGCCGCCTTCGCCCGTGGCTGCGATGAAGGTCAGGTATTCCGCCGCCGAGCTGCGGATGGAGATTTCGTCAGGTTTGCGCCTCTGGATTTTTTTCATGCCTTCTTCACATCAGGGAACTTCTAAAAATTCCTTTTCCGGGCCAATCATAAACTTGGCGTATTTTTTGACGCTTTTTTCTGTCCGGCAGGACTTCATTATACACGGTCATTAATCTGGCATTCGGCCTTGTCATCGGCCATACCGTACCATTGCCGTAAAAGCAAAATTTTGAACACCAAAATATGATCAAAAGCTGGACGTCCACCTATTCACTGATTGAATCAGTTGCAGCCAGTGTAGTCAGACAGGTGCAAAAATGGCGGAAACTTGGCGAGTTGTTCCGCGCCACATCGATAAAGGGTGTAATTTCAGATGCCCATCTGAATTTTTCCGCACCCACAGCCCTCCAGCCTTTGCCCTTCAGAGCTTTTACCCCGCCTTCATAGACGGCATCAGCCAACAGTTCCCAGGTGCCGCAAATGGAATCGTTCTCATACCCTTGCAACACAGCATCTTTTGCCGTGGGATATGCTTGCTTGACGGCAGAGATATCTCCGAGCAGCCATGCCTCGCCTTCCTCTATCGCCAGACAGAACCGCGTCACAGGTTTATGCTGGCAACTGTCGAACAACTTGTGTAGTTCTCCGAGAAAATCTTGCTGATTTTTATCATCAAGGTCACATACGACAATGACAACCGCTTTGTACGAATCACCATATCCCGCGAAGGTTCTGCCAAACCCGTTGAGTAGGCGCGGCAGTTGATCCAGCAATAT
>JAITRF010000120.1 GCA_031288535.1 Desulfovibrio sp. | reverse complement strand
CTGACTGAAGATGACGCATACCTTGAGGAAGTTGCCGGGTTTCAGAGGGAAGAGGCGCCCCGCTGGGCGGCGCTGGACGGATTGGCTGGAGAGCGTATTCTGCGCCTTTTTGACGAATTGTCGGCCGGGGACGGATCACGCCGACCTCAAGCCCCTCACCAGAGCGGGCGAGATCGTCCATATTGACGGGAATCGGTCCGGAGCGATGCGCATCCCAGGACCGCACCGCCGGCAATAGCCATGCCCCCACATAGAGAAGAGCCATGCCCCCACACGGAGAAAGGCCATGCCCGCACACAGAGAAGGGCCACGCCCGCAGACAGAGAAGGGCCATGCCCGCAGACAGAGAAGAGCCATGCCCCCACACGGAGAAGGGCTATGCCCGCAGACAGAGAAGGGTCATGCTGAGCGAAGCGAAGCATCCATCTTCATCTTCAAAGGCCAAAGGCCGGAAGATAGATTCTTCGCTTCGCTCAGAATGACGGGAAAAAGCGGAATCACGGAAAAATATGATCAGAATAAAGAATGGGTTGATGAAAATTGCCATGTCGCATATTCATTATTGCGCAGACTATGCTGATTGCCTACTTGGCCCTGGCGTAAGATAAAAAAATTAAAAGCTGAAAGAAAATGATATAGTTTCGATTTGTTCTGAAAAGACCTCTGAATCGGAAGCCGGCAGAAGCATGCGTCTCATCGGTGGATATGCAGACAGGAAGGAATATTGTGACTATCGCGGGCAAGACTCTGCTGGCTTTGTGGGCGCGCGATCTGGAAGATTTCCCGGACAGTGCGCCGGGAGCCTTGCGTTCGCTGTGCGGGCGGCACGTCCCCCTGGCCATGGAACCGGCAGCCATTGGCCTTCTTGAGGCGCAGGGTCTGCCCTGTCTGCCGCATGATGCCTGGCTCTCCGCAGATGCCAGAAGCGATGCCATCGAGAAGGGGCTGGCGCAGTTGGATGCCTGGGCGGAGGTCTGCGGCCCGAAATCCCTGCCCGAGTTGATGCGCGGGGACCTTATGTTTCCGTTCATGTCTCTGGGCATGGCCGAGGCATTGGCAGGCTCCTGGCGGGAGCATGGGGCGCGGAGGATATATTGCCTGGAGCGCGCTCCCATGGCGGCGGGGTACTGGCATGAGAGCGACGTGCCCCTGGCGATATGGAAGGATACGGCTCCCGATATGTATTCAGCCATCCCCGTCGCCCCTCCGTCTTTCCGCAGGAAAAATTTCATCTCCAGAAAGGCGCGTTCCATCCGGCGTCTTACCAGGAAGATCCGAGATATGGCCGTCAGCGCTGGCCGGAGCTTGACGACCCCTCCGCTTAAAGGCGGCATCGTTTTTTTCGTCAGTCAATGGGAACTGTTCCGCCATGCCCATATTATCAGGCAAACGCAGAAACTCGGCCGCCCGCTCACGCTTTTTCTGATTGACGGGACTAAGGAAGGAGCCGCAAGCGCCCAGCGGGACTTTCAGGTCGCGGTGCGGCCCCTGCCGGTTCCCGCAAGGATTTCCGGCCAAGGCGCAGACGAGGCGGCGGCCCTTGAGAAACTTCTGCGTTGTTACCCCGTCGGAGCAAAGCTTCTGTCCGGGTACATCGGCGCCCGCGCCGCTGGATACCAAAGCTTCCGCAGGGATCTCGCGGACCTTCTGTCCAGCTCGCGACCGGCCCTCGCCGTTGCGCCCCACTCCCAGGACGCTGTCGTCCGTCTCTGCGAACGGGCCTGCCTGGACTGCGGCGTTCCGACAATCACCATCCCCCATGCCGCCGTGGAAAACATCCAGTACAGCCCCATGCACGAGGACGATCCGCACCTTTTGGCGTTGACGAGCCCCCTCATACAGGCCGCATATGAGGAAAACGCGGCGGCTACGCGCTCACAGGTGGTCGACGATATTTTCGTGACCAACGAATATCCCGTGAGGAACCTGCCCGCAAAGGAGCAGGCAAAACCCTGCCTTCTGTTCATTTTTGCCATATGCCAGACCGCGCCCTGGCTGCATGCCTATGACGGGCCGACGGCCCGGCTGGAGCTTCTGCGCCGGCTTGCCGTGGCGCCGCAACGTCTGGACGGAGATTACGACATACTCTTCAAGCTGCACCCGACCTGGCCGGAAAAGGAGCTTTTCTCCGCGGCCGGGGTAAGCCCGGAACGCATTCTTCCGCTGGATTCCGATTTGGGAAGCCTGCTTGGCGCGACGGCCGTTCTCATAACGGTGAATTATTCCTCCTCGCCGAGCATCCAGGCCATACGGAACAATATCCCCCTGCTGCACGTCAACACTATGTCCGGGCGGCGCAAGCGCTTCATGAACAACCTGGAGAAAAAGTTTTTCGAGTTGAGGCTGCCGTTCGCCTGGTCCGGGGAGGAAGCATGGGCGTGGATCGACCGCCTGTGTTACGACGTGACGGAGAGGGAACGCGCCCTTTCTTTTCAGGAGAGCGTTGTGAAACCAAACCTGGCGGAAAGGCATACGGGCTGGCTGGAATGCGCAAACGCCGCCTTGCGTGGCGGCGATTGGCCGAAGGGCCTGCCTTTCCGTAAACGAGGGCATTAGAGCGATTTGGCAACGACGCTTACGGCATGGTGACAAACATCGCGTTTGTTGCTATAAGCCTTTGCAGGCGTGTCCGGCCCAAAGGATAACCAGACAAATTCCGGCGTCAATTCCAAGAACTGCTCAGCAAATCCCGGCGTCAACGAACCATAACCGGTGGAAACATCGCGCATAGTCTTCAGTGTCGCGGTCATGAAGCAATCCTTATCCAAATTGCGCCGGGGAGTGGAAACGGCATTCGCCTACTTCGGCCTGGGCATGCGCGCCAAGCTAATCGCCCTTTTCATAGTCATCAAGGTCATACCGCTCATCCTGATCGCCCTGGTCGCCTGGAGGCAGGCCTGGGAACTTGGCGAACTGCTGAAAGAACGCACAGGGGAACTTTCCTCCAAGGCGCTTGCGGCGCTTTCCGAGGCCGGCGACATCGCCGTGCGCGACGCGACCGTGGCCCTGGACAACCGGGCCACGGACGAGATCGAACGCATGAGCACGGATACGGCCCGGCAGGTGGCGAACTTTCTCTATGCGCGCGACAGGGACATTCTCCTGATCTCCTCTTTTGAGCCGGATGAATCCGTCTATCGCGCCTTTGTGCAGAATCAGACCGGCAAGCTGGTGCAACAGGGGACCTGGACCCTGAGCGAGGACGGAAAATCCTGGGTAATCGCCGGCGGAAAGAAAGAAAAAACCAAGGTGATCTCAAGCATCGAGGAAAACGACCACAGCTTCCACTACCGCCCGCCCGACGACTTCACCCACGAGGATCGGCCCCTGTACCTCGAGGCCACCTTTGTGGACCTGCAGGGCAAAGAGCGCATCAAGGTCGTTTCCTCCGATCTGATGAAGCGGGAACTTGCGGACGTTTCAGATCGGCGCAACACCTTCGTGCGCGCGGAAACCTATTTCGCAGAGCTGAAAAAGCTCAAGCCCGGCGAAATTTACGTATCCGACGTGATCGGCGAATATATCGGCACCAACCTGATCGGCATGTACACGCCGGAGAACTGCGCCAGGAGAGGCGTGCCCTATGTGCCGGAAAAACAGGCCTTCGCAGGTCAGGAAAACCCGTATGGACGCCGCTTCAAGGGGCTGGTGCGCTGGGCGACGCCGGTTGCCCGCGCGGGCGAAATCATCGGTTACGTGACCCTCGCCCTGGACCATGACCACATCATGGAGTTCACCGACCACATTATTCCCACCAGCGAGCGCTATGTCGAGATTTCCGACGCCTATGAGGGCAATTACGCCTTTATATGGGATTACAAGGGCCGCAGCATAGTTCACCCCAGGCACCATTCCATCACCGGCTTTGACCAGGAAAGCGGCGAACCCCAGGTGCCCTGGCTTGAAGACCGCATTTATGACGAATGGCGGGCCTCCGGCCTGTCCTACCCGGAATTCATCAAGGACGTGCCCACCTTCTCCGGGCAATCCAACAAAAAAAAGCCGGCGCAGGAGCTTACGAAACGGGGATTGGTCGGCCTTGACTGCCGCTACCTGAACTTCGCGCCCCAGTGCACGGGCTGGTTCGATCTGGCGAACACCGGTGGTTCCGGCTCCTTCCTCATACTCTGGAGCGGGCTGTGGAAACTGAACACGGCCGCCGCCATTCCCTATTATACCGGCAACTATGGCAAGTCCAAGGTAGGTTTCGGCTTTGTGGCCATCGGCGCCAACCTCAACGACTTCCACCGTCCGGCCACGGAAACCCAGAAGATTCTGCGCGACCGCATCCGCGAAACAGACGATGAACTGGATGCCATTGCCGAAGAAACCTACAGAGCCATAGGCCAGAACCTCGGGGACACGGCCTGGAGCCTTTCCCTGTCTACGGCCGCCATGGCGGCGCTGGTCGTGCTTATCGCCATCTGGCTCGCCTCGCTCTTTACCGGCAGCATCAAGAACATGATCCGGGGCATCTCGCGTTTCCGTTCCGGGGAACGCACCTTCCGCTTCAACGCCCCGGTCAAGGACGAAATGGGCGCCCTCGCGGACTCCTTCGACGAAATGGCCGACAGCATCGTGGGCAGCGTCCAGATGCCGCTGACGATCCTCGACCTTGACGAAAACATCAAGTACATGAACGATCAGGCCCAAGCCCTGGCCGGCGTGGACCTGGAAAACATCATCGGCAAACCTTACGCCGATTACAGCGTCTTCACGCTAGGAACTCCGAGCTGCCCCCTGACCGCCATGGAAAAAGGCGTGGAAGCCGAAGTCCTGTACCACGAGGGCACAAATCGCTATCTACGCGGCACAGCCACTTACCTTACGGACAAAAACGGGGAAAAACTCGGCATCGTAGTGACCACCACCGATGTCACGGATTTCATCAAGGAACAGGAACGCATAGAGGAGCAGCGCATCCTGCTCTCCACAATTTTCCTCTCCTCGCCGGATCTTATATGGTATCAGAACACGCAGCGCCGCGTTCTGGCGGTCAACCCGCGTTTTGCCAACGCCGTGGATCTGCCCTCAGAGGAGATCATCGGGCGCACCTTCGATGATATACTGCCGGAAAAAATCGCCGCGATCATCAGGGAAAACGACAACGCCGCCTATGCCAGCTCCGCCCCGGTCTATACCGAGGAACGCTTCACCTATGACGACGGGCACACGGAAACCCTGGACGTAGTGCGCACGCCGACCTTTGACGCCTCCAGCAAGGCTCTGATCGGCCTGCTCGGCTTCGGCCGCGACGTCACCCGGCGCGTAAGCGTGGAAACAGAACTGCGCCGCACCCAGAGCGAACTGGAAAAAGCCGCGGTGCTGGCCAACCGGGCGAGCGAATCCAAAACCGCTTTCCTGGCCCGCATGAGCCACGAAATCAGAACGCCGATGAACGCGATCATCGGCATGACCAATATCACCAAACGCAAACTGCAAGACGAAAAAGCGGAAAAAGACGAGGTCCTGGCGCACATCCGCCAGATTGAGACCTCCTCCGCCCATCTGCTCGGCCTGCTGAACGACATCCTCGACATTTCCAAAATCGAAGCCGGCAAAATAGAGATGAGCGAGGAGTCCTTCGATCTTCTGAAGCTCGTTTCCAGCGTGGAGAACATAATCCGCCCGCGCTGCCAGGAAAAAAACCTCACCTTTACCATTGAAGAACAGGAGTTGGGTCCCGGCAACTACATCTCCGATCCCCTGCGTCTGCGTCAGGTGTTGATCAACCTGCTGGGCAACGCCGTCAAATTCACCCCGGAATGCGGGGAGATCAACTTTACCCTGCGCAAGCTGGAAGGGCAGGACGGACGCGACAGAATTCTGTTCTCCGTGCGGGACAGCGGCATAGGCATTTCCAAATCGCAGATGGACATGCTGTTCAAGCCCTTTGAACAGCTCGGCGGGCACATCACCAGGCAGTACGGCGGCTCGGGACTGGGGCTGTCCATAAGCCAGAGCATCGTCAACATGCTGGGCGGCGAGATCCGGGTGCAAAGCGATGAAGGCAGAGGCAGCACCTTCTCCTTCGAACTGTGGCTCACGGAAGACAGCGAGGGCGCAGACGCCGCCAAGGACATCGACTGGGACGTCTCCCAGCTCTCGGGCAAGCATGTGCTGCTCGTGGACGATGTGGAGATAAACCGCGTAATCGTCATGGAACAGTTGTCCGAAACGGGCATCATCATAGACGAGGCCCAGGACGGGGCGGTGGCCGTCGACAAATTCAAGGCGTCCGAACCCGGTTTCTACGACATGATTTTCATGGACGTGCAAATGCCGCACATGAACGGCTACGACGCCTCCAGGACCATCCGCGCCCTGGATCGCAGGGACGCCGCGTCGGTGCCGATTATCGCCATGACCGCCAATGCCTTCAAAGAAGACGTGGAGCAGGCCTTCGCCTCCGGCATGAACGGACATCTGGCCAAACCCCTGGAAGCGGAAAAGCTGATGGAACTGCTCTTTTCCTTTTTCGGCCAGAGGGTGGACGTCTGATACCGGCATTCAAATCCGTTTGAACGCGGAGA
>JAITRF010000124.1 GCA_031288535.1 Desulfovibrio sp. | reverse complement strand
GTTTCCTGGCAAGGAAGGCGAGTTTCGACAAGGGGGAGTATATTCAACATATTCGACCCGTTGGCGAAAGGAGCCTGACGCCGCCAGGGGGCAAAAAGACGGTTTATAGAGGTTCCCTTGAGTATTTTCGTCTCTTGGTCCATAATGGGAAATCGCGATGGAAACGCTTGATAAAACGGAAATGCAGGGTGAAGACGCCTTTATGGGGCTCGATGTGGGCTCCACTACGGTAAAGGCGGTGGCCCTTGATTTGCAGGATAAAATTCTTTTTTCCGTCTACCGTCGTCATCTTTCCGAGGTGCGGTCCACCGTGTCCGCCGTGTTGCGGGAGGCCGACGCGGCCCTGGCGGGGAGGAAAAGATTCCTGTCTCTTACGGGTTCCGGGGCCATCTCCCTGTCCTCCGACATGGAAATGCCCTTCGTGCAGGAGGTCGTGGCCTCCGGTCTGAGCATCCGGCGCCATATCCCGGACGCGGACGTGGCCATAGAGCTGGGCGGGGAAGACGCCAAGCTGACCTTTTTCACCGGCGGCCCGGAGCAGCGCATGAACGAGACCTGCGCCGGGGGGACGGGGGCCTTTATCGACCAGATGGCGGCCTTTCTGGATACGGATGCCGCCGGGCTCGACAAGCTGGCCCACGGATACAAAACCCTGTATCCCATTGCCTCGCGTTGCGGGGTTTTCGCCAAAACCGACATTCTGCCTTTGCTCAACGAGGGTTGCGCGCGCGCGGACATCGCCGCCTCGATCATGCAGGCCATGGTCAATCAGACCATTTCCGGCCTTGCGCGCGGCCGGAGCATAGCCGGCAAGGTCGTTTTTCTGGGCGGACCTCTGGCCTTCCTGCCTTCGCTGCGCGAGCGCTTTGTCCAGACCCTGAAGCTGGACAGGGACATGGCGGTCTTTCCCGAATTCGCCGAATATTTCGTGGCCATGGGCGCGGCCCTCCACGCCCGCCTCAAGGCGCGTCCGGAAACGATGCGCCTCCCCCCCCTGTCGACGCCCAAAAGGAAAAAGTCCGGCGGCAGGACCGCCCATCCCTACGGCGATTTCGCCGACCCGGCCGCGGACAGGATTTTTTACGGCAAGGTGGTCGCCTATGCCGAACTGAACCCGGCCACGCCCGGCAAAACCGCCTTGCCTTCCCAAATCGCCCCGGACCCGGGGGAGGACCCCCTGCTGCTTATGCTGCGCAGGCTGGAAGATTCTCACGGCCCGGACGGCAGGCAGCTGCTCGACCCGCTGTTCGCCGACGCCGGGGAGCTGGAAGAGTTCCGCCGCCGCCACTCCGTGGAGAGCCTTGCGCGCGCGTCCCTGGAGGACTACTCCGGCGACGCCTGGCTGGGTATAGATTCCGGTTCCACGACCATCAAAGGGGTGCTTCTGGACGCGGAAAACCGTCTCCTTTACTCCTTCTACGGGCCGAACCAGGGAGACCCCCTAAGCGCCGCAGTGGCCGTCCTCAAGGACATCTACGCCAGGCGCGCGCCGGGCATGGAGATCCGCGCCTGCGCGGTGACCGGCTACGGCAGCGGCCTGCTCGCGGCGGGGATCAGGGCGGACATAGACGAGGTGGAGACTGTGGCCCATTTTACCGGGGCCAGGTTCTTCCAGCCCAAGGTGAGCTATATTCTGGACATAGGCGGCCAGGACATAAAATGCATGCGCGTGCGCCAGGGCGCGATTGACCGCATTCAGCTCAACGAGGCCTGCTCCGCCGGCTGCGGCTCTTTCATAGAAACCTTCGCCAAGTCCCTGGACATGCCCTTGGACCAGTTCGTGGACGAGGCCCTGAGCGCCGGGCGTCCGGTGGACCTCGGCACGCGCTGCACGGTCTTCATGAATTCGAAGGTCAAGCAGGCGCAGAAGGACGGCGCGGAAGTGGGGGACATAGCGGCCGGTCTTTCCTACTCGGTGGTGCGCAACGCCTGTTACAAGGTGATGAAGATCACCAACATCGCCGAGCTTGGCGAACATGTCGTGGCCCAAGGCGGCGCCTTTGCCAATGACGCCCTCTTGCGCGCCCTGGAGTTGCAGCTCAAACGGCCGGTGGTGCGTCCGGACGTGGCCGGACTGATGGGCGCTTTCGGAGCCGCGCTGATCGCCAGGGAGCGCGGGGCGGGTAAAGAAGGCAGTTCGCTCCTCGGGCCTTCGGAAGTGGCGTCCTTCAGCATGAAAAGCCGCGCCACCCGCTGCCGGCTCTGCGCGAACCACTGCCTGCTCACCGTCTCCACCTTTACGGACGGGCGGCGCTTTGTTTCCGGCAACCGTTGCGAGCGCGGGGCGGGGGCCACCCCGCAAAACCTGCCGAACGTCTACGCCTACAAGTACAAGCGCCTTTTCGGACACTACACCCCCCTGCCCGGAGAAAAGGCCCGGCGCGGGGTGATCGGCATTCCGCGCGCCCTGAACATATTTGAAAACTACCCCCTGTGGTTCACCCTGTTCACCAAGCTCGGCTTTCAGGTGGTGCTGTCCTCGCCCTCGTCCAAGGAACTTTTTTTCAAAGGCTACGGCACCATCCCTTCCCAGACCGTCTGTTATCCGGCGAAGCTGGCCCACGGGCATATTCTGGATCTGATCGAACGCAAGGTGGACTGCATTTTTTTCCCCTGCCTGCCCTTTGAGCAGAAAAATTTCAGCACCCAGGCCGGGAATTTCAACTGCCCGGTGGTCATCGGCTACCCCGAGCTGCTGGCCAAGAATATCGGCGCGCTCGAGGAGGCGAAGATACCCTTCATCCACCATTTTCTGCCTCTGGATCGCGCGGTGCTGGCAAAGCGCCTGCGCCACATCCCTCTTTTCGCCGACATTCCCCTCTTTGAGCTTGAGGCCGCGGTTTTGGCCGGTTTCCGGGAAATGCAGGCCTACAAGGAGGACATAGCCCAGGCCGGGGAAAAAGCCCTTATGGAACTGCATGAGGGCGGGCGCTTCGGCGTGGTTCTGGCCGGGCACCCCTATCACACGGACCCGGAGGTGCACCACGGCATAGCCGATCTCATTACTTCCTGCGGGATGGGCGTGCTCACCGAGGATTCCGTCGCCCACCTGATGCCGGATCCCGGGCCTTTGCGGGTGGTGGACCAGTGGACGTACCATTCGCGCCTTTACCGGGCCGGGGCCTTTGCCGCCGGCACGGACAATCTGGCCGTGCTCCAGCTTGTCTCCTTCGGCTGCGGTCTGGACGCGATCACCTCGGATCAGCTTGAGGAAATCGTGACGCTGAGGGGCAAACTTTACGCCCAGATCAAGGTGGACGAGGGCGACAACCTGGGTCCGGCCCGCATCCGCATCCGCTCCCTGCTGGCCGCCTTGCGCGAGCGCAGGGAACGGAGGGATTACCGCGCGCCTTCGGTGAGCATATTCAAGGGTTCGCCGCCTTATACCGAAGCCATGCGCGAAACTCACACCATCCTGATACCCCAGCTTTCTCCCGTTCATTTCCGTTTTCTGGAGGCGCTGCTGGCCTCGGAGGGCTACAAGGTGGAGCAGCTCCCGGTCGTGGAACGGGCGGCGATCGAGCTGGGCCTGCGCTATGTCAACAACGACGCCTGTTTTCCGGCCATAGTGGTGGTCGGCCAGCTTCTGCACGCCGTCCGCAGCGGGAAATACGATCAGGGCAGGATAGCCCTGATGATCTCCCAGACCGGCGGGGGCTGCCGGGCGACAAATTACATCGCCTTTCTGCGCAAGGCCCTTGTGGACTGCGGCATGGACCACATCCCCGTGATTTCCTTCAATATGAGCGGGCTGGAAACCAATCCCGGCTTCAAGCTGACCGGCGCACTGCTGCGCAAGGTGATCATGGCCGGTTTCTACGGCGACGCCCTGATGCGTATGCTTTACCGCATCCGGCCCTATGAGCTGGCGCCGGGAAGCACGCAAAAACTTGTGGACTACTGGACGGAGCGGGGGCGCGAGGTCATCGCCCGGGGCAACCCCCTGCTTTTTGAACTGACCATGTTCAAAATGGTGCGCGCCTTTGACAGGTTCCCCATACGCGGGGGCAAACGCAAGCCGCGCGTGGGGCTGGTGGGGGAAATACTGCTCAAGTATCACCCCGACGCCAACAACCGCGCGGCGGAAATCGTCGAGCAGGAAGGAGGCGAGGCCGTGGTGCCGGACCTCATGGACTTCGTCCTCTACTCCTTTTATGACAACGTCTTCAACTACCGGCACCTTTCCGGCACCTGGAAGGCTTACGCCGCCGGACTGGTCAGCATCGCCTTTCTTGAATACTGCCGCATGGGAATGCGCATGGCCCTAGGGCTTTCCCGGCGCTTTCACGCGCCCTTGCGCTTCAGCGCCCTGCGCAACAAGGCGAAGGGCCTGATTTCCCTCGGGCACCAGACCGGGGAAGGCTGGCTCCTGGCCGCGGAGATGGTGGAGCTTCTGGAATCCGAAGTGCCCAATATCCTCTGCATGCAGCCCTTCGGCTGCCTGCCCAACCACATAACCGGCAAGGGTCTGCTGAAAGAACTGAAACACCGTTTCCCGAACGCCAACATAGCCGCCGTGGACTATGACCCCGGCGCCAGCGAATCCAACCAGATCAACCGGATCAAGCTGATGATGTCCCTGGCGAAATAGGGGTTCCCCGTACCGGGGCGCCAGGGATACGGTCAGAATTTTTCAAACTTGTCCCTGCCCACTCCGCACAGGGGACACTTCCAGTCGGCGGGCAGGCTCTCGAAGGGGACCGGCCCGTCGTAGACGTGGCCGCAGACCGTGCAGCGCCATTTGGGCGCGCTTTGCGGAATTTTACCTTGGGCCTTGAAACGCTTGAAGGCTTCGTAGGCCGCTGTTTTCATGCTCCTCTGGTACTCGCCGAAGGTAAGCGGGGCCGCTTTGACCGGCGCGTTCCAGGCGTCGGTGACGCTGCTGAAAAAGACGGTGTGCGTGGAGAGTTCCTTTGTCTCCCGCACCTTGCAGCGCACATAGGCGCAGGCCCCGTCCAGGACCGGCAGGCCGTCCTTTACCGTGTGCGGGACATTGGCCCACTTGTCCGTGTCGCGTGAGGACTGAAAGCCGAAATTGGCCACCACAAAGGGGTCCGTCGTCTGCGCGAGCACGGAAACGGTGAATTCGCCCTCGGCCTTGATGCGCGCGGTGGTATTGTTTTTTTTCATGCCGGCCAGCATGAGCAGCGGGGGTTCGTCGCTCGTGACCTGGGCCAGGGCGTCCACCACGCAGCCGCCCCGGCCTTTTTCCGTTTTTACGCCCAGTATGTACAGTCCGTATGAAAGATTGAACAATGCGGTGAAGTCCATTATTTTCTCCCTTGGGCGCGCCCGCCCGAAATTTCTTGCTTTTTTTCTCCACCTGCATCATATTCCGGCTGGCGTCAAGCTTGGGCCGCTTCCTGAGCAGGGCTGGCGCATCTTATTCGGATTCCAAATAAAATGTTCCATTTTATTTGGAGAGCCGCAGGCGGGCAAAAGCCCGCCCGCTCCTCACAAAACCTGCGGTTTTGGCGCCTGTTTGGCAGGCGCGATGCCA
>JAITRF010000115.1 GCA_031288535.1 Desulfovibrio sp. | reverse complement strand
AATTGGCATCGCGCCTGCCAAACAGGCGCCAAAACCGCAGGTTTTGTGAGGAGCGGGCGGGCTTTTGCCCGCCTGCGGCTCTCCAAATAAAATGGAACATTTTATTTGGAATCCGAATTAGGGGCGGAGCCCCAATCAATCGGCGCTTTCCTGAAAATGTATACGGAGTCCTTGCCATGGCCGCGACCAAAACCGTTTACACCACCTGCACGCGCAACTGCCCCAATACCTGCGGACTGCACGCCGTGGTGGAACGCTCTCCCGCGGGCGAACGCCTGATCAAACTTGTAGGGGCGCCGGAACACCCCTATACCCGGGGTCACGCCTGCATGAAGACAGCGCGGTACGTCCGGCGCGTCTACGACCCGGAACGGGTGCGCCGGCCGCTGATCCGCAAGGACGGTCTCTGGAAACGGGCTTCCTGGGAGGAAGTCCTGGATCGTATCGCCCTCCGGATGCAGAAGATTGTCGCCGAGGACGGACCGGAGGCCGTTTTCTATTACCAGGGTTTCGGCGAACGTACGGGCCTCAAGCTGTTGAACCGCCTTTTTTTCAACCATCTGGGCGGGGCGACCTTCCTGCGCGGCACCGTCTGCGGCGGCACGGGACAGGCCTCGCAGAATCTGGACGTCGGAGAGCGCGTTTCACACGACCCTCTGGACCACTACAACAGCAATTCCATGATCCTCTGGGGCAGGAATCCTGTTTCGACGAACATCAGCCTTTGCGCGGTCATAGCCGATATCCGCAAGCGGGGCGGCAAGGTCGCTCTGGTCGATCCGGTGCCCACGCGCACGGCGGCTCTGGCGGACAGGCATATTGCCCCGCGTCCCGGGTCCGACGCCTTTCTGGCACTGGACCTTGCCGGGCGCATTCTGCAATCCGGCAAGGCCGATCTGGACTTCATGCGCGCCCATACGGAGGGTTGTGACGGCTATCTCGCCCTGGTCAAACGCTTTTCCCGTGAGCAACTGGAGC
Organism: Desulfovibrio sp.; assembly: GCA_031288535.1. Lineage (GTDB taxonomy): Bacteria > Desulfobacterota > Desulfovibrionia > Desulfovibrionales > Desulfovibrionaceae > Frigididesulfovibrio. The sequence continues at coordinate 2,406 of JAITRF010000115.1, read as the reverse complement.
GGTATCACGATGTGCCGCGTGAGGACGCGGACTTTCTGGCGGATATGCTCCTGCATCACAAACCGACCTCCGTCCTGCTGGGCTGGGGCCTGCACCGCCACGAGCACGCGCACTATGCCATACGGGCGATCGACGCCTTGGGCGCTCTCGCCGGAATCCTCGGCGTCCCCGGCGGCGGGGTGAGCCAGGGATTTGAGGAATACGGCCCCTACGACCAGCAATACTGGGGCGATCATCTGAATCCTCCCCGGCGCTCCTTCCTTATGCCGGCCGTAGGAAAAGAAATCCTCGCCGCCCGGAATCCGCCCGTGCGGATGATCGTCGTCGGCGCTTCCAACCCCGTCTGCATGGCGCCGGACTCCGCGGGCGTGGCCGAAGCCCTCCGCCGGACCGAACTTGTCGTCTACATCGGCCATTTCCTGGACGACACCGCGGAATGCTCCTCGATTTTTCTGCCCGCGACCACTTTTCTTGAAGAAGACGACGTGGTGGCGAGCTACGGGCACAATTATGTCGGCGGCGTCAACAGGGCGATTGAACCGTTGGGAGAATGCCGTTCGGAATTCGACATTTTTCAGGATCTGGCCCGGCGTTTTCCCTTTTCGCCCGCCTATTGCCGTCCGCTTGCGGACTGGCTGCGCGACGTCTGCGCGCCCATGCTGGCGCAGGGTTGCCGGCTCGAAGACCTGAAACGCGGTCCCTTTCGCTTGAACGCGCCTATGGTTCCCTACAGCGGCGGAATTTTTCCCACGCCTTCCGGAAAATTCCGCTGCCTGACCGATCTGGATACGTCGTTCATGCGGCGTCAGGACGCGGAACACGCGTATTTTCTCCTGAGCGTGGCCCCGCACGCCTTCCTCTGTTCTGAACGCAACGCGCGCGAACATTCCCCGCTGCCTCCCGCCGGCTTGTCCCAGGCCGAAGCCGAACGCCTCGGCCTGAGGGACGGCGATCTGGTCCGCCTGGAAAACGGCGCGGGGTCGGTGACGGCAAAGCTCACCGTTGTCGAGGGACAACGCCCGGATATCGTCGTGGTTGAGCGCGGCGGCTGGATAAAATGCGGGCACGGCCTGAATCTGCTTACCTCGCCCGTTCCGAGCAGGGTGGGCGACGGCACGCCCTATTACGACGCCCGTGTGGCCGTCCGGCCCTTTTCGGAGGACGGCGGCGCTCCTTTGCGCCTGCTCGTCCTGGAAAATCACGAAGTAGCCCCGGGAGGGGTCTTCTGCAAGACGCTCGCGCGCCAGGGCGCCCTGCTGGATGTGCTGCATCCGCAACACGAGGCCCTGCCCGCGGATTCCGGGGACTACGCCGCCTTGGTCGCCCTGGGCGGACCGCAGGACGCCTACGATGATGCGGCTTCGCCGTTTCTGCGGGCGGAAATGGACCTGATGCGCGCGTTTGCCGCGGCCGGCAAACCTGTGGCCGGGATTTGCCTGGGAGCGCAGTTGTTGGCCAGGGCGCACGGCGGCGCGGTCGCCCCCATGGAGTTTCCGGAATTCGGCTTTACCCGTCTGTCCCTTACCCCGGAAGGGCGCGAGGACCCGGTGCTCGGCCTTCGCGCGTCCCTGCCCCTGCTCATGGAATATCACCAGGACGCCTTTACCTTGCCGCCGGGCGGGGTGCTTCTGGTGCGGGGTGAGGCGTGCGCGAACCAGATGTTCAGGGTGGGCGCGTGTTCCTACGGATTCCAGTTTCACCTGGAGGCGGAGGCGGGCACGATGGAGGAATGGATACGGGAGATGCGCGAGGGGCGTTCCTATGTCTATGCGAAATTGAAGGATCGCCTGGACGGGAGCAGGCTGGACGCATGGTTGGAGGACCTTCCCGCGTTAAGCGGGGATTCTGCGCTGTTCGGCGCCCGTATAGCCGAAAATTGGTTGAAGCTTGCCTGCGCGGGGAGGCAGACCGGCACGCCGTAATGCTTATGCATATCGAACAGTGTACTGGAGCGGTTTATAGCTTTTCAATGTCAAACCGCCCTAACGGAACTTGCTTTGGGTCCGTAGCGGCAGATTGATTGTTTTTGCTATTTTCCGGGCCAGATTTTTAAAATCATTTTCCGCATCCCGTACGGACGCCGCATGAGAGCCGATAGCTCCATCCGCGGTTGCAATCACCCATGCTGGACGGCCACTGTCCGGCCAGCGTATCTTCATAGCCGGACAGGGCGACGTCGCCGGGGATAAGAAACAGGCTGTCAGTAATTTTTTGCAATACTGCCGGAACAACGTCGCCGACACCCATAAGCCGTTTTACGGCCGGATACATGGTTGAGCCTGGAACACCATTCAACGGCCATGCGTGCTTCAGGCGGTTTTCAACGCGTTAACAAGGTTTCCGAGGTCGTCGGTCTGGTTCAGAAAAGACGCGATGTCATCCGCGGCTTCTTCCATGATTTTCACC
>JAITRF010000082.1 GCA_031288535.1 Desulfovibrio sp. | reverse complement strand
ATATTGAGCAAAGTGCGTTGCTTGACTTTTCCCCGCACCCTTTTCGAAGCAACGATCCGGAATGTGGTATAGTAAGTGCCATCCGCAGCTTTTTTGGTAGTTGTTTTTCTAATATACATAGGGCATTATGCCATGGGAAATAAAAAATGCAAGATTTATTTTTATATGTAAGGCACTACATTGGCGTTTTTAAAACCATACCTATTGGAATCATTGAACTTTATCGTAACATACACTGAAAAAAATATGTTTTTGGGCAATTTTCAAGAGAGGGTTGTTAAACATGGGCTAGGATGTATATCTATGCGGAATAATAAAAGAAAACTTGGCTAAAACTCGTCAGCGGCGAAACTCCTGTTAAAATAAGTTAGCTTTGGTCTCAGTTTAACTGGTATGGATAAACATATCCAGACGCAATCCCCGTCACACCACGCATATAAAGAGAAAATATACTACTCTATTGGACAATTCCTGTGCCATAACATTTTAAGCAGTTCTTATTATATCCACCACAAGAGCATTTTTGTCTTGATTTATTTCCCATTGAAATTGTAATATCTTTTACTTTATCAATTTTATTGTCAGATGGAAAGGTATTATCTGCAAGATCATGAAATAAAAAAGAAAGCCCATAAGCAACATATAAGCGATTCACCCAATGGTCATATCCCTTTGGAACATCTAAGTCGTGAGGGCGTGCCATGGATGTTATCAAAGGTTCTTTTTGCGTACTCAGATATTCTTTATAAGCGGTGATTACAGCAAATTGATAAGGAAATTCTGTATGCCCACCCCCACTGAAAATGAATTTAATCCTTTCTTTGAGCGTATTATCGGGTGAAATGCCACCTTTGCCATATGTCAGGCATTTCGTTGTATTCTTCAGGGTTTTCGTAGTGTCAGCCTTTAGCCCTTCACTGACTTTAACTTTTGCTCGATTAAGTATAGGTGAATCCTGACCTCGTTCTTTTTCTTTGCGCCAAAATTCAAGATTGTTTTCATCAATAGTGTCGCCACAAGCTGCAATTTCGATCTGACTCGAACCTCTGGAGAAGACTCCAGCTGAAAAATAATTTAAGCGTCGATCTTCTCCACCCGCATAGGTAAAAACGCTCTGGTCAACTGTTCCCGCCCCGGTATCAGAAAAAAAATAAATGGTTCGCATATCAGGGCTTGAAGCTGGGGAACGGACAAATGCTTGCACATTTGCACTAACCTCTGGATAGACATGGCACAGTTCGTTATAGCCTTGTTCAATAATGAATCTTTCGCATTCTTCAACTTCCTGTGCCAAATCAGCAATCGAAATTTTTCTAGTAAATGAATTGAATTTCCAGGATAACTTCCACGAAATATTTAATATGCGTTCAAAAAAAGAGCGTACTCTATTGTCGCTGATATTAGATACCGGTATTGCCATATTAATAGCTATTTGATCGTCTTTATTTTGTCCGTAATTTGGAAATTTTTGAATAATATTTGAGATAATGTCAGAGAAAGAAGACGAAAGCAAATAGATACAAGCCAATTTTGTAATATGGCTCGGCGTGTGTGATGAAATGAGTCCTAATATTCTTTTATATTCTGTAAGTATTTGGATGTTTGAAATGCCCATCGCAACTTTTTCAGCTGCCATTTTGAGGTGATAGAGCCCATTCTCGGGGTAAAGAGTACCCGCATCAAGGTGACGCTCAAAATTACCATCCTGGCAGATCACGACACTTGGGATCAAAAAAGAACAATGATTAGTTGTAAATTGATCCGTATACACCCATGCTCTATTAGTATTGATATCGCGAATAATGGCCTTGGAACTTGATGTGCCGAAATCAAATCCAATTTGGAAAAAGTAAGGATCTCTTGCTGTTGATCCTGTTCTATTAACTTTGCTACTAAGTCCATCAGAACCTATTTGAACCATTTGAACCTTTGAATATTTTTTCGAAGCCTGCGTGATCGGGGTTTGTTGTGATATTTGCTTTGGTTGTTCTACATTTTTGCCGCCGCCAGTCTGCTTGTTTGGGCGTAAGTCTTCTACGGAAGGTCTTTGCCTGCTTTGAGGGGATGGTTCACCAATTATTTTGCCAAGAAGTTCTCTCAGTATATCACGAAAATTGCCCATTATAGTCACCTGCTTAGGATTCTATTTTGACAATACCTAAAGCTACAATGTTTGCATCAGGTTCAACATTTTCGTTTCTTTCAAATTTTTCAATCTTATCACGCATTATGGCCTCATTTTTTCTGATACGCGCCTTTGTCATATTTACGATCTGCTCGCCTCGCATATTTTCAATAAGAGTTTCCAGTCGCTGTTTAACGTGCCTAATTTTATTTTCGAATATAGTTGATACACGATCTTTTTTGATCTGAATTATGTTTGCATTTTCAAGCTCAAAGTCTTTAGCTTCTTCGTGAAACTGGGCATACATATATTCTTCGAGAGCATCATATCTTTTTGAAAGTACGTTCTTATCGTATTCTCTGTATGGCCATTGAGAACCGTTTTTGAATATATCTTGGAATATTGTTTCTGATTCATATGATGGCACACAAGTTCCGTTTTCAAGAGAAATAAATCCATAAGCCAGTCTTTCTCTCATTGCTATGCCTTTTAATGTCCATCTATCTATTCGGAAAATGTATGTTCCAGGAGGAAGTAGATTGGTATTATATGCAACAGAAGAAATTTTATGCAGGCTAATCTCATTTTCTTTATTAAATTTAGTTATCCAGCGAATGAATGGTGACATATGGTTAATAAAGGCAACTCGTTTTTCTCTCCTAATGGTTTGTGCAGTCTTCCGGTCAAATGTCATATTAATAGTTTTTTGGCGTAGGTGTGTAGCAATCATTGTCCTATCATCTCTGATGAAGTCGAAAAGGGACTCTCTTGCCTCATCGGAAAGTGATATTTGCATGCAGTTTTGTGCAGGAGTATTGTAATTAATTACAGTTCCATTAAAGAAACGACTAAAAAAACTAGTGACATATGTTTCAAGTTCAGATGGTTGTATATATCTCCCCCTACCACGATCTTCTTCGATTTTCTTTTGCACATAGTCGGATAGCGCAATAAGTCCTTCACCAGACTCTTCAAGATGCTTCATGTCGAGTTGTTTCTTCTCAATAGCCTGTTGTGTTTGGCTGATACGTTTATTTTCCTCTTCTTGCGTAAGATTTTTATTTAAGAGGTCAATGGTAAGTTTTTTGACCTCAGTTCCGAGCACTTCATCCAGATCGCCGAGGCTATTGCTGAATTTTTCCAATTTTTCATGCAATTTCTCATAAATTCGCTTTTCAATGGTGCCGTGGATTTTGAAATTAACTATGGATAAACGCTTTGCAGTTTGCCCAATACGGTCAATACGACCGATTCGCTGCTCCACTCGCATCGGATTCCAGGGTAGGTCATAATTGATGAGTATACGGCAAAATTGTAAGTCAATGCCTTCACTGCCAACCTCTGAAGCAAGCAGGATTCTCGGGCCAGTGGGCGAACGAAAACTCTCGATCTCTGCCCATCGGTTTTCCATCGGAATGCCGCCATGAATGACGGTTACCGTTTCACCAAATTCTTTGAGTTTTCTTTGCAGGTAAGCCAGCGTACCCCGATAGTAGGAAAATATGATTATTTTTTCCTTGGATTCGGTCTTCAAAAGCGCACACAGATCGGCCAGTTTGGAATCGTTGCCTTCAAAGTTGTAATTTAGCAATTCCGACCATGATGCGATTTCCTGCCCTATATTTGCGGGCGTTGTATCGTCATTTTCAGCTCCTCCAAAGGCTTCTGCGAGAACATTGCCTGATTCGCTCACTTGGCCTGCTTTTATTTTTTCGACAAAGGCCGGAAGACAACTGGCGGCCATCAGTTGCCACGTCATGATTTGAAACACATGGAATTCCGAGTTGTTTTTTATACAATGTGCCCTAACAGCGCCGAGTATTGCTTGGTACAGATCCATTTCACCCTGCGTGTAGCTAACAGGCCGGACGATAGGGACTCTGATCGGCCTCCTTTCTTGCACCTGTACCCGGCGAGTTCTATTGATATATGCTCCCAATACGTTCATTTTTTCAGTAATATCTTGGCATTTTGCAAGCAAGGCCAGATCGGAGAAGTTTTTTTGCTCAAGTATGTCCAACTTCTCGAGCAGTTCTGGAAAATATGGAGAGTTGCTGATATACGGAATAGAGCTCATACGCTCAAGCGCATGTGATAGTATTTCCCTATCTACAGGGTGTCTGGATAATGCGTTAGCCGCCTCGACCGCAGGCCTATTAATTTGAATTAAGCTCTCGAAGCTGACTTGTGTGGCAAAAAAATCTTCATCAATAAGCCTGAGCAGACTGTGCAGATCCGTATTGCTATTGTTCACAGGAGTTGCGGAAACGCAAAGTACAGCCCTAGCGGCTTCTGCTGTGGACAGGCTCTCGCCGAGCAGGAAGGTGGTCGTTGCTTGATTGCGCATATAGTGCGCTTCATCAAAAATAACGAGATCTATCGCTTGGTATTCTTCTGACCAGAAGCGCAATTCACGTAAAAGCTCCACTTTGGGGGAAGAGGCGTTATCGTCTTCCGGGCGGGTTCTTAGCTCGTTGAGTCCGCTTTTGGGGGGTCTTAAGCCGGAATAGGTGCCGATTAGCGCAAATGGATAGTTTTCGCCGTATTTTTTTAGATTTTGAACTTCGCCCCGGAGCCCACCAAAATCAACGACTTTGGCATCAATGAGGAATTTTTGCTGTAGTTCGGTGCGCCACTTTTCCGCCAAAATTTTGGGGCAGACGACCAAAAGGCGTTTTGCTTGATAGCGGGCTTGCATCTCCATCCAAATGAGCGCCGCCTCAATGGTTTTACCCAAACCGACTTCGTCGGCCAACAACAACCTTTCAGAAGGAGAATTGATAAATTTGATTACCGGTTTGTACTGGTATGGATAAAAATCGATCTGCGCAGTTTCCATCGAATAAACTACATCGTGCAGCGATCCTTTGAGCTTCTCATAGGTAATGAGTTGCCGCAGATCCGATAGACTCCCAAAAAGTTCATCTTGCATTTGCTCCAGCAAACTGCTGGTCTTGCCTTCCTCCACAGGAGATATGCATGAGACGGGGCGGTGCCGAGTACTACCGTTGGGAAATTTAATCTCCACCGTCAGCGCAGAACCTATACGACGATATTTACCTGTGTACTCAGCGATATTTCCGGGGTCGCTTTTGTCTATAATCTTTTGCCCTTGAATAAAGGGAATATTCTCATTGTTGGCCATGTTGAGTACCCATAAAGGTTACGCGGTTCGATTGCATAAACGCCTGAATCATATTTATATGAAATAACATATTTTTTTCCTGTAATCACCTCAAATTGTTAAATCATCAATAAATTCTGAAACAGGCTCAATACCGCTGATAAACAGATGATCACGCGCCCGTGTACAGGCTACATACAAAAGCTGGCGCTCCGTATTGTAGACATCTTCCAGGTCGGCATCTTCGCCCATATCCTCAATCCGTTGTTGCGAAGGTATGACTTCGGCATCACAGGCCATGACGGCGACAGCGCAAAACTCCAGCCCCTTTGCCAAGTGCATGGTGGCTATGGTGACTTTATCCTTGGGAATGTCCATATCACTTCCCAGGATAACATAGGGGAATTGCGCTTTCTCCAAGGCGGCGGCAGCGCGGGGGATTTCAATTTCAGAACGGACGAAAACGGAAATTTCGCGTGGGAAAATATTATGCTCACGTTTTGCGATTAGCCATGCGGCTATGCCATCGCTCTCTTCATCAGAAGAGTTGAAACGTGCTATCTCAGGCGGCGGGCCGTTGAAAACCGAAACAGGATTGCTCCGCGATTCCGCGTTGCCGTCCGCATCAGTAAGTTCCGCATCCAGGAGCTTGTCGGACTGACTGCGTATCTGGTGTGATGTGCGGTAATTGATGCGCAAAGTAATGGAGCGCCCGCGTATGTCCACTCCCAAAGCCTTCCATGAAAACGGCAGTTGAAAAATGCGCTGGCCCAAGTCCCCGCAGAAACACAAGGCATCTTGCCGATGCGCTCCCAAAGCGGCCACAAAACGCATTTGGGCATAGCTCAAGTCTTGGGCTTCATCCACGATAATGAAATCGAACGGCGGGTGCTTGAGGTTGCCCAAAATTTCGACAAGGCGGGTATATAAGACTGATTCGGTGTAAAGCTTGTTTTCAGCTAAAACTTTGTTGACCCGCTCAAACAACGACCAAAGCGCCTGACGCCGCTGTTCGGAAAGGCGGGTTTTACGCCCAAGACGAGGTGTTGCCCGGTATTCTTCCCAAGTGGTCAGTTGCCGGGCATCCACCAGTTCCCGCCATTCGGCGTAAAGAAAAGCCGTTTTATACCCTGTCAGGCCGATGGAAGCGGCTTCCTGTTCCAGTAGCTTCAAAATCTGGCCGCGTGTCACCAAGGCCACACCATGCGTGTTCTCATTGGCATGGATTCGGAAAAGGTGTTTTGCAAGGCTTTCCAAAGAGCATAAGTCTATGCGTTCCGCCAGTTTCGGCTCATGGGCCAGAAGGCAGTTGATCTTGGACTGAAGCGCGTTGGCAAGGGGATCGCTCAAGGTGGTCAGCAGAATACGAGCATCAGGATAGGTACGGGCAAGGTACGCGGCCCGGTGCAGGGCGACGACTGTTTTACCTGTCCCTGCCGAACCGCAGACTTTAACCGGGCCTTTGTATTTTCCTTCAACCAACGCCTGCTGGTCAGGGTGCAGGAAGACGATCCATTTATCCCAAGGATACTCCAATGCACGGTGTAGCTCTTCCGCACTGCCCATAAGGCGGAAACGGCGTTGGGCATCGGGGTGACTGAACGCGGCGGCGGGAATCTCCTCTTCGCCCGACGATGGCTTCCGAGAACCTAATGCGTTGTCGAAGGCCATTGTAACTTCTCCAGCGCCCGGAGAAGAAACAGCAGATTGCTTTGGCGCAGGTATGCGGCCAACAGCCAGATCAAGTAAGGCTTCCGCAGCCTCAGCCGGAAGGCAGTCAGCAAATTCCAGCAAGGCATCCTGATCGGCAAGAGTTCGGACGGCAGGTAAGAGTTCCAGCGGAACCCCGTAACTTTGAAGCATATCATCCGATAGCGAAGAAAAAATGGTCTTGGAAGGATCGGCAGAAACTTTGGAAACAACGGATTGAACCACCTCACGCAATTCCACCATCTGAGCAGCGCCGGTTTTAGGATGGATTTCCAGCTTACGGTTCTCTGCCCATGTGTATGCTTTATCGTGATGATCCGTGTAACAGAAAAGTATGCTTTTTTGAGTGCGATGGACGATAATACGAATATCTATACCCACATATAGTGCACAGAAATGCTTGTCCCTTCCCCGATCCAGCTTGTGGAAGTTGAGGCCGGGGCTTGCAGGATTCACCTGTGCGTCAAAAGCGGTCTGTTTGACCAGCTTTTGCTCGTCAACGGTCAGCTTGGTCAAGCTGGCGGTGAAGGTGTCGGCAATGCGAAATTCTAAAGTCATTAAGGTTTCTTTCCTGGCAACGTGTCCGCTAATTCAAATCCTTTCTCCGTCAGGAAAAAAATTTCTCTTTTATCCTCTTTGGCTTCAAGCAAACCAGCAACTTCTAATCTTTTAATGGAAGATACCAGTTTTGCTTCTTGTCTGGCATCCATATCAAAGTTTGGAGCAAATATAAAACGACCATCATTATTTAATGCTTCAGAAATAATTTGAATATCGCTATCAGTTAAATTAGATGAACGTGTTGCATAATCTCGGTCACCATTGTATTTGTACGTTGAAAAATTTGATGTTCTATCAGGCAATATCATATAATCAAAAGTTATCTCGTCATTGTCTGCACCGCGCATGTCATCTTTGATATTAATTATTTTAATCGCCGCATAAAACAAATTTACATTTTTTAATATAGCTATCTCATTTATTTGTATAGTTCGGCACCTTGATGATTGATCATATTCTTCAGCATTGGATATATGTGTAATTTCACTAACATTCTTTACAGAAGCAATAGCTAGAATACTTGGTGGATCACTGTAAAGATATATAGCAGTATCACTTGCTTTTGAAAATTTCAATTCAAATAATAATTCTCCGTCCCCAATAGCATAGTCACCATTATTATTTGAATAGTTAAATGTAATTTGTCCTTTATACTGCGTTGATAAATATTTAAGATTTATATTTTTTGCTACTGAATCTTTTATGTTAATTTTTGATTTATCAGTTTTCACTATATTATCATCTTGCACTCCTAAATCTGATAGTCTTGGTAGATCATGCGATTTTTGTTGAATATGTTGAGATAGTTTTTGCCTAAAATTGTCAGGTGATGAAAATTCTCCGTAAAATGATGAAGGTTTATATTTATTCTTTAATATATCAAGCTCGCTATATTGCCTGATCATATCAGGTGGAACATCTGCACTTGAAAAATATAGCAGTACTGGTTTCCCGGATGTTATAAAGTTTTCAATTTCTTCTACTGTCCCACTAGGAAATTCATCTGTTGGCGTGCCAATCCGGTGGCGAAATATAGCGATAAGCATATCAGCCTTATCCGTCACTTGTTGATTAATGCTCTCCTGTGGAGATGTTGCGGCATCAGGTACGGCATCATGTAGCCAATCTATCGGCAGTATAATTTTTCTCGTAGCTTCTGCATGTGCTGAATTCCATTTATAAATAACATCGCGGGCAATATCACGTTCTTGATGCGCGTCACCAGGGCATGAAATCATGACACGATGTACAATGGCTTTATAACTCATTCTTCCACCCTATACACCTTCATCACTTCATCCCCAAGGTGGTTGATCACCTTGACGGCAATCCTGCCGGACTTCGGCTTGTCGAAAGGCCGGGAAACGGCGCTGTTCAGGCTTTCCCATGCTTCCCGATCAATTTCCGCTTTGAGGCTAGTTTGCAGAGCCTTGTACGGGTCGTTGGCTCCCAGGAAATATGCGTGGCGCACAAAAAAGCTTTCCTCATTATAGTCTGTATCAATGAACCAGCAGGCGATTTTATCCGGTTCGTCACTGCGGACTTCGCCCTTAGCCGGGTCAAAAATGTCAACACCCTTAATGCTCACCTGAATTTGATTTTTGCCCACTTCCTCAATGGCAATGTCTGGCTCACCGAAGATGATGAAAAGATTCCCCTTGCCTGTGCTTTTAAGTTCCGCAGACATATGCAGATCAGCGTTCATTCGAGCTTTGAGGATCGGCATACGGCCAAGGCTCGGCAGATCGGCGGAAGCGGCGTCATAGTTGAAGGCGCAAGCGATCAGCACGCCAAAATCGGCATCCGCCGCTTCCTTGGCGGCGGCGACCAAATCTTGCCGGGTCACGCTTCCGAACTCCGGGCCGATAAAAATGGCGGCGCGTTTTTCGTTTTCGCCTTCCGAATACACGCCCTCGCCGCTGATATAGCGACCTGCCCAGGGTTTGAGGCTGGTGAAGGAAATTTTGTCATCCTTATTAGCTTGCTGCACACCGGCGGCCTTCAATTCCTCCAGGATCATGGACGTGAAATCCTTGCCGCCATCCTGCACAACCTGTTCAAGAGGATCAATGATCTCGTCATTCTCATCAATGGTCAGCATACGATGTGGGGAAAGGCTCTCCACGGTGAACGGCCCGGCCACGCGCACCTTTTTATTGTCCGTATAGGGCTTGTCGTAGAGGAATTCGGTATCCGCCTTGGCCGCGATTGAGGCGTCAATTTCCTTCTGCCGGGCAATGCGGGCCTGCCACCACGAGGCATGAAGTTTTTTGGCGGCATCCGGCCAAGAGGCGATTTCTTCTCGCGGGATTTCCCATTCTTCCCATTGTTTGCCGAGGGCGGCGTTGAGTTTTTGGCGCAAGGGCTCTAGCTTTTCTTGCCACTTTTCCCAAATCACGTCTATTTCCGTGTTATTGGCGATAGACTTGAGCGTGATATGCGGCACCCGCTCATAGACAAAACCGTGGCTGATCTTGCCGTAGGTCGGTCTGGAGGAACGTTCGCTTTGTGTGACCGCCGCTTCTTTCTTCTGCCCTTCCGGCGAATCGGCCAGCAGGTAATACGGATACCGCGCGCCCATAAGGCGGGCGCGGGCCAAGGCCAGAGCCACGCGGGACGTGTCTATGGTTATCCAGCGGCGGCCCCATTGTTCGGCGACATAGGCAGTGGTGCCGCTACCGCAGGTGGGGTCAAGGACGAGATCGCCTGGGTCGGTGGTCATGAGCAAACAGCGCTGAACTATCTTCCCACCTGTTTGAACAATGTAAACTTTTGGATCTGTAAAGCTACCCGTCCCAGTATCAGTCCAGATATTTGAGATTGGTACGACTGAGAAATCGTGAAAGAATCTAACAAAACCTATCGAAGAAGCGCGAATTTCAATTCTATTGGCTTTTGATACTCTGTCCATGCCGTGAATTGGCGTTGCCCATTGACGTTTCCCAGAAGCATATTTTTTCCCGCGAAAAATATAATCATAAAGCGTTGTCGAAGCATTTGTTTGGGAGGTCAATGGCTTGATTGCATATATATTATCTTCGTTCTCTCCCTTATTAAATCGAAATGAAGGATTTCTATATCCGGACTCATCTTGAAAAGATTTATATTCATATAAAAAATCATCAATCTTTTTTTCTTGAAAAAGTTGCTTAAATTTTGAAAAATTAATATTTTTAGCATACCAAAGTATATAATCTGCCACACTATCAATGAATTGCATACTTGAACTTGACGTTTTTTCAACAATAATAGATGCAATGCAATTATCTTCCCCAAATACTTCATCCATCACCGCCCGCACGCGATGCACATTTTCATCGCCAATCTGCACAAAAATGCTGCCGCTGTCGGTCAACAAGTCCCGTGCTACGATCAGCCTGTCCCTGATATAGCTCAGATAGCTATGGATGCCATCCTTCCAGGTATCCCTAAAGGCTTTGACCTGTTCCGGCTCACGGGTAATGTGATCAGCCTTATTGTCTTTCACGTCTCTATTGGTGGTAGACCACTGGAAATTGGAATTGAACTTGATGCCGTAGGGCGGGTCAAAATAGATCGCCTGCACCTTGCCGCGCAGACCTTCACGTTCAGCCAGTCCAGCCATGACTTGCAGGGAATCGCCCAGGATCAGGCGGTTGCTCCAGTTTTGCTCGTGCTGGTAAAACTCGGTTTTATTCACGCCTTCGGGGATGCCGTTAAAATCGGCAAAAAGGGACAACTGTTGCGGCGCGGGCGGCGTTGCTTTTTTCGCTCTGGCTTCGCTTTCCTTTTTCAGATCGTCAATGAGGACTTTGGGATGCACCTTTTCCTGAATATAAAGAGGCGCGGCGCGGACAAGCAGTTCGCCGTCTTCCATGCCTTCCGGCCCATATTTGCCGCGCCAGACAAGTTGTGGATCAAGGTCGGGGTCGCGGCGTTTGTAGCTCACCTGAACAGGGTTCATATCCTGCTTGCGGGCCACGCCGGAAAGTTCAACAGTCGGTATGTTGAGCCGCTTGCTGTCATCATGGACGATGGTTTCAACGGTTTTGCCGGAGGCGGATTTTTGAGGGGCCATTTCGCTTCCTTATAGTTTCCAAATAATCGGCTGGCTATTTCTGCTCATCCACGTTTCTCATAATCAGCGGCCAAATTGTGAGAGCAAATATCTTGAAATTACAAGGGTAATGGGGGAGAATCCCTCATAAGCTACTCGTAAGTTCTCATAAATGGGTTAACGTCCCGATAAGTCCTTTCATGTGTTTTTTTTGTCATCAACGCCTTCCAGCACCCAACGCGGCTTGCTATCCGTGCCTTTATTGCTGATAGTCTTCTGTCTTCGCATTTCGCTGATAAAATTGCCAATTTTTACCTTTTTCTGTGATTCAGCCATCCAGTCAGGCAATTTATCCCACAAGAGTTTATCAATATCCTGCCGTGTAGCGAATTTGTGTTCCTTGAGCAGTTTCTTTATCAAATCAAAGAAATACTGTTTTTCAAAAGGCGCGTTCCTTGTATATTCCGCCTTTTGGCCTATTTTTTGAGCAACGGTTTTTGCTATATAGTAGTTTGGTTTGCGTCCCTCGATAAGCCGTTTCGCTTTAAGTCGCTTTGCTTCATCGTCAGAGAGCGAAATTTGTTTCTGCACCTTATCAAGAACCATGATCTCGGATAATGTCAGAGCATTATTGGCTGCTAGAATATTGGCATAATCTATATCCAAAATCTTTCCGATCAAAGTGACGCTGACTCTGTTATTGGCAAATTCATATTCCGGCATAGGGAAAAGGCGATCCTTTTGCGCCTGAAACATCTTCCGTATACCGCTGCCTATGGTATCAACGAGATTGAGATTCCGCATAGCCTCGACGAGAAAAGTATTACGATATCGTTCCGGCGCAATATCCTGGAGCAGAAAAAGATGTATGTCTCCCGGCAAAAAATCGCCAAGATTGGTGAATTGCAAACTGTCTTCCCGTTCAATCACATTGATGCGCCCTTGTAAAGTATAGTCCTGATGGGCAATGCAGTTGTTTAATGCTTCCCGGATGGAAAAGGAATCATACATATCCACTTCTTGTGGAAATAGTGTGCCTGATTGCATATAGCGGTATTTGATATTGCGGATTCGTGCGAATACCTTATCTACCGCCAGAAGCCAGGGCAGTCCGAAAATTTCATAATCTTTGTCGGCCCCGGTATGATCCTTCAATATCCAGCGGATTTTAGGATCGACGCCTAAAAGATGTTCAGCCTGATTTTTGCCGAGCAAAAGGATGGCGGTTTTGGTTAGTTTCCCGCGAATGGAGAGCTTGGCGTTACGGAGAAAAGCATCGTTATCCCAGGCACCCACTTCAACCGCGAGGCGTGGATTTTTCTTTTTGAAATTCTCGCGGGCCACAAGCATGGCATCGGGGTCAAGATCGTCAAGAGTAGCATCCTCAACAGTTTCGGCGCTCCAGTCAGTAAATTTTTTCTGAGCGCGGATTTGCTCGATTTTTTGCAAACTGAGAGGAACCAGGGATTCTCCATCCCTACCGTACCAACGATGTTTGAAAGCGACGGGAGTTGCTTGCGGAGCGGCAGGAATTTCAAAAAGCAACACTCTTTTGCCGCTTTCCTGCACTTCATGTATTTGAATGAATGAAATGCCGTCTGTAGTCTGTTTGGCGATTTCATGTTTCAGACTGTGCAAGGCTTGAGGCATGGGGCGGAAGCTGGTGCCGATAATTTCCCGATTATTGGCGACGCCGAACACGAGCCATGCAACCGTATCGCCTCTGAGGTTGGCTTCATTGGCAAGCGCGGAAAAATATTCTCCGATTTTATCAAAATGATAGGTTGTTTTGGCCTCTTTGAACTCCACAACCTCATTTTCCATAGAAGCAGCCAGCAAATGATGCAGTTGGTTAAGGATGTTATTTTGTTTCTTCATGTGTTCCCCCTGCCGCCAATTCCATCATCTTGCCAAATTCAGCCTCGACCTTGGCCTCAAATTCAGCTTCTATCGTATAGATTTCTTTAATCTCCACAAAGGCCCAACGTCCGTAGCTTCCAAGGCGGTTGACCCCTGGAATCCAAAAGACATCCATTGCCTCTTTTTTGGCCTTGGCGTCTTCTCCACGGTATCCCTTGGTTTCAACAACGAGATGCAGAAAATTGTCTTCTCCATGCCCATCATCAACCAGCAGGATAAAATCAGGAGTGTACGTCCGCTGTTCGCCTTGGAAAGTATAGGGAACTTCAAAGCCGAGATTGTAATTTTTCACATAGGCTTTGACTTGAGGATGCTTTTCCGCCACCCGGCATAGCTCCATTTCCCAATGGCTATCACAGACGCACCAGTTAACGTGGCAACGGTCTTTTGTTTGCCAGCGCAGGCTCTTGGAAGTGACGAAATTGACGTACATTGTTGAGCCGGTAGGAGTATAAGGATCGAGAATCGCCGTGATCGGATGGGAAGTGGGTTTATCCGTTACCGCAGCCCTGTTCACAGCGGCATGGATTCGTTCAGCGGCCATTTCGGCGAATTTCAAATCCAGCAAAATAGCCTCATAAGTACCGCCGGAGCATTTCAGGCAGGTGTCCAGCCATTGCCGGACAGTGCCTTTGAGTTGGCTGAACAGATGGAAGCGGGGAACGCCATCGGCATCGCGCCATTTGCTTTGCAGGCAATGGTTGGTCAGGTGCATAATGAGCGAAGAGCGGCGAATGTCCTTTTGGTGTTCCACCTTGAGGTTTACGGTTTCACCGATAATGCCCGCCTGAAGAACTTCAGTAGGGCCGACAAGATCGGGATTGAGGTCAAGAATGGAATCGTCGGAAAATTCCGCCCGAATCTGTTCTTTGGGCAGTTCGACACGATACCCCATCACCCTGGGAAATCGAACTTCCAGATGATCTCTGGCCGGACGGACAGCTTGCACTTTGACCCAATCAACCGGAGGCGCGGGCTTGGAGATCACCGGCTTGGCCGTGAAGTCAAAGGGTATGCCCATGACATCGGCATATTCCACGTCAAACAGCTTGTTTTCATTGAGTTCATAAGAACGGCGGCGCAGGGCGCGGCCTATGACCTGTTCGCAAAGAAGCTGCGTACCGAAAGCCCTCACGCCGAGAACATGCGTTACGGTATTGGCGTCCCATCCTTCCGTGAGCATGGAAACCGACACCACGCAACGAATGCCGCCGCCGAGCATACTGGGCTTGCCCACGGTATTCATAACTTCCCGGAGTATGGTGGAATCATCAAGTTCCTTGCCCCGGCGCAGTTCATCGGCCAAAGCGCCGCCGCGTTCCAACGCATCTCTGCGGAAGCGTTCAATGGCCCCGGCATTGGCGTTACGGAAATCATCGCTTAGTTTTTCGCCGGAGTCGAGTTGCTGGCTGTCTATAAGTAGAGTTCGCGGCTCTGAACGGAGATTGCCGTTCTCGTCATAATTGCTGAAAAGAGAAAATTTGCCTGCATGAAAGTTGCCGCTCTCTTTGTGGACATAGCCTGAAATGTAGTCATAAACCAACTTAGAGGTGGAAGTATTGTTGCAGACGATAATAAAACAGGGTGGAACACCGAGTTTTGCATCCGCCCACAGGGTAAAGGTCTTTTCATAATGTCCGTAGAGGGCCTTCAACGCATTGACGAGTAATATCCGGTTTTTCAGTTCCAATGCTTGCGGATCGTTAAATTTTGAAGAGCGTCCGGCCTTGGGCATATCTTTGCCTATATGCTTCCAGAGTTCACGAAACTTGGGCATATCATTGGCCGCATCAGGCAGGTTGTCGGCTATGGGGACGCGGGGGAGTTTCACAATCCCGCACTCAATGGCGTCCATCAGAGAAAAATCGCTCATTGTCCAGGGAAACAACGTCCCTTCCTTGTAGCCGGAACCGCGCAGGAAAAACGGTGTTGCGGAAAGATCGAATATGCGGGAGATGCCGAGTTTTTTCTGTGCGATCTCAAGACCGGATATCCAGAGGCGAGCCGCTTCATTGTTATCATTGGCTTCTTTGGCGGCGTCCTTCTTATCCTCTCCTTCTTGAATTTCAACATCTTCCCTGTCGCCGGGCTTCTCACGATAGCAGTGATGTGCTTCATCGTTGAACACCATGATATTCTTCATGCTCATCAGGCTGCCCATTACCCGCTGGAGCATTTGCCCTTCCGGCTCAACAGTGTTTATTTTGCTCTCGTCACTAGCGTGTCTGCCGTTGATCAGGGCGCGTCCGGCGCTGGACAGTTCCGTTTTTTCGCGCTGTTTGAAAGCATGGAAATTGGTGATGACGATTTTGGCCTTCTGAATATCCAGAAGCATATCGGCAGGGAGCAACTCCCTGGACTGGTAGTAGCTGTCAACATCTGTGGGCAGTAAAACCCGCAGGCGATCCTTGATCGTGATGCCGGGAGTTACGACAAGAAAACCGTGGGTAAATCGCTTACTGTTGGGATAGCGGGCGGAATTGATGGTTTGCCACGCGATGAGCATAGCCATTACTGTAGTCTTGCCCGCGCCGGTCGCAAGTTTCAGGGCCAGACGGTTCAGGCCGGGGTTGGCTTCCAAACTGGCGGTGTTCAGGCGCTCCAGAAACCGTTCGCCCTTTTTCCCGGCGCTTGGCGCAACTTCCGTCAGCCAAATCGCTGTTTCCACAGCCTCAAGCTGACAAAAAAAAGGACGGTAGCCGCTGAATTTGTGATGCCGCCAATGCTGGAGAAGCCGGGCTGTTTCAGGAGTGACTTTCCAGTTTTTGGGATCACTCTTACGCCATTCGGAAACAGTATGACGCAACGCATTGATAATCGTGGTTAGTTCATATTCCTGACTATCGGTAGAAATGGCCTTGGCGGTGGCATCTTCAATGAGCAAGAGTTGCTTGCCTTTTCCCCTGGATTTTTGCGGATTGGGGATCGGCGTGACAAAGCTGGCCGGACGGCGAAACTTGTTGATCTCTTGCGTAGGCTGGTTGTTTTCGTCCAGCTTCCAGTGGCAGCCCGGTTCCGTATAGGGCGAATTTAGGATCGGCTGGTCGAAAAATGGATTGCTCATAGTGCCGACCCTTGGGATGAAAAAAGCGCCGGAGTCGTAACAAGGATACCATCTTCGGAAAAGGAGATCGCCCGGTAGTCTGTCAAAATTTTCTGAAAATTCATACTGTTTGCGTCCGTGTTTGGTGAATTATTTGTCCAATGATAGCCTGAAAAGGCCAAAAAAGAAACAACGTTAACCAGAATCCACCACCACCTTGCGCGGATTGAGGAGGAAGTCTCCAGTGAGGTCAAAATAATGCCGCGACAGCGATGCGGGCAGAAGTGCTCCCCTCCGGCAAGATTCAAGAGTGCCAAGGTCAACACTATCTCATTGGTTTCCAGACAGTGGCTTCATGCGTATCAGCATCAAGAGTATTGCGCATTACCTTAAAAATATTAAGCTTATAGAGCAATTCAAGATAGAGAGGCAGACCCGCGAGATCTGTCAGGCCAGATGTCTTTGTTTCTTCTTCGTACTTGAAAGGAAAGGTGAATTGGGGCATGCTCTTTTTACCTCGTTGGTGATAGTGGGTGTGGACAAAACTTATACTATCTGCTTGTCGTTACAAGCACAACGAGGTTTTTTCTTTTTTTGCGTGGTGGATCGCGGGGAATGCTTCAGATGGGGCATCCATGTAACCTCAAAGCCAATGAAACGCTTGCTTGACGGCGGGCAAAGCTCGCCTGCAGGCGTTTTGCGGCAAGGAGTTGCCAACAAATCCTTGCAGAGCGGTCCGACTTTTCAAAGTTGAACCGCTCTAATTTGCTATCGGAGCCTTTTTTCAGGGGCTCCGTCCCGCACCTCGTCCGGAGGCGGACATTTGCCGGATTCCTTCGCCCGGCGCAGCCCTTCGCAGTCGCCAAGGGCGCAGGCGGTCTGGAAGTCCGCGCACATGTCCGCATATTCCTCAAGCACAAAATGGGCATAGGCGCGGTGCGCCGGAAAGGCCGGGTTTCTGGCGCCCGAGGCCACGGCCCTGTCAAAGGATCGCAACGCCAGCCTCGGCAGCCCCCGGCGCAGCAGGATTGCCCCCTGGACGTCGTGGGCGGGCGCGTAGTCGGGCGCGGTTGCCAGGGCGCGCTCCGCGTATTCCTGGGCCCTGGCCGGCCTGTCGAGATGCAGGGTGAACCCGGCCGCCGCGGTGAGGACAATCGGGTCCTCCGGGGCGAGTTCCAGCGCCTTGTCCAGTTCCTTTTCCAGATGCCCCAGGTTCTCTTTGTCCGGATGCCGGAGATCGGGTCCTTTGTCCGGGGCTTGGGAAAGGGGCAGGATGCCGGCCAGAATTCGCAAGGCCTGCATGTTGTCGGTGATTTTCCGCAGCGCCGTGCTCAAGGAAGCCTGCTCATCCGCATTTTGGGGAGTGCGGACATCCGGCGGACGCTCCGCACCGGAGGCTTGCGCGTCCATGCCCGGAGGGGGGAGGGCGAAAATTTCCCCGGCGACCCGGTCGTAGTTTTCAAGAAGGCGGCAAAGGCGGGAAAAGATCGCCTGATGCGTCAAAACAAGCTCCATGTCTTTGAGGGCCTCGCGTAAAAGCTCGCGCTCCCGGCCGGATTTTTTGAGGACAAGGCCCGCCCTGACCCCGATGTGGGGCGGAAAGCCGTAGACCTCGATTTTTTCCGGGTTCGGGGGAAAGATCAGCCAGGCCAGCGCGGCCGGCAGGTTTTCGCGCGAAGAGTCTCCCAAAGCGGCGAAAAGCGGGTTTTCGGCCCTCAAGAGGGCGTTGCCGGCGTAAAAACATGCCTCAAGATGCGCGGCCAGAAACGCCGCCTGCTCGGCGGCCTCGCGCCGCACCCCTCCCCGGAAGCTCCGGACGGCGGAGAATCTCGCCTCTCCTCCGGGAAATTCGTCCGCCTCGCCGTCGTCTTTTTCCGGCGCCCGAGCAACGCTTCCCTGCTCCAGGGCCGCACAGGTCCGGCCCGCGGCGACCGGCCACAGGCAAACGAGCCCGGCAAGCAAAAGTGCGGCCGGATACAGGAACAGACCCCTCAAAAAGCGCATGTCGCTCCCTTGCGGCGGAAAGACAGACTGCAAGCATCCCGCGGCAGGGATTTGCGCGGCAAATCCCTGCGGAGCGCGTTGACGTTTGAAGTTAACACGCTCTATATCATTTTTCCCTTTAAGGCAAAGCCGCCCGTGTGGCAAAACAGATCGGATCTCCTGAAATTGCAGGAAGTTGTCGGGATTGAAAACAAGCGAAAACGCTCCGGCGGAAGCGCCGGGAAATTGTCAAATTTCCCGGCTTGCGGCAAATTCCATCTTGACAACAAACTCCCACTCTGTAAAAGGTGGCTGGTATGAAAATGTGGGCGGAAGCCGTTCCGCCGTCTGTAAAACCTCATGCCCCGGAGATAATGATGACGAAAGCCGAACTGGTACAGAAAATTCACGCGAGATCCGGCCTTGCCACCAAAACGCAGGCGGAATCCGCTCTTGACGCTTTGGTGGCCGTTCTTACCGAAGCCATGAAAGCCGGCGACCAGGTTAGCTTTACGGGCTTCGGCAGCTTCAAGGTGGCCAAGCGCGCCGCACGCAAGGGCCGCAATCCCCGTACCGGCAAGGAAATCAGCATCCCCGCCGGCAAGGCGGTAAAATTCACGGCCGGCAAAGCTTTGAAAGAAGCGGTAAAATAATCGGTCGATATTTTTTCGTATCAAGTTTCCGCAAGTTACGTCTGAAAATGGAACGGCGCGACAGGATGTCGCGCCGTAAACCATCGCACGGAGATGCTCATGTCCGTGGGGAAAACAACCGTGCGCGTCGCCTTGCTGTCCCCTCCCTTTTCCGATCTGACCTACGCCCTGCCGGAAGATTTGCCTGAACAGGCCTTTTCAGTCGGACAGCGCCTTGTCGTCCCGCTTGGCAAACACCTGCGGGTCGGGGTTCTGCGTTCTTTCGAAGCCGGGGAACAGGGAAATTTCGCCCTGAAACCCGTCGTCTGGCCTTTGGACAAACGCCCGCTTTTGTCCCCGGCCTATCTTGAACTGGCCGGGCAGATCGCCGGGCGGCATTCGGATGAATTCGGGCGCATCCTTGCGGGCATGCTGCCCCAAGGGCTGCGCCTGCTCAAGACCCGCTTCCGTTTTTTCCGTGAGGACGGGGTGCTGGAGTTGGGCGCGGCCGATCTGGCCGGCGCATCTTCCGATCTGCGCAAAGAACTCGCCAACCTGTGGTTTTCCGGGCGGGCGGAGGCCCGTCGCGCTGGCTTAAGTCCCCTGGACGCCGAACTTTGCGTCCTGGCCTCCGACCCCCCCTGGCCGGTGCGTCCGGCGGCGAAGATTCAGCAGGCGCTTCTGGAATTTCTCCTGGAAAACGGCGAAGTCAGCCGCCGCCGGATTGAAAAGCGATTCGGCCAAAGCGCCCGCGTCCCCCTTGCCGTTCTCGCGCGGCGCGGGCTGGTGCGCGTCCGCCCCGCGCCGGAGGAAGGGCCGGAGGACGCTGCTGAACACAGCCCCGGCCAGGGCGAAAAATCTTTAATTCTCACCGGCGGTCAGGAACGGGTTCTTGCGGATCTGCTCCCGGCGCTTGAGGGCGGGCGGGGCGGGGCGGCCCTGCTTTTCGGGGTGACCGGCAGCGGCAAAACGGCAATATACCTGGAACTTGCGCGCAGGACGCTGAAATCCGGGCGCTCCGTTCTGTTGCTGGCCCCGGAAGTGGCTTTGGCCATGAAGCTGAGAGACGAGGCGCGGGTCTTTCTCCCTTTTGCGCTTGCGCCCGCGCATCGGCGGCATTTCTACCACGGCTACCAGGGCGCGGCCGCGAAGGAGCGCGTCTTTCGCAGTCTCGCGGAAGGAGCCGGCGGCCCCTGTATTGTCGTCGGCACGCGCTCGGCCCTGCTTTTGCCGCTTGAGAACATCGGGCTGATCGTCCTGGACGAGGAACACGACGCTTCTTTCAAGCAGGACGAGGGCCTGATCAACTATTCCGCCAAAGAAGTGGCCTGGTTCAGGGCGCATCAGGAAAAGGCGCTTCTGCTGCTCGGTTCCGCCACCCCGGATCTGAAGAGCTTTCATGCGGCCAGGGAGGGGGCGATCCCCTTGCATGTTCTGAAGGAGAGGGTGGGCGGCAATCTTCCCGAAGTCGGCCTTGTCCGAAGCGGCAAAGCGTCCGGCGCGGAGGCGCCGCTTCTGTCCCCGGAGAGTCTTGAGGCCCTTGCGGAGGTGGTGGAGCGCGGGGAGCAGGCCGTCATCCTCCTCAACCGGCGCGGCTACGCACCCGTCATGTATTGCCTGGACTGCGGCGGCACGGCCCGCTGCCCGCATTGCGACATAGCCCTGGCCTATCACAAGGGGCGTGAGCGTCTGGTCTGCCATTACTGCGGCTGGTCGCTGGTTTTTCCTTCTCCCTGTCCGGTTTGCGGGGGGCTGAACTTTTTGCCCATGGGCGAGGGCACGGAGAAGCTGGAAGAGGGGCTGGCCCCGCTTTTGCCGCCGGGTACGGGCATCTTGCGCCTGGACCGCGACAGCGCGCAGCGTCCGGGGCGCATGGAGGAAATCCTCGCGGCTTTTGCCCGCAAGGAGGCGCAGATTTTGGTGGGCACGCAGATGCTGTCCAAGGGCCACCATTTCCCAGACGTGACCCTGGCGGTCATAGCCGAAGCGGACCAGGGCCTGAATCTGCCGGATTACCGGGCTGCGGAGCGCACTTTCCAGCTTATCCTCCAGGCCTCGGGGCGCTCCGGCCGGGGCGGGAAGAGCGGCCGGGTGCTGATCGAAACCAGGGATCCGGGGCATTATTGCTGGGATTTTGTGCGCAGGGCCGATTACGAGGGTTTTTTCGCCAGGGAAACGGCCCTGCGCAAGCTGCGCCGCTACCCGCCCTTCGTGCGTCTGGGCCTGATCCGCATAAGCCATGCCCTGGACTACTCCGGCGGAGGGGAAGAAGCCGCCGCTCTGGGACAGAGCCTGCGCGCCAAGGCGGGAGAGCTGGGGCTGACCCTGCTCGGCCCGGCCCCCGCGCCTTTGCATGTGCTCAAAGGGCGGGTGCGCAGGCATTGCCTGATAAAGGGCGAAGACTGGCAAGACATGCG
The DNA here is from genome assembly GCA_031288535.1 of Desulfovibrio sp. Lineage (GTDB taxonomy): Bacteria > Desulfobacterota > Desulfovibrionia > Desulfovibrionales > Desulfovibrionaceae > Frigididesulfovibrio. The sequence goes on along the minus strand of JAITRF010000082.1, from coordinate 32,783 downwards.
CGATCTGTATCTTTTCGCCTGCCGGGCGACCGGGAAAGGCGGCCTGAAACTGCGCCTGGACCTTGATCCGTTGAATATGCTGTAGGTTCGCCGGATAAAAATCGCGGAACGCAATTTCTATCCGGCGAGGGGATCGCCTCTCACATGTCTTTTTCCGTCGCCACCACCTGATAGTCAAAATTCGCGCCGGCGATGCGGTCGATATTGACCAGCTTGCCGATGGTCGTTTTTTCCTTTTGCAATTTTTCCGTTATGATGTGCTCGCGTCCCATCAGAACATTGGTCTTGTCCAGGATATCCCGAGCCTCCGCCTGCGGGATCACCACAACCCCGTTGCCGTCTATGAGCACTATGTCGCCGGGCGAGACGCTCACCCCGGCGCACTGCACAGTGACGTTGATGTGTCCGTACGCCGAGACCGCCGCCACATTGGGCACTATCCCCTTGCTGATCACCGGGAATTTGAGCTTTATGATTTCCTCCACGTCGCGGGTTGCTCCGTCGATCACCGCCGCCAGGATGCCCTGGTTCATCGCCGAGAGGGTCATGTTTTCACCCCAGAAAGCCGTGTTCAGCGACCCTCTGGCGTCCACCACCACGATATCTCCCGGCTGGCTCAGATCGATGGCTTTAAACACCGTTCCTATGTCGGCCGCCAGGGTTTTGACGGTTACGGCCACCCCGACCAGACGTATGCCGGGGAAGAGCGGGCGCATGTCCCCGGTCATGGCGTTGTACCGCCCCATGCAGTCGGAAACCGCGCAGGTCACGGAATCATGCTTGTCCAACAGGTTCTGGAATCCTTGAACGATTTTGGAGTCGGTTCTCCTGATTTCACCAATGCGCATACAGCCTCCTTTGTGGTGTGGAGTTCAGGCGTTCGGCCTCGGGACGGACAGTTTCACGTGAAACACTAAAAACCCTGGCGCAAGGCAATCGAGCCCGCTTGAACGCCTGCATCAGACAAGCGTACGGCCCGCTTCCGCAAGCCCTTCCTCGAACTTCGCCATTTCCGGCCCGTGCCCGTGCCCGAGCAGATGGGCGAAGCCGTGCGCCAGCAGGCGCAGGCAGTAATCCGCCGCATCCTGCCCGTAGAGGAAGGCTTCGCGTTCCAGAGTGTCGGCGGACAGGACCAGACTGCCGAGAAAAACCGCCTCCTTTGTTTTCGGCGCGCGGGAAAGGCGCTCCGGGAGTTCCCCGGACAAATCTCCGGAAAGCTCACCAGAAAGCTCCCCGGAAAGTTTCCCGGACAGACCAGGGGAGTTCCCTCCTAAGGAGCCTTTGGCCGGAAAAGAGAGGATATTGGTAGGGCCCTTGCGATTCAGGCTTTGCCGGTGCAGGGTCTCCATCCTTGCGTCGTCCGTGACCGCAAGCTCAAGCCGCGCGTTGTTCTGCCCGCCGACTTTGCAGAAAAGCTCCAGGATCCGGCGCAGCCGCTCCGCATCCAGAGGTATTTTCAGGGCCGACCCCGGCTCGATGCTCACGCTTGCCCTGTTTGCCATTCCGATACCAGGTTGCGTTCAAACGGGTTTGAATGCGGAAAGGCGCGCCCGCTTCGGCGCTTTACGGCGGCAGTCGATATGCCGTTGCATTTCCGGTACAAATTGCGAATGTCGCGCAAAAAGCGCTTGCTCATCCGGAACCGGAATTACTCCGTCTTGTCCGTTTCAAGCATTTCCATTGTGGTGCTGGTGAGTTTGCTGATGTTGTCGTGGGACTTTGTGATGTCGTTTCCGATGGCGACGACCATTTCGGTTATGCCGTCCATGGCCTTTTTTGTCTCCACGGATGTCGAGGTTATATTCATAATCGTCTTTTGGGTTTCACTTGCCAGGCTGCGTATGGCCTCGGCCACCACGCTGAACGGTTTGCCGTATATCCCGGCCCTGGCGGCTTCGATGGAAGCGTTCAGGGAGATCATGTGGATATTCGAGGCGATTTTGTTGATATCCTTCGTCATGGTTTCATAAGTGCCGATCGTGGTTTTCACGTTGGCCAGGTCTTTTACTATCCTGTCGGCAAAATCCTTGATGCGCGCGCTGTCTTTATGCAGGGTCAGGATGGAATCGGCGTTGTGCTGCCAGTTCAGCACTTGAGCGACTTTGTCCTGCAAGTCGGCATGGGCTTTATGGATGCAGTTTTCCGGTATGTTGATTTTCCGGGCGATTTTGATCGCCATGCTCCGGCAAGTATCGGAACCGCAGGCGCCGCAGTCGAAATTACGCGACAGATCGTCCATTTTGCCAAGCTGGCGGAAGGCGTCTTCAACGGCGTCGTCGTTGTAGTGTATGCTCCGGGCCGGCCTGGTGTAATACCGCCGCAAGAAGTCGGAGAGCCTGAGCGTTTTGTCGAACGTCCGGTACATCTCTTCAAAATACTCCCGATCACGCTCTTTCACCGCGTTATGCCGCGCCGCGTCCATTGCCTTGTTAATCGCGAAAAAACTGCTGTTGTGCCGACAGCCGGTTCCCTGGTTGCAGCCTTCCGGGCAGTTCAGCACGTCGAACAGAGCCGGCAGGTTATCGACGGGTTCTTTGGCGAAAGCGTCCAGCTTGCGGTAGACGACGTTCTGCCCTTCACTTTTGTCGATGCGCAACTCCTTGCCGAGCATGAATTCGACGTTTTCCTTCAAGCCTCCCGGCATGGAGAAAATGGAACCCAGAGCGGAATCGATATGATCGTAGCCGCTTTCTTTTTCGGGGAGAACGAGGCGGTGTTCCCTGATGTATTCTTCCAGCTTGATGAACGTGACGTTGTAAGACACCAGATCGCCTGTGTCCTCGAATTCGTTGCTTTTGGCGACGCATGGCGACAGGGCGGCCAGTCTGTCGGTTATGCCCTGATATTTGCGCATATAGATGGCCGTGCACAACATGGGCGATTGCGCGGGCGAGAGGTACGGCAGAAGTTCCGGACGGTGTCTCAGAATGTAGTTCACGATGACGGGACAGGGCTGGGTGATGACCGACGCGGTCTTTTTTTGCTGGATATAGCGTATGTTCGCCCAGGTACAGATGTCCGCGCCCAGGGAAACGTCGTAGACTTTACGCACGCCCATGTCGCGGAGCAAGGTCAGAATCCGCTTCCAGTTTTCCAGATTGGAGCGGCTGGCCGGCGCGAAGAAAAGGGAGATGGGTTTTCCATGACTCAGGTCTTCGAAAAAGCGCGCGGTGTCGTCGACAAAATCGCGCACGCCGTGCTGGCAGGCCTCGAGGCACGCCCCGCAGGCGATACATTTGTTGTCGTCAATGTGGATCTTGTCGTGGCCGTCTTCCATCTGGGCCACATTGGCTTCCGACACAGGGCATACGCGGATGCAGCGGTTGCATCCCACGCATTTCTCATGATCGCTGGTTATCAGATTTCTCATGTTTGCGCGCCCTCCCTTTTTCACTCCTTCCAGGCAGCCCCATTTTTCAGCACTTGGCGCGCTTGCCGTTTCCGGCGTCCGGGCCGGGATAATTGATGCGGTGGTGATGCTGGCCGCGCAGAACCTGATAGAAACTGTCCGTCAGGTCATGCAGGTCTCTCAGCGTCAGGGTGCATTCGTCGAGCTGTCCGGAAGCGTAAGTGTTTTTCATCACCCCGTCTATATGTTGGAGCAGACGTTGCGGCGAGGGATCGTCCAGAGTTCTGGCGGAGGCTTCGGCGATATCCGCGAGCATGACGATGGCCGCTTCCCGGCTTTGCGGTTTCGGGCCGGGGTAGCGGAAATCGTCTTCTTCGGGCGGCGGCGCGTCAATCAGCCCTTGGGCCTTGTTGTAGAAATACTGGATCAGGCTTGTGCCGTGGTGCTGTCCCATGATGTCCGTGACCTCCCTCCCCAGGCGGTGCCGTCTGGCCAGTTCTATGCCCTGCTTGACGTGGGAGATGAGGATGAGGGCGCTCATGGAGGGCGTCAGGCGGTCGTGGGGGTTGTCGTCGTCCGCCTGGTTTTCGATGAAATATCCGGCCTTCGGGGCCTTGCCGATGTCGTGGTAGAGCGCGGCCACTTTGCAGAGCAGGGCCTGGGCGCCGATGCGCTTGGCCCCGGCTTCGCACATGTTGGAAACGATAAGCGAGTGGTGGTAGGTGCCGGGGGCGGAGAGCACGAGGTCCTGAAGCAGGGGCTGTTCCAGGTTCAGCAGTTCCATGAGCCGGAAGCGCGTGGTATAGCCGAAGGCTATTTCCACCAGAGGGGTGAGGGCGAAGGTCACCAGCATGGAAAAGAACACCCCTCCGCCGAGCAGGGCGATCACCTCGGAGAGATAGCGGGTATGCGCGCCGCCCTGGATCATGGTGGCGGCCGCCCACATGGACGTAAGACCCACGGTCAGGGGAAGCATGGACCAGACCACGTCGCTGCGCGAGGTGTTGCGGTAGGTCAGCCAGGTGCCCAGCATGGCGGAGAGAAAGTAGAACAGGAAAATCGCCATGCCCGCGCCCGTCATCACGGTGCAGAACAAAGACAACAAAAGGCCAGTGACCAGATAGCGCCGCGCGGAAAAAATCTGCGCGGACAGGGAGGCGGCCCCGGCTATGGGCATGGCGAAGGTGAGGCTTTCCGGAAGGAATTTGGCGGAAGTTTCCGCTATCTGCGCCCCGTGTACGGCCAGCCCCTTGGCCAGCAGGGCAAAAATGAGCAGCAGCGACGCGAGGAAGATGAAATCCTTGTTGACCATGCTCGCGCCCTGGTTCGCGCTGGGCGAAAAAAGCAGGCCGACGGATATGAGCAGACCGAAAAGGGCGGTGCCCAGAAAGGCCTTTGTGTTGAAGCGCTCGCCCTTGTTCTGGATATAAACCTGAATCTTGTGCTGCTGTTCCAGGCTGACACTCTCGCCCCTGCGCAGGATGATTTCGCCGCGCTGCACCCGCTGCACGACCGGGAAGACCTGGGCGGCCATGGCGTCGGCCCTGACCTTGGTGGCCTCAAAATTGGGAATGAGCGTGGGTCTGATGTAAGCGGAGAAGATCAGGCCGAGCAGCCGTTTTTGCCCGGTGGGCAGGCCAAGCCGGTTTATTTCCTGGGAAAGGCTGAGTTCCAGCCTCTTGACGTCCGGAATTTCAAAGCTGTTCAGGATCAGGCGTTCTTCGCCGGTGTCGAGGTTGCGCACCAGCGCCCCTCCCGGATAGGCGCCGAGAACCGAGAGTTCGGGCAATACCCCGGAATTGACGGTCTTTTCCATGAGAGGCAGCATCTTTTGCATGGCCGCGGCCTGCAGGGAGTTGGAGGCCAGGGCCGTAATGTCCTCGTCGTCCAGTTCCATATCCAGGCTTTTCGCAAGGTCTTTGCGCAGGATTTCCTTTTCTTCCGGGGTGAAGGCGTTGTTCGCGGCCAGGAACACGTCCTGCAGGCGCTCGCGCATGCGTTCCGGGGACAGGGTGACCAGGTCCAGCACCAGCGGCTGCATTTTGCGCGCCAGGTCCTGTCTGGCCCGGGTGGCTTCGGCGTTGCGGTAGATGAAGCTGCTGTCCGCGGTTATGTCCGCCGGGGCTATCTGTCCTTCCAGAAGCGGAAGCGGGCGTGGAGTCATGTCCAGAGCCGCCGGGACGGACAAAAGCACAATCACCGCGCCCAGAAGAAAGAAGGCTTTGGGCGGCAGTTTTCCGTTAAGCCTCTCAATGAACAGGGAAAGGCCGGTGTGGGCCTTATCCGGAATTTGTCTGGTATGCGTCATAAGCTTCTATTATGCGCGCCACAAGCGGGTGGCGTATCACATCGTCCTTGTGAAAATAGATTACGTTTATCCCCTCGACCCCCTGCAGTATCCGCAGAACCTGCACCAGCCCGGAGCGGCGCGCGCCGTCCGGACCCCTGGGCAGATCGATCTGCGTGACGTCGCCGGTGATCGCCGCCCGGGAACCCAGACCGAGCCGCGTCACGAACATCTTCATCTGTTCCGGGGTGGTATTCTGGGCTTCGTCCAGAATGACGAAGGCGTCGTTCAAGGTTCGCCCGCGCATGAAGCCCAGGGGGGCGATCTCGATTACGCCGGAGGCGATCATCTCCGCCGTTTTTTCCGGGTCCAGCATATCGTGCATGGCGTCATACAAAGGGCGCAGATAGGGGTTTACCTTTTCCGCCAGATCGCCGGGCAAAAAACCCAGGCGCTCGCCCGCCTCCACGGCAGGGCGGGTGAGAATGATACGTCTTACCTTTTTTGACAGGAGCAGGGAAAGGGCCGCGGCGACGGCCAGATAGGTCTTGCCGGTTCCGGCCGGACCTACGGCGAAGGTCATGTCGCTGTTGAGCAGGGACGCGGAGTATTCGCGTTGCGACAGGGTCCTCGCCACGATGCTGCGGCGCGCGCCGGAGGAGAAAATCGTCTCCCGGTACAGACTGTCCAGGGCGAATTCCGGTTTTTTTTCCAGAACCGCGTAGGCGTGGGGCAGATCCTGGGGATTCAGGCGCAGCCCGGCGTGCAGCAGGTCATAGATCTGGAGCAGGAGGTTGCGGGTCAGATCGCAGGCCTTGGCTTCCCCCTTGAGGGTAACCCGGCTCCCGCAGGCGGCTATGTGCAGCCCGGAGCGTCTGGCCAGGGTGTCCAGGTTCGCGTTGCGCGGGCCGAAAAGTTCCCTGGCGAAAGCCGTATCCGCAAAGTCCAGGCTCTGCTCGGCAAAGTGGATATCGTTCTCCGGCGCCGCCGATGAAGCGTTGTTTTCGCTCATGACACACCTTCTACTGCAATTCGCGCGCGAAGGAAAGCCCGCCCGGCCCGGGATCCAGGGCTGATGCATCTAAAATTTTATATTGTTAATTCAGAATATTATGACATATGTCTTTGAGATTCGCGGCGGCGGAAAAGCCGCCTTGCTCCTTACGAAGCCTGCGGCTTCGGACGATGCTTGCGTATCGCCGCAGGGCTGACGCAATAAGATGCGTCAGCCCTGGCCCGGATTCAGGGAATGAAGAGTTTGCGCCCGATTCGCAGGGTGGTTCCGGCTTCAAGTTTGTTGGCTTCCTGCAGGGCGCGCACCGACACCTTGTGGCGTTTGGCTATGGAAGTCAGGGTGTCGCCGGACTTCACGCTTATGCTTTTGCCGTTCGCCCGCGCGGAGCCTTTCTCCTCTCCGGGGCTTTTGGACCCGCTTTGGACGGTAGCCTGGGTTTTTGCCGCCGTTCGTCCGGCTTCCGCCGCAAGGGTCGCGCTTTGCGCGGGGGCGGGCGCTCCGTCGCGTTGCTGCGCCGCCGGCGCGACGGCCGGCGCACCGGCGGATTTGCCTGGCAGGATCAGGCGTTGTCCTATCCGGAGGACCGCCCGTTTCGGGTTCAGGTTGTTAAGCCGCGCCAGTTCGGCCACGGTGGTCCCGTTGCGCAGGGCGATGCCGGAGAGGGTGTCTCCGGAGCCGACCAGACAGGATGCCCGCGCGGTTCCGGCCGTCCCGGTCTTTCGCCCCCCGTCTTTCGCGGCGGCGGCTTTCGGGGTTTCATAGACGGCCGTCTTCAGGGGCGGGGCGGGAGAGGCAGACGGGGTCGGAGCGGGTTTTCGGGCAAGCGCCTCGTACACCGCGCCTTTGCCGGAGGTCGGGATGACGAGAGTTTCTCCTTTGGGGGGCAGAGCGCTTATGCCGTTGGCGGTTTTGAGTTCACTCACGGAGATTTTATGGCGCTTGGCGACGGAGGCCAGGGTATCGCCTCTGCGCACGGTGTATTCCGTCCAGCCGGCGAAGCTGCGCGCGCCCGGAGTGGATACCCAGCTTACGGCCGCGGTCAGTTTGTCCGGCGGCACGTAGGCGGTGGCCGTCCCGGCGGGGGGGCTCGCCGCCTTGCGCAGGGCGGGGTTCATGCCGGTGAAGTCGCTCCAGGGAATGTCCAGATGCTTGGCGAGCCCCGCGAGGTTGGTGCCGGAAGGAAGGTTCAGGGGCGCGAGATCCCAGGCCATATCCGGAGAAGGTTCGTCAAAGCCCAGTTTTTTCAGGTTGCGCATGATCTTGGCCACGGCGATCAGGCGGGGCACATAGTCGCGGGTTTCGGGCCTGAGGCGCGCGCGTTCCTCAAGCCGCTCGTCCAGGCGGCAGAGTTCGAAGAAATTTTTCGCCCCGGTTCCGCCCATGGCCCGGCCGATTTTGCCTTCGCCCGCGTTGTAGGCGGCTGCGGCCAGAGGCCAGTCTTCGAAGTCGTTGTAAAGTTTGAGCAGATAATCAGAGGCCGAGTAAGTGGATTTATAGGGGTCTCTGCGTTCGTCCAGCCATGCGTTCTGGGTCAGGCCGTATTTGCGCCCGGTCATGGGGATGAACTGCCAAAGTCCCACGGCCCCGGCCCGCGAATAGGCGTTGGGGTTGCCCGCGCTCTCCACCAGAAAAAGGTAGGCCAGGTCCTCGGGAATGCCGCGGGAGGCGAAAATCTTGCGCACATAGGGCAGAAAACGGGCGCCGCGGCTGATATACCGTTCCACGAGCCTGCGGTTTTCATGGACGAAAAATTTGAAGTGCAGTTCCACCACCTGGGCGTCTTCGGGGCTTATCTTGCGGTCCAGGTCGCTGATTGTCTTGAAGGCTTCGAGTTCGGAGGGGGAAAGCGGGCGTCCGTCGTCGCGCGGCGTATAGGAATCCATCATTTCCGGGAGGTCAGCCTGGTATTTGTCCGGGCCGTCGCCCTTGTGCAGGGCGCAGGCCGAAAGCAGGAACACCGCCAGGAACGGAAGTAGCGGAAAGACTTTCATGCTCCGCGGCGCCTCCGCATCGGAGGACATGGAGTTGGGGTCATGCTGCGCACCTCTGGACAATACCCTGTCTTTCGCCTTCAGGCAAGAGGGGTTTGCGCTGCCGAATCAAGCGGAGGGAGACGAGGCCGGACGAAGCTCCGCGCGGGCCTTTTCACACGGCGGAGGCCACAGGTTCAAATTTTGTACTGCCCGCCAAGAAAATTATCGGATACCCGCCTGCTCCATGGCGGTGTCTATAGCAAATTAAGTTGACAGAAAGATAGACAAATCCTATCCGTGTAGCCATGAATGAATCCCAAACCCTCGAATGGAAATCCTCCTGGCGTGACGACCACTTGAAGTGGGTCTGCGGCTTCGCCAATGCCGAAGGCGGTACGCTGGTCGTTGGCCGGGATGACAAAGGCAAGCTCGTCGGTCTGCCGGAGACGCGGCTTTTGCTGGATGAACTACCCAACAAGCTCCGGGATCTGCTGGGCATCATGGCCGAGGTGAATCTGCGCGAGGAGGACGGCAAGGGATATCTGGAAATTGTCGTTCCCGCCTACCCAAACCCCATCAGCTACCGTGGCCGCTACTACCAGCGTAGCGGCAGCACCTTGCAGGAACTCAAGGGCGCGGCCCTGGACCGTTTTCTGTTGCGTCGCTACGGGCGCACCTGGGACGGTTCCCCCCTGCCCGGACTCGATGCGGAAGACCTCTCACCCCAGGCACTGGCGCAGTTCCGCGCTCTCGCCCGGACAAGCGGGCGCCTGGATGCCTCGGCCCTTGCCGAACCGGATGCCGGACTTCTGGACAAGCTCAAGCTCACGGAAGGCCGTTACCTCAAACGGGCGGCGGCCCTGCTCTTCCACCCCGATCCCTTGCGCTTTGTTACCGGCGCTTTTGTCAAAATCGGCTTTTTCCAATCGGAGTCGGAAATTGTCTACCATGACGAAGTGAACGGAGATCTCTTCACGCAAGCGCAAAAAATTCTGGAAATCCTGTTTTTCAAGTACCTCAAGGCATCCATCCGCTATGAGGATATTGTGCGCGTGGAGCGCTACCCCGTGCCGCGTCCGGCCTTGCGCGAAGCCCTGCTCAACGCCCTGATCCACCGCGATTACATGACGCCAGCGCCAATCCAAATCCGGGTCTATGACCAAAAACTGATGCTGTGGAATCCGGCCACCCTGCCGGAAGGCTGGACGGCGGACACACTGCTTGCCCCGCATACGTCGCAGCCCTTCAATCCCGACATCGCCAACGTCTTTTTCCGCGCCGGGGAAATTGAGGCGTGGGGACGGGGCATTGAGCGCATTTTTGCCGCCTGCCGGGAAGCCGGAACGCCCGCGCCGCATCTACGTTTTGACGGGAATGGATTGTGGACGGAATTTCCCTTTTCTGACGAATACTTACAACTTATGGCCGGCTCAGAACAGGAAGCGAGGGAAAAAACTCCATCAGAAACTAGGGTAGAAACTAGGGTAGAAACTAGGGTAGAAACTAGGGTAGAAACTGAGGTAAAAACGCCGGATCGACTCTTGGAACTTTTGCGCGAGCAACCTGCCCTTTCTTTATCCGCAGCCGCCTCAGCGCTGGGGAAGAGTGTCGCCGCCATTGAACTCGTTGCCAAAAATTTGCGCGCGGAAGGCCGCTTGCGGCACATCGGCCCGAAAAAGGGCGGACATTGGGAGATTTTGAAATGAAGCCGAACAATGCCGAGGATACTCGTTCCGGCGGACTCGCCCGCTTTCCCTATCCGGGGGTCTGGGCCGCAAGGTCCTGCTTGTATTTCACAATGCCGTTGGCCAAGCCATCGCAGAGCTTTTGCAGGTAGCCGTCCTTCTTGAGGTTGGCCGCCTCCTCCTTGTTGCTTATGTAGCCGAATTCCGCCAATATGGCCGGCATACGCGCCCCCATCAGGACGCGGAACGGGGCGCCGCGCACCCCGTTGTCCGGTGTGGACGTTCCGGCCTTGCGCAGTGCGGCCAGCATGCCGCTTTGCACGCATTCGGCCAGGTGCCGCGATTCCTTGACTTTCGAGCTGAGCAGCAGATCCGTGAGAATAAACTGGAGGTCGCTGATCTCCTGCGGGGCCACGCCGTTTTCCCTCGCTGCGACGGTCAGGGCGTCGTGGCTTTTGGTCTCGGCGAGATAATAGGTCTCAAGCCCCTTGTGGGCCGGGTTGGGATTGGAGTTGGCGTGAACCGAGATGAAGAGGTCGGCCTTTTTGGCGTTGGCCGCGTCCGGCCGCTCCTGCAGACCCACGTATCTGTTGTCCGTGCGCGTGTAGATGATGCGGAAGCCCCTTTTGCGCAGGGTCTCCCCGAGCCGGGCGGCCAGCGCCAGGGTAAAGTCCTTTTCCGTGATGCCGAAGGCCTGCGCGCCCGGATCCCTGCCTCCGTGCCCGGCGTCGATCATGATCGTCTTTACGGTAAGTCCCAGTTGTTCCAGAAGGGCGTCGGCGTTTGCGGGGGACTGGGCCTTTTGTCCTTGCCGGGGTTTTTGCGCGTTCTGCTTCCGGGTCGTTCGGGCTTTGCCGGAGCTTTTTTGCGTCCCCTGAGCGGTTTTTTTCCGCTCCGGGGTCTTTTTTGCGCTTTGCCCCGTTTGCCGGGAGGATGTCGTTTGCGCGGCCTGCGCGGGCGCGGCGGCGATGCAAAACGTCAGGGCCGTGACGAGAAGGAAAAGCGAAACGGCGCGCATGGTCCCTTGTTTCTTCGTCCCTGTCAGAATATCTGGCCCATGGAAAACTCGAAGCGCCCGCTGTTTTTATGTCCGCGCCGGTCCTCGTCGAAGGGAATGCCGTAGGAAAAGCGCAGATCGCCCATGGGGGAGCGCCAGCGCAGTTCAAGACCTGCGGATTTCAGCAGTTCGTCGTTCAACCTGTACGAGCGGTCCGCGTCCAGGTTGAAGCCCATGTCATAGAAGGGGACCAGATAGAGGCCGACTTCGTTGCTCAGCGTATAGATGTACTCCAGGTTCATGAAGGCCATGCGCGTGCCGCCGATGCGGTCGTCGGTCTGCGGGTCGCGCGGGACTATGTCTTCGCTGTCGTAACCGCGCACGCTGTTCATGCCGCCCATCCAGAAGCGCTCGAAGACCGGCACTTCGCTTTTGCCGTTGTGGAATATGGCCGAACCTTTTATGCGGCCGTGCAGAACGTGGTCTTTCCAGAGTTCATAGTAGGTCTGGTGCTCGGCCGTGACTGTGACAAAGGCGTCGCTGCCGCCCAGAACCCCGCCGCCGTAGTCGACGCCGATCATGTCTATGTTGCCGGAGGTCGGGTGTTCCCGGTTGGTGGTGTCGCGGATCAGGCGGGCTATGGCCACGCTGGTGTAGCGCGTTCCGTTCGCGTAATCCCGGATGATTTGGGCGGCGTAGTCGTTCGTGTCGTATATCTCGTACTGGTCAAGGCGATATCCCAAGCCCACGGAGGTATATTCGCCGATCGGGTAGGAGAAGCGCACGACTCCGCCGGTGGTGCGTTTGAGGAAGTCAATGTAGTCGTCGCGCCAGTGGTAGAGGTCCACGGCCACGCTCAGGTTGGTGTCGTTGAGGCGCGGATTGGTGAAATTGAAGGTGTAGGCGCTGCGCCGCGAGGAAAAGGCCGACTGCAACGAGATGTTGTAGCCTTTGCCCCAGAGGTTGCGCTCCATGATCGTGCCGACCACGCCGACCCTGGAAAAGGTCGAATAGCCCACGCCCGCCATGAGCGCGCCGGTAGGCTTCTCCTTGATCTTGACCTTGACGTCCACTTCGTCTTCGTTCCCCGTCTGGACGAGTTCGGTCTCAGCCACCTCGAAATAGCCGAGCTTGTTCAGGCGTTCGACGCTGCGGCGCATTCTGTCGCCTCTGAACTGCTCGCCGTCCGTGAGGCGCATTTCGCGCAGGATGACGTTGTCGCGGGTCTTGACGTTGCCTTCCGTCGTGACCTGACGGATATGATACTTGCGTTTTTTGCCTATGTTGAAAATTATGTCCACGACCTCGGAGCCGTCACCGCGTTTCTGCGGGGTAGGCGTGATTTCCGCGAAGGCGTATCCGTAATCCGAGTAGAAATCAGTCAGCTTTTTCGCGTCCTTCTGCATGAGGGACAGGTTGAAGTGCCCTCCGGAGGCGGCCAGTTCGTCCAGTTCCACCTCCTGTTTCAGGCGGTCCTCGGTGTCGATCAGGTCTCCGGCGAAGGTGATGTCCCCCAAGGCGTAGCGGGGACCTTCGTGAATGGGGAAGGTGATGATTATGCCGTTTTCCGTGTATTCGATCTTCGGCGCCGCCACGGTCACGTCCATAAAGCCGTTATCCAGATAATAGGCGGCTATGGCCGCGGAATCGCGTTCGATTAACTCCTCTTTCAGCACCCCGGTGCCCGTTATCCAGGAAATTATGGTGCGCTCGGAGAGCAGGAGCTGGTCTTTGACGTCGCCTTCGGATATCTGGGAGCAGCCCTCCAAGCGCACGTCGCTTATGTAGAGTTTCTTTCCTTCGTTGACGGTGAGGGTAAGGATGACGCCGCCGGTGGGGCGCGCCTCCGTGCGCTGTTCCACCGTGGCCAGGTAGTATCCGTCCTTGCGGTAGGCTTCGAGTATTTTCTGGATATCGTCCGCGAGCATCCGTTCATTGAGGATCGACCCGGTTTTGCTGCCCATCACGGCTATCAGGTCGTCGTCGTCCAGTTCCTTGTTCCCCTCGAAATTTATGACTTCCAGGCGGGGTTTTTCCGTGACCGCATATACGAGCCACAGGCCGTCGGCGCGCGGTTCGAGTTTGATCTGCACGTCGTTGAAATAGCCCATATCCCAGATCTGTTTGACTTCCTGGTCGAGGAGCGCGGGGTCGGGGCTGTCTCCTTTGCGGGAGGACACGCGCATCAGGATCACGTCCGGGTCAAGCACTTTGAGTCCCCGCACTTCCACCCCGGCGATGGCGGACCCGGAGACGGACGGCGCGCCCGCCCGGTCGGGGACGCTTGGCTTGGGAAATTCCGCGATCAGGGCGGAGACCAGTTGGTCGAGCGCGGGGGCCAGGTTGCCGCGTCCGCGTTGTTCCACGAACACGGGAACGGGCTGGGAGGCGGAAGCGGCGCCGACCAGGCGCGCGTCGATGCTCAAGGCGGCGTCCGAGCGGTTGACGGTCCCGTAGACGGCGTAGGAGGCGCCGGCGGACGAGGCCAGGGAGCGCACGGTGGAAAGGTCCAGAGAACTTGCGCGCCGGGAGCGCAAAAGCGCGGTCATGCGCTCGTGCGGCACCACCGCGAGGCCGGCTGCCGCGAGGCGTTCCGTCAGCATACGCGGAAAATTCGCCTCGGTTGCGGCGTCTTCGCCCTGCTGGTGGAAGTTGAAGGGCAGCACCAGGACGTTTTGCGCGCTCCGTCCGCTCCTCTTCGCCCTGGCCGGCGCGGACAGGGCTTCGGGGACGAACAGCGTAAGACAAACAAGAAGCGCCGCCAGAACCGTCCCGGCCGCAAGCGGCGGATTTCTCCTCGCTCTATTGTTCATACAGTTCTCCGGACTTTAGTTCGAAGCGTCTGGCCATGCGGCCCGCCAGCTCCGGATTGTGCGTAACTACAATCATGGACATTTCCTGTTCGGCGTTAAGCTGCATCAACAGATCCGCCACCATTCCGCCGTTTTTTTCATCAAGATCGCCCGTGGGCTCGTCGGCCAGGAGCACTACGGGCTTTTGCACCAGAGCCCGCGCTATCGCGGTTCTCTGGCGTTCCCCGCCGGAAAGCAGTCCGACGTTGAAATCGGCCCGGTTTGCGAGCCCTACCTGTTCCAGCGCCTTTTTTGCCTTTTTCATGGCGGCGCTGCGCGCCGTCCCGCCGATTATGGCCTGCATGGCCACGTTCTCCAAGGCGGTGAATTCAGGCAACAGGTGGTGGAACTGAAACACAAAACCTATTTTTTCATTGCGCAGACGGGCCGCCCCGTCCGCGTCAAGGGTCCGCAGGTTCTCGCCGCAGAAGAAAATTTCTCCCCCGCCGGGTTTCGCCAGCGTGCCGAGAATATGCAGGAGCGTGGATTTGCCGGACCCGGAGGCCCCGACCACGGCCACGCTTTCCCCTATTTGTATGTCTGCGCTCACTCCCTGCAAAACCCGGACTTTTTCTCCCGGCCCGTCGAATTCCTTCTCCAGGTCGCGCAGGGAATAAAGGGGCGGCCGGGAGTTTTTCGGTTCCGGAAAAGGATTCATTCGTGCCTCAGCGCTTCGGCGGGTTCAAGGCCCGCCGCCTGGACAGCCGGGTAAATCGTGGCCGCAAGGCAGAGCAACATGGAGCAGACTCCGGTCAGGACCACGTCCGGCCAGTGCAACAGCACCGGAAGATAGTCCAGAGAGTACACTCCCTTGGGCAATTCAATGAATTTGTACTGCCTTAACAGATAACAGAGCGAAAGTCCAAGAAAAAAACCGAGGCCGGTGCCCACAAATCCGATAATCAGCCCCTGTACCCGGAAAATGCCGCGTATCATGGCTTTTGTGGCTCCCATGGACATGAGCACGGCTATGTCCCGTTTCTTTTCCATGACCAGCATGACCAGGGCGGTGACTATGGAAAAGGAGCCCACAAGGATCACCAGGACCAGGATCACGGCCATGGCCGATTTTTCCAGTTTCAGGGCCGCGAAGAGGTTGGCGTTCATTTCCTGCCAGGTGCGGAAGTAGAGCTGCGGGTCGCCGAGGATGGCCAGGGCCTTTTCCAGCACCGGCGCGACATTGTAGACGTCCTCGACGGCCACTTCTATGCCGGAGATGAATTTTCCCGGCCTGCCGAGGACGTCTCTGGCGTTTTGCAGGTTTACGAAGGCGAAGGCGCTGTCGTAGTCGGCGAGTCCGATCCGGAAGAGACCGGCCACGCGGAAGGGTTTTATGAGCGGGGTGAACCCGGCCGCGCTTTGCTGTCCGGTGGGGGACATGACGTTGACGCGCGCGCCGGGCCAGACCCCCAGCTTTTCCGCCAGGGCCTCTCCGATGATGATGCCGGGCAGTCCCTCGGGGCTGTCCAGGTCCTCGACCTGTCCCTGCGTCATCTTTTTCAGTCCCCCCAGCACCTTGCCCGCGCTTTTCGGGTCCACGCCCCGCAGGTAGACCCCGGAACCGCCGGAACGGCTGGAAAGCAGCACCCCGGAATGGATGAAGGCGGTGACGCCCGTAACGCCCGGAACCGAGGCCAGGCGTTCCGCCATCTCCGGGTCTTCCTCGAATTTTCCCCCGCTGTAGATGACCGCATGGGCGGCCATGCCGATGATCTTGTCCCGCAGGTCCGTGGTGAACCCGTTCATCACCCCCATGACCACGATGAGGGAGGCCACGCCCAGCGCCACCCCCGCCACAGAGATCCAGGAAATGACGGAGATGAAGGCCTGGCCCCGGCGGGCGAAAAGATAGCGGCGGGCTACGAAATATTCAAAACGCATGGAACCTGATCCTGTCGGACGCGCCCCCTGCGGACGCATCGGGCGCTGTGTTGTCGGGCTACGGATTCTTTTCGGCAGAAACGCGGATCTCTTCAGCGCGTTTCGGGTCCGGCGCCAATTTGCCGCCAGGATCGCATCTCAAGCGTAAAATGCTCTAATGAAGCACTGATTTATTTTTGAGATGGCTTTGCCCTCTGTGCTGTCAATAGATATTTCAATGAGTTATTATCGAGGGGGTCCGGGGGAAATCATTATCGCTGCTGTCGTCATCCGTACGGCTCGAAACCTCGCCTACGGCTGACGCTCCCCCGGCGGGGTTTGGGGCGGAACCCCAATTAATCAGCCCTTCCCTAAATGCTCTGACATGCATCCCGGCGGAAGGCAGCCTGACGGGAAGCCATGCCCGAACCGACTCCGGCGGCTTTGGCGGCAAGGAGGGATCGCCGCGTCCGGAGAGCCTTCAACGCGTCCAGACAAAGGTCAGGTTTTTTTTCGTGTCCGGGTGCAGGGATTGCATGACCGGGCAGGAGCGGGCGGCGGCTTCCAGGCCTTTTTTGTCTTTTTCCGTGTAGTCCTTGTCCGGCATGGTGACGGTCACGTCAAAGGCGCCGATGCGGCGCGGATTGGCGCTCATGGTTTTTTCCACGTCCACCTTGGCTCCGGAGATATCCAGGTCTCTGCTGTTCGCGTAGATGCCCATGATCGTCAACTGGCAGCTCGCGAGCGCCGCCGCCGCAAGATCCGAGGGGGAAAACGCTTCCCCCTTGCCGTTGTTGTCCACCGGGGCGTCCGTGACGAAACGCGCCCCGCTGCGCTCGTGCACGCATTCGACGTGCAGATCTCCGAGATAGGTTGTGCTGACTGTCGGCATAAGGGTTCCTCGTATCGATGAGATTGTTTTCGCTATCAGGCGTTACAACGTAGTCAGGCGCTACAACGCGGCAATGTCGCGCATTCTGCGGATGACACGGCACCCGGGCTGATTGTGGGCCTGCGGACCATGCTCCTCCCCGCCCTTTTAACAGGGTTCAATTCACCAGGCAACGGGAATCTCCGCTGGCTCCATCATTGCCGCCTTGGCCGCCATATTCCCGCCGACGGTCCGCTTGGAGCGATTTGACATTAAAGATGCATAAGCCGCCCTATAGAATCAACATGGCGTCGCCGTAGGAAAAAAATCTGAATCCGAGGCGGACGGCCTCGCGGTAGGCCGCAAGTACGCGCTCCCGGCCCGCGAAGGCGCAAACGAGCATGAGCAACGAGGATTCCGGCAGGTGGAAGTTGGTGATCAACCCGTCGATCACCCGGAAAGGCCGCCCCGGATAAAGAAAAACATCCACCCGCCCGGCAAAGGGCGCGAAGCGGGGAAGACTCCCGGCGGAACAAGCGGGTTCGATGCCGGGCTGTCCCGGAGCGAACCCGGCCGCGCCATTCTCCCCGGCCGGGGCGGATGTTCCGGTCTCAACCCGTTCCGGCCCGGCCAGTTCCGGGTTTTGCGCGAGGAAGATACCCTCCAGGGCGCGGGCCGAAGTGGTGCCCAGGGCTATGACCGGACGGCCCTCATTCTTGGCCCTTGCGAGCGCCCTGGCGGTTTCCTCCGGCAACTGCGCGTATTCCGGGTGCAGGGCATGCGCGCGTATATCCGCGCAGCGCACCGGGGTGAAGGTGCCGTAACCCACGTAAAGCGTAAGCTCAGCCCATTCCCGTCCGGAGGACGCGAGGGCCTCGCGCAGTTCACGGGTAAAATGCAGCCCCGCGGTGGGAGCGGCCACGGCCCCGGCCTTGTCCGCGCGGGCATAGACGGTTTGGTAGCGTTCGGCGTCCGCCGCGTCCGCCGCGCCCGCCGCGTCCGGCGCGTCCGGCGCGTCCGGCGCGGGGACGCGCCTTATATAGGGCGGCAGGGGGGTGCGGCCGTACTTTTCCAGAACCTCTGTCAGATCCCCTTTCCAAAAAAGGCGGACGCGCCCTCTTCCCTGTCCGAGATGCTCCAGAAAACGCGCGTAAAAGCCGGGTGCAAAGCTTATCACATCGCCCGGACGCTGCTTTTTCGCAGGACGCAGCAGAACTTCGCATTCGGCGCTGTCTTCCCCGGCGGCGGACGACGGGCTTCGCAGCTTTTCCAGAGGAGGGGAGAGCAGCAGATCCACGCGCCCCCCCAAGGGGCGTTTTCCGGACAGCCGGGCTTTGATCACGCGCGTATTGTTGGCCACCACCAGGCAGTTTTCCGGGAGATGCCGGAGAACGTCGGAAAAAAAACCGCAATGCGTCTTCCCGTCCGCCCTGTCCAGAACCATGAGCCGCGCGTCGGCGCGGCCGGGAGAGGGGGTTTGCGCTATGCGCTCCGGCGGCAAATCATAAAAATAGCTTTGCCGCAAAAAATCGGCTTCCGGCTTGTTTCGGGCGGGGTTCACGGCACTGCGGGGGAATTTGCGCCGGGCGGTTCCCCGGCGGCAGGATTATTCCGGATAAACGGCAAGCAGGTCTTCAATCGTGTCTCTGCGCCGGATGAGCGAACAAGACCCGTCCGGGCGAATCAGCGCTTCGGCCGGGCGCAGACGCTGGTTATAGTTGGAGCTCATGGCCTGCCCGTAGGCCCCGGCGTCGAGTACCCCGACAATGTCGCCCTCGACCAGTTCGGGGATCTGCCGGTCCCTGGCCAGCACGTCGCCGGTTTCGCAGATATTGCCGACCACGGTCTGGAGCGTCAGGGCGCGCGGCTTGTCGTTTCCGGGATAAACCTCCAGGTCGTGGAAGGAATCGTAGATCATGGGGCGGGCCAGCACGTTGAACCCCAGGTCCGTTCCGACATAGCGGACCCCTCCGTTATTTTTCACGGCCGTAACCGTGCCCAGGAGTATGGAGCATTCGGCGGCTATGTAGCGGCCGGGCTCAATGATGAATATTCCGGAAAACCCCTGCTTTGCCCGGAAAGCGCTGATCAGCGCCCCGAACCTGAGACCGAACTCCGCGAGATCCAGGCGCTTTTCCATGTCGTACTTGCGGTAGGGAACGCCGAAGCCGCCGCCGAAGTCGATGATTTCAAGGCCGGGGAAGGATGCGGCGGTTTTGAGGAGCCAGCGCGCGGCGTCAAGATATGGTTTGGGGTCCATAAACAGGGAGCCTACGTGCTGATTCAGCCCAATGAGCTTGAGGCCGTATGCATCCAGGGCTGCGCGCAACGCGCCGAAATCTTCCGGGGGAATGCCGAATTTTGTTTTTTTTCCGGCGGTTATGACCTTGGAACTATGCCCGGCCCCGATGCCGGGGTTTACGCGGGCCATGACCCGTCCGCCCGGGTTCACGCGGCCGAAACTTTCGACCTGCGACACCGAATCCACGCTGACATGGTCCGCTTGGGCGTTGGCCAGGGCGAGTTCCGCAGCGTCCACGTTGTTGCAGACGTAGCAGATCTCTTCCTTGCGAAAGCCGGCGCGCTTCAGCAGGGCAAGTTCGCCCGGACTCATGGCGTCGGCGATCAGGCCCTCTTCGCGGATTATGCGCAAAAGATGCGGATTGCCGTTGGCTTTGGTGGAGTAGCAGACCCGGAAACCGGGGTCCTCGGAGAGCCCCTTCAGTTCCCGGCAACGCTCGCGCAGCACGCTTTCATTGTAGACATAAAGGGGAGTGCCGAAGTCGCGGACAAGTTCGTGCGGCAGCGCGGAACCGAAAAACCCCAGTTCCGCGCTGCATCTGTTTCTGGTTGCGCCGCAGGCGCTTTTGCTTGCATGGTTCATTTCGGCAACCCTTTTAATCTCTTGGCGCGCCCCGGTCAAGAGCGGCGGACGCGGGAAGCGCGGGCGAAACGCGCTTGCCGGCTTTTGTTTACAAGACGGGAGGTTTCCGATATATGCGCGGCATGCAGGAAAATACCGGTGAACACCGCGCAACGGGCGCCAAGGCCCCGGATGGGGCGGAGGTCAGCCTGATCGTGCCGGTCTATAACGAGGAAGGCAATATCGCCCCTCTCACGGCGGAGATCAAGGCGGCCATGGCGCGGCAGCCCCGCCCCTGGGAGCTGATCTTCGTGGACGACGGCAGCGGCGACCAAAGCCTCGCTCGGATCAAGGCCGAAGCCGCCGCGGACAAGCGCCTGCGCTACCTGGCCCTTGCCGAAAACAGCGGACAGTCCGCCGCCCTTTTTACCGGCTTCACGGAAGCCGCAGGGGCGATCCTGGTCACACTGGACGCGGATCTCCAGAACGATCCGGCCGATATTCCGCGCCTTCTCGATCTTTTCGGACGGGACAACGATATGGTCATCGGAGTGCGCAGACGCCGTCAGGATTCCGTCGTCAAGAAAATATCTTCCAGGTTCGCCAATGCCGTGCGCAACCGTCTTACCTCCGAGGACGTCAGCGACACCGGCTGCTCCCTCAAGGTCATGCGCGCCTCGATGGCCCGCAGGCTGCCCGCGTTCAGGGGCATGCACCGTTTTCTGCCCACGCTCATGAAGCTTCTGGGGGCGAAGGTGGCGGAGTCCCCGGTCAATCACCGCCCGCGCGTGCGCGGCCTTTCCAAATACGGGGTCTGGGATCGGGCCTTTTCCGGCCTCCACGACCTCCTGGCCGTGCGCTGGATGCAGAAGCGCAATATCTACGGGTGCAAGATCCGCGAACGCGGCTAGAGCAGTCCAATGAGGTTGCCGCGAGGCGACCTGCTTCGCCGTCAGGCGGGAATCTCAAGCGTAAAACGCCCCAAGCGGAAAGACGGCAAAGCAAATTCCATGACCTCCCCAATTTTGAAAATCGGAGTCTTCTTCCTCATCCTGGCCGGGGCCTCGCTTCTCGTCCATCTTCTGAACATCAGCGAAGTGCTCGACCCGGCCTTTGCGGACACATACCTGAAGCACAGCGGCGGCGCCGCCATATACGTCGCCCTGGTCACTCTTCTCTCGCCTCTGGGCTTTCCCCGCCAGGCCCTGGCCGCGCTGGGAGGCTACGCCTTCGGCGTTCTCGACGGCACCGGGCTCACCCTGGCCGGCCTGGGCTTCGGCTGCGCCGCCGGGTTCTTCTACGCCCGCCTGCTGGCCCGTCCCGCCCTGCTCAAGCGGTTCGGAGAAAAAATCCGCCCTCTGGACAGGTTTCTCTCCCGCAGTCCTTTCGCCACGACGGTGGCCGTACGCTGTCTCCCCATCGGCAACAACGCCCTGACCAACATGATCGCCGGAGTGACGTCCATCCCCGCCCCCCCCTTCATTGCCGGCTCCATACTGGGCTATGCGCCCCAGACGCTGATTTTCGCCCTGCTCGGCAGCGGGTTGCGCGTGGACCTCCTGTGGCGCGTGGGTCTTGCCGCTCTGCTCTTCATCGTTTCCACGGCCATCGGCATAGCCCTCTACCGCCGCTGCCGGGACGAGATCAAAGACGCCCTGTCCGACGAAAAAAAACAGGCATAGGAACGCATCTTGCATCACTAGTGCCGTGTACCGCTTAAAACTACGCATCCGCTCCGTTTTAGCGACAAGATCGCAAAGCAAAAAACGTGGTGTTGCTCCGGCGGCTGATACGCCGCTTGATCCGCATTTTTAAGTGTCACAGCGTACTGGAGCGGTTCAACTTTGAAAAGTCGAGCTGCCACGCTTCAACGTCAAACCGTTTTAAGCAGCGAAACGCCATGCGAAACGATCGCCAGAATTCCGACGGACCTCCGGCCCGCGCGACCCGGGGAAAGGCCATATTTTCCGCAAGAAGGGCGGCTGCGCTTTATTCCTTCCTGGCCCTGGCGGCTTTCTGCGCGGGGATGCTCGTCTGCCGCGCGCAACCGGCGCATGCTCCCGTCTCCCCGCCATCCCATATCCGTCAGCCCGTCAGCCTGAACGCCCCGGACGAGCCGTCGGCCCGGACCTCCGAGGCCTTGCCCGCTTTGCGCCCGCTCCGCTTTGTCGTGGAGAACGTCCCGCCGGACGGGCGCGGGCAATTTCCAAAGCGGCCGGAGGCTGCGCTTCACCGTGCGGAAGAAGATTTTCTCCCTGAGGAAAGGTCGGGGACATCCCTGCGCTTTGCAAAGGACCGGGTAGTTTTCCGCTTTCTGGACGGGAGGACGGCCGAGATTGTCCCGCTCGGGCAATCCGCCGCCGCCCTTGCCCCGGATCTTCCCGATCCCCTGCAGGCTAACTATTTTGCCGAGGCGCGGGACTTTGGCCCGCAAACCCTTCTCCCGGCTCTATACGGAGAAGAATGGGACAGGGAGGGATTTCCCCTGCGCTGGCGCAGGACGCCGGAAACTTTGGCGGAGGGCGATATTCTGGCCTGCGCCCCGGATCGGGGCCGGGACGGCCTTCTGCGACTCCTGGTGCGCGGTTTTCGTCCTTCCGGCAGCGGGACGGGGGGGATGGCGGCGGCGCGGTTCTATAAAAATGCCGTCAGCCATTACGCGGAAAAATACAATCTGAGTCCGGCCATGGTGCTTGCGGTAATGCACACGGAAAGCCACTTCAACCCGTTGGCCGTAAGCCGGAACAGGGCAGTGGGCCTCATGCAGATCGTCCCGGACAGCGCCGGCTATGAAGCGCACCGCTATCTCACGGGTTTTTCGGGCGCGCCCGGTCTGGACATCCTCATGAGCCCCGAAAAAAATATCAGCTACGGGACGGCCTATCTGCATCTGCTCGGCCGTCGCTATTTCGGCGGGGTGCACAACTCCTTCTCGCGCCAGATCTGCGTTATCGCGGCCTACAACGGAGGACCGAAGGCGGTGCTGCGCCTTTTTGATTCCACAGACGACAAAAGCGCCGTGGAGCGCATAAATTCCCTGAGCCCGGAACAGCTTTACACCCACCTCACCACGCGCATGCCGAACAACGAAACCCGCCGCTACGTCGAACTGGTGCTGGGGAGAATGCACAGCTATTCCGCGTACTGACCCGCATCATGCCAATCAGCCCCCATGACCGGCAATCTCCATCCATTGCCGGGCTGAGGCGATGGCCGGCATTTTGTCCGGGATCCGAATCGGACCATTGTTGAAGGCGGCGCGGCGTCAAACCACAAGGGCCAGCAGTTCGTCCCGTTTAGCCGCCATGAGTTCCGGGTCCCCCCTGCTCTCCACGTTGAGACGCAACAGAGGCTCGGTGTTCGAGGCGCGCAGGTTGAAGCGCCAGTCTCCCAGGTCCATGCTCAGTCCGTCTATGTAAGATACGGACAGGGCGCGGGAGGCATGGAGCCTTTCGACCTTTTGCAGAACGGCCGCGACATCGCTCACGCTCCTGTTTATCTCGCCGCTGATCGGGTAACGCCGTATCCGCCCGGCCAAAAGCGCGCCCAAGGACTTCCCGCTCCGGCCGAGAAGCCTCCAGAGCGTCAGCCAGGCCAGCATGCCGCTGTCGCACCAGCAAAAATCCCTGAAATAGTGGTGCCCGCTCATCTCTCCCCCGTAGAGGATATTTTCGGCGCGCATCCGCTCTTTCATGAAAGCATGGCCGGTTTTGCCCTCAATCGCCGTTCCTCCGGCCCCCTCCACCACCTCGCGGGTGTTCCAGACAAGCCGCGGATCGTGCA
Source organism: Desulfovibrio sp. (assembly GCA_031288535.1). GTDB lineage: Bacteria > Desulfobacterota > Desulfovibrionia > Desulfovibrionales > Desulfovibrionaceae > Frigididesulfovibrio. Next base: position 9,248 of record JAITRF010000082.1, on the reverse strand, counting down.
GGATGCGCTCGCCCGGATGGTCGGAGAGCAAATCCGCGGCCAGCAGGCCGACCAGATAATAGCTTTCCACAAAAGCGCCTGTTTCATCGAAGAAAAAGCAGCGGTCAAAATCGCCGTCAAACGCCAGGCCGAGGTCTGCCTTGTGCGCGCGCACCGCAGCGGAGGTGGCCTCCCGGTTCTCCGGCAGCAACGGATTGGGCACCCCGTTGGGAAAGCTTCCGTCCGGGCGCTCGTGCAGCGGGATGACGGTTCCGGGAAGTCCGGCGGAAATCGCGCGCAAGGCCGGCCAGGCGCTGCCGTTGCCGATGTTGGCCACGATCCGCAAAGGGGGCAGCGTAGCTCCCTCGTCCGCGCCCGCAAGGGAACGAAGCAGTGCGGCATATTCGGCCCTGAACGAGTCCTCGCGCCTGCGCCCCCGCCGCCCGGCCCCGGGCGACCCGCCGCGCGCGACGCGCTCGCGCAGCGCCGGTAGGCCGCTGTCCCCGCTAATCGGGATCGCTTGCCCGCGCACAAGCTTCATGCCGTTCCAATCCGCCGGGTTGTGGCTGGCCGTGACCATGATCCCGCCGCCGAAACCCTGGCTGAAGGTGGCATGGTAGACCTCCTCGGTGCCGCACAGGCCTATGTCCACGCAGTCCACGCCGCCATGGCAGAGTCCGTCCTGCAGGGCAAGCGCCAGGTCCGGGCTTGAGAGACGCGCGTCATGGCCGACGCACACCGTCCCCGGCGCAAACTCCGCGGCAAAGGCCAGGCCGATGCGCCGGGCCAGTTCCGGGTTCAGCTCGCCAGGCACCCGGCCGCGAATGTCATAAGCCTTGAAACAGCCTGGAACCTCGTTCATGCGCCCGCTTCCCCCCAGTGTTTTTCCATGCCCGATACCGCGCTTCCCCTCTCGGGCCGATGCCGTTGCGCGGATGTGCAAAGCGGCAGGGTTTGTGCAAGCCGCGCCCGCGTATTTTGCACAAATATGCAAAAGATGTGCAAAAAAACGCTCACTGCAATTTATATTACCTTGTATATACTTACTATTTTCTGTGGCACGCTTGTTGCTAGGGCTAAAGTGTTTCGTCCCGTTGGGACAGGTTGAATGCAAACAAGCGGCGGCGTATTATCCTCCTCCTGATACGCCGCAGCATATCAGGGCAAAGCGGCGTTCCCGCGCCGCTTTGCCGAAACGACCCGGCGGCGCCTCACTTGCAAAATGCGCCGCGATATCGGCAGCGCAAAGGAACGGCAAAGACCGTTCCTTTGTTTTTAGGCGTCACCTGTCCCGCGCCGCCGCATCCTCCATCGCCTGCACCCGCCTGCGCAGGGCAAAGCGCGATATACCCAAGTATTCCGCGGTTTTGCTTTTATTTCCGTTAAAACGTTCCAGAGCCGCGCGCACTACCGCGTCCATCAGATCGTCCAGATTTATCGGTTTATCCGGCAAATCTACCATGATACCGTTGCGCAGATCAAAGCGCGCTTCCCGGCCGCCCTCCCTGTTCCCGGCCCCTGCGGAAAAGTTGGGGGGGGTCTCCGCGGGGGAGGCTTTCTCCGCCGCGTAGTCCGAGAAAAAGGGCGCTTCCGAGGCCTCAAGCGGAGTCTGATAGAGAAAGCTCATATGGGCCGGCAGCAAAAGCTCTCCGTCATGCATCAGCACCGCCCGCTCGATGGCGTTTTCCAGTTCGCGCACGTTGCCGGGCCAGGGATAGTGCAGCAGCACCTCCAAGGTCGAAGACGCGAACCCCTTGAAATTTTTCTTCTTGCGTCTTGCCTCGCGCAGCAGAAAATGCTCGGACAGGGCCCGGATGTCCTCGATGCGGTCGCGTAGCGGCGGGATATAAAGATGCCCCACGCGCAGGCGGTGATAGAGGTCGCGGCGGAAGGAGCCGTTTTCCACCATTCTGGACATGTTGCGGTTGCCCGCGCAAATGACCCTGGCGCTGAAGCTGCGTTTCTTCACTCCGCCCACCCTGTAGAAGCTGCGTTCTTCAAGTACGCGCAGCAGTTTGGGCTGCAAACTCAGCGGCATTTCCGCGACCTCGTCCAGGAAGAGCGTGCCTTTGCCGGCCTGTTCAAGTTTGCCCGGCGCGCCGGCCGCGCGGCTGCCGGTAAAGGCACCGGCCTCGTGCCCGAAGAGTTCGCTTTCAAACAGTTCATGCGGGATTGCCGCGCAGTTTATGCCCAGGAAAGGGGTTTCGTTCACCCCGTCGCCGTTGTGGATGTAGCGGGAGATCACTTCCTTGCCGGTGCCGGTTTCCCCTTCGATGAGCACAGGTACGGAAGGTTCGGAGTGCAGGATCAGGGCTTCGCGCAGGAGCTGGCTCATGGCGGCGGATTCCGCGATAACGATGCCCACGCCTTCCACTTCGCGCAGGGCGCGGCGGGCTTCTTCGAGGTCCTTGCGAAGGTCCGCGGCGGCTTCAGCCACCTGGCGTTCCATGTTGTCGCGCAGTTCGCGGTTTTCAATGACCAAGGACTGGTGTTCGGCCGAGCGGTCCACCACCGCCGCCAGTTCCCTGGCGTTTATGGGCTTGTTCAGGTAATCGTAGGCCCCTTTGCGCAAAGCGTCCACCGCCGTGGCCATATCGCCGTGCCCGGTAATGAGCACTACGTCGCACAGGGAGGTGCGGGCGTCGCTTTTCAGGCGGGCGAGGAGTTCCAGGCCGTCCAGGTCCGGCATCCGGATATCCGTTATGATCAGCGGGAAAAATTCAGCGCGGGCAAGGCTTAATGCCTCAAGCGGGTTCTCCACGCCAAGGGGTTCGTGGCCCAGGTCATTAAGAATCAGGCAGAGGCTTTGCAGACTGTGGCTGTTGTCGTCTATCACCAGGATGCGCATATGTTCCAGCGTATTATCCGTATGTTGCGGGGAGGGGAAAGTTAATGCGCCTGATACCTTGACAGTTTGAGGAAAAAAAGGCAAACAGATTTTCGCGCGGTTGCGGCGGACGGAGCCGGCTGCGAATTGAAATACGGATAAGCTGGGGGTGTAGCTCAGTTGGGAGAGCGCTTGAATGGCATTCAAGAGGTCATCGGTTCAATCCCGTTCACCTCCACCAGCTAAATTTGAAAAGGCTCCGAAGAGAAATTTTCGGGGCCTTCTTCATTGGTAATCCCTTCAATAAACAACGTCTCAGACTTATTCGACATCCTTACTATTACCAAGCGCACGGTTGAAACCGGAATTTTGAGGTGCCTGTCTATAGATTTCGCCGTTCTGAAATTTTTATGTCCAAAGATTAATTATACGTATTCCGGTATCAGCAAAATGGCGCTCATTTCTTGTCACGACAGACAAATTATGCTCAAGCGCCGTGGCTGCCATCAGAATGTCGGCACCGGAATTTCCAATCCGGTTGCTCAATATTCCCCATTGTTTTGCTGTACGTATATCGACAGGCAAAATCCTGTCATTGTAAATGAGTAATAAATTATCCAACCATCGTTGCAAAGTATTGGCAAACTCAATGTCAACTTTGGTTTGACGGTCTATACCTCTGACGATTTCTCCGATACTGACGACGCTGATAAAGAGTTCAGCATCTTTCCTATCGGAAATCCAAGCGGTGACACCTTCATTCCGTTGCGTTTTTCTCAGTTCGGAAAGAACAACAGTATCCAGCAGATACATTACCAGTCAACCTCACGAAGCTGAAAACCGGAGGACTGTTTCTCCACATCGTCGCAAGTGGGCATGGACAGCAGAAAAGAGGCAAAACTTCCGCCGAGTCTTTCCTGTTGAATCATGGAATCATACGATTCAGCGGAAAGAACGACAACCACCGGCACTCCCCGCTTGGTGACGACTTGCGGCGTACCCGCCTGAGCCGCGTTGACGACCTGACTGAACTTGTTCTTGGCATCTTGAAGGGACCATTGGGTTTGCATAACAGACAACTCCTGGCTAGACAACTAATCTAGGTTGAGAGTATCCCTTTTCCGGATTCCTGTAAAGGGTGCGAATGAACCGTGAGTCACTTATGAGGAATTGTCCCCGAAAGACGATTTTCACCGGAAATTCCTTTTTTTGGCAGACTACCAGAACTCGCGGCGTTCCTTGTATCGCTGCTCGAAGCGTTCGAGGGCCTGTTTTTCCTGAGGGGTGTGCGCAAGCTTTTTGGATTTTTCGTGAAACTGCCTGACGCGGTTTTTGTTATTGGCGTAGAGGGCGCTATAGGCCATGTGCAGGTTGGCCTCGAACATTTTTTTGTCGTCGCCGTAGAGGTGGGCCAGCAGTTCGTGCAGTTCCCGGTCTTCCGGCTCTTTGCGCAGCAGACGCAGGGCGTATTCCGTGGCCTCGCCGGTGCGGCCCTGTTCCCTCAGGTTGCGGGCGTGATAGTAGAGGGCGTAGGTGTCGTTCGGATTCATGCCGACGGCCCGGCGCAGCAAATTTCCCCCCTGCGCCTTGTCGCCTTTGAGGTAGTGGAAGCTCCCGGCCTCGCGCACGATCAACTCGTCGTTCGGGTCGCAGGCCAGGGCGGATTTGAAATACCCGGCGGCGTCTTTTACCCGGTTCTGACGGGAGCAGAGGATGCCCATGCCCATCAGGGCCATGCAGCGGGTCGCGCCCTGCATCTGCCCTGCGAAAACCCGCTGCGCCGGCTCTATGTCGCTGTAGCGCGCCCGGATCAGGGCCTGGACGCGCAAAAAACGGGCGTCGTCATTTTTGCGGTTCCGGACCTGCTCCGGCATGAGCGAGACGCGCACCTGCATATCCTTGACCCGCTCCGACAGCGCCGGGTGCGTGGAGAGGTAGGAGGGGATGTTCCCGCCCAGCAGCCATTGTCTGCGGCTCAAAATCTGGAAGGCCCCGACCATGCCCGCGGGGGGATAGCCGGCCTGGGTCAGGTAATTCATTCCCACCTGGTCCGCTTCCCGTTCATCGGCCCGGCTGTAATTGAGCATGGCCGCCTGCCCCGCGGCCAGGGAGCCGACCATGGCCGCCGACTGGGCCGAGCCGCCCATAAGTGCCCCGGCGAGCATGCCGAGCACAGACAAAAGGGATATGACCTGGCTGTTTTCAATGCGCGAGGCGATATGGCGCTGGGTCACATGGGCCATTTCATGGGCGATGACGCCGGCGGCTTCCGCTTCATGGCTCATGGCCAGGATGAGGCCGGTAAAAACGAAGATGTAGCCGCCCGGAGAGGCGAAGGCGTTGATCGCGTTGTGCCGGATCACGCTGACGGTGAAGGGGAAGGGTTGTTTCGGCATGGTTCCGGACAGGCGGTTCACCATGTCCTGAACATAGTCGACTATTTCCGTATCCTGCACTAACGGAAGGCGGGAACGGATCAGCACGTTGAATTTTTCGCCCAGCTCTTTTTCGTCCTTGAGAGTGAACGCGCCCCAGGCCAGGGCCGGCCGGGGGCAGGCCGCCGTAAGGATGAGCAGGGCCAATGCCGGCGTACGGGCGGCGGCGCGCAGTATCCGCAACATATCGCTTAATCCGTTCTGATGTCCCAGGAAGTTCCCTCGGCCGAATCCCGCAGTTCTATCCCGAGTTCGGAGAGTTTGCCGCGCAGTTCGTCCGAGGCGGCGAAATCCTTGTTTTGCCTCGCCAGGGTGCGGCGGCGCACAAGTTCTTCCACTTCTTCCGGATCGACGCCCCGGCGTTTCGCCCGCAGTTCCCTGAGTTCGGCCAGGAATTCGTCCGGCGGCATGAGCAGCAGACCGGTGATCTCCCCCCAGACGAGGCGCTGTTCGTAAATGCGGCGCAGGAGCTCCAAAACGCCGGCGTTTTTGCGCAAGCCCTTGTCGTCCAGGACGCGGTTGGCCAGATGCATGAGATTGTTCACCTGTCCCAAGGCGGCGGCCGTGTTCAGGTCGTCGTCCAGGGCCGCGTCGAAACCTTGGGCGCATTTGGCGAAGGCGGCCTCCAGGTCTTCGGGAAGCGCGCCGCTTTTGGGCCGGGGCGCGGCAAGCGCGTGCCGCAGGAGGTTCAGCGTTTCGTAGATGCGCTTCAAATTTTTTTCCGCCTCGTCCATTGCCTCGGGGGTAAAGTCCACGGGACTGCGATAGTGGCGGGCCAGAAGAAAGAAGCGCAACGTCTCGGGCTGGAAGTGCCGGAGAATATCGCGTATTGTTTTGAAATTGTTCCGAGATTTTGACATCTTCTCCGAATCGATCTGGACGAAGCCGTTGTGTACCCAGAACCGCGCGAAATGTTTGCCTGTAGCCGCCTCGGTCTGGGCGATCTCGTTTTCGTGGTGGGGGAAGATCAGGTCCTGGCCGCCCCCGTGGATGTCCAAGGGCAGAGGCAGATGTTTGCCGCTCATGGCCGAGCATTCGATATGCCAGCCCGGCCGTCCCGGTCCCCAGGGGCTTTGCCAGGACGGCTCGCCTGGTTTTGAACTTTTCCAGAGGGCGAAGTCCAAAGGGTCTTCTTTCTCTTCTCCGGGCATGATTCGCGCCCCGGCGCGCAGTTCGTCCGGGTTGCGCCCGGAGAGCTTCCCGTACTCGGGGAAAGATCGCACGCGGAAGTACACGTCTCCGGAGGGGGTAGGGTAGGCGTGTCCCTTCCCGATGAGCCTTTCGCAGATATCGACCATTTCCGCGATATAGCCGGTTGCCCTTGGTTCGACGTCCGCCTTGCGGACGTTCAGGCGGTCCATGTCCTCGTGGAAGGCTTTGATGAAGCGTTCGGACAATTCCGCGCAGCTTGCGCCCTCGCGTTGCGCCCTGGCTATGATTTTGTCGTCCACGTCCGTAAAGTTGCGGACAAAGGTGACCTTAAGGCCGAGATGTCCCAGATAGCGCGCCAGCACGTCAAAGACCACGGCGGAGCGGGCGTGCCCGATGTGACAGTAATCATAGGCGGTGATGCCGCAGGCGTACATGCCCGCCCGGCCCGGCGTCACCGGGGTGAAGGGTTCTTTTTTGCGGGACAGGGTATTATACAGATACATGCGTTCTCCATAGTTCCGCCACGGCCGGGGGTTCGGCGTCTATCGGGCATTTTACGCTTGCGATTGCCGCTTGACGGCGGAGCAGGCCCGTCTGGCGGCAATCTCGCGGCAGGGATATGCAGGCAAATCCTTGCGGAGCGTGTCGATACCTGACGTTGACACGCTCCGGCCCCGGCGCCTCAGATTTCGATGAGTTCCACCCGCCGGACGTGTCTGCCGCCTTCGAATTCCTGTTCGAGGAACACTTCGCACAGGGCCAGCGCCAGGGGAGGAGAGGTTACGCGTCCGGCCAGACAGAGCACGTTGGCGTCATTGTGGGCGCGGGCGATTTTCGCCTGAAATTCGTGCGTGCAAAGCGCCGCCCTGATGCCGGAATGCCTGTTCGCGGCCATGCTCATTCCCGTGCCGGTCCCGCAGATCAGAATGCCCTTGTGCCCGTTTTCGAGCACTTTCGCGCAGAGTTTGTGCGCAAACTCCGGATAGGCGCAGCTTTCTTCCGAGTAGGTTCCCAGATCCGCCATCTCCCACCCCAGTTTTCCGAGTTCCCGGCAAAGTTGCTGCTTGAGCGGGTAGCCCGCGTGATCGGAGGCGATGAATACGGTTTTGTTCGGCATTTGTCCTTTCCTGTCAGCGCGGTGTAATCGCCCGGTTTTCCGTGCCTTCCGGGATCAGGAGGGCCAGTTGTCCGGATTCGTAGGGTGGGGATACCCTTTCCATGTCCCTGATGATGACGAGGGCGGAATAGCCTCGCGGATGTGAAACGCGCAAGCGCTCCGGGATTGCCTGTGCGTCTTCGGCGTATTCCATATCCATGCTCCAGCCCGCGGCGTCTTCTCTCCAGGAGAGCGGCAGCCCGGTTTCCGAGAGTTCCAGTATCCCTCCGAGCTTGGTTTTTTCCAGAGCGTACTCCGCGCCCCTTGCGGTCAGGGCGTAGGTGCGCGGCATACGGACAGCCCCCGGAGAGAACAGCTCCCCGTAACAGCCGGTCAGCAGCAGGGCCAGATCGCTCAAAGACAGGGGCAGGGGCACTCCGAAGGAGGAGATGGTCCGGCTTTCCCCGTCATAGGTGTAGGAAATTTTTTTATTGGGCACAAAGGCGACGAAGTTTTTGGCGTCTTCCCTGATCTGGGCGGCGACGATGCCGATTCCGGCCAGCAGGTCCAGGCGCAGGGGCCTGGGGGAGCCGGGGTTTCCGTTGCCCCAGAAGAGGACGGAAACCCTGTTGTTCGTGCCGTCCTCGCCTTTGTAGCGCATGGTTGCCGAAATGCGGAAAGGGCCGCTTGCGGCGGCGGCTTTGCCGGAGGTTTCCATGAATTGTTTCCAGATTTGCCCGGCCTTGAGTTCGGCGGCGACATCCCGGGTTTTGGGCGGGGCGGACGGCAAAGTCGCGTCCTGTCTTGCGGAGCAGGCGTTAAGCGTCAGGAGGAAGAGGGCGGTAAGGCAGAGGCGTTTGATGTTGGGCATGGTTTTTTTTGTTTTGAATGCGATTGGTGTATCGCTTAAAACTTCGCATTCGCCCTGTTTTAAGCGATAAGATCGCGCGGCAAAGACGCGGTTTTTGCCGCGCTCACGCCGCCTCCGGCGGCGCGCCGGGCGTGTCCGCCCGGCGAAAGGAAATTCGTCTTGAGCATTTTCGATGCCGAACCGCGCTGAAAGGCCGAGGCGCGTCCGCCTGAAAGAAAAGGTCCTGGTAGGGCTTTCCGGCGGCGTGGATTCCTCTGTGGCCGCCCTTTTGCTGCTGGAGCAGGGCTACGCGGTAAGCGGGGCGATGATGTCCGTCTACGACGGCCCTCCCGGTCCGGCCGGGACCAATGCCTGTTATGACCGGGCGGAGTCCGGGGACATAGAGGCCGCCGCCGGCCTGTGCCGGGATCTGGGTATTCCCTTCAGGGTTTTTGATCTGTCCGGGCCCTACCGCGAAATAGTCCTGAAATATTTCCGCTCCTCCTATCTCTCCGGGCAAACCCCCAACCCCTGCGTGCGCTGCAACCGGGTTCTGAAATTCGGCCTGCTCCCCGCCCTGGCCATAGAAGCGGGCATGAGCCACGCCCGCTTCGCCACCGGGCACTATGCGCGCGCGGAGTTTTCGCAAGAATACTCCCGCCCGGTTCTGCGCAGGGCATTGGACGAAACCAGGGACCAGTCCTATTTTCTCTACCGCTTGAGCCGGGCGCAACTTGCCGGAAGCCTTTTTCCCCTCGGGGGACTGCGCAAGAGCGAGGTGCGGGCTCTGGCCGAAAGCCGGGGGCTGCCCATGCACGCCAAGCCGGACAGCCAGGACTTCTTCTCCGGGGACTATGAGGAACTGCTCGAGGTCGCTCCCCGCCCCGGCAGGATCGTGAACCTGAAAGG
>JAITRF010000071.1 GCA_031288535.1 Desulfovibrio sp. | reverse complement strand
CCTTTCAGTTCAGGAACGGAGCGCTGCACGTCTTTTTCCCCCCACTGGAGCGACTGCTGGCAAATTCCGCAGCGGCGGACCTGTGCGCGGACTTTTTGCAGCACATCTTATCCGAGTTTCCCACCATCGGCGAACAGGTGCGCGGACGCAGGGGCCAATGCTTGTCGCCCGCCTGACCTCACCTTTGCATATAATAATTTTCGTATAGCGCGGATGAGGAAGCGCGGACTTAAAGGAACCGGGGATTCGAGGCTTTGCCCCGGACCCTGCCGGGGGCAGTGCAAAATGTTTCACGTGAAACATTTTCACGCAAGGAATGTTTGCGGACGGAAACCTTGCCATGCCGATCTGCAAGGCGCGAAGACAGGGGCAGTGGCTTTCGCCCGTTTGGCCTGCCCTGGTACACAATAATTTTTCGCATAGCGCGAATTCAGGAGCCACTGACTTATAGAAGTTGCGGTGTAATCCGGGCTTTGCCCGAACCCCGCCGGAGGTAGCACAAAATGTTTCACGTGAAACATTTTCACGCAAGGAATGTTTGCGGCTGGAAGCCTTGCCTTTGTCGATCGGCAAGGCGCGGAGGCAGGGCCAACGGTTTGCACCAGCTTGGCCTGCCCTGGTGCATAATAATTTTCACATAGCGCGAATTAAGGAGCCGCTACTTATAGAAATCGCGGTTTAATCCGGGCTTTGCCCCGAACTCCGTCGAAGGTAGCGCAAAATGTTTCACGTGAAACATTTTCACGCAGGGAATGTTTGCGGCCGGAAGCCCTGCCTTTGCCGATCGGCAAGGCGTGAAGGCAGGGGCCAACGGTTTTCGTCAGCTTGACTTTATCCTTCGCGCATAATAAATAGAGCCTGCCCGTCGCAAGGCGGACTGGTGCCATATATCGCTTAAAACTACGCCTCCGCATGGAAAGCGTTACAGGATGTCACACCGATATGCGAAGCATTTCGAGAGGCTGGACGGGACCGCGTTCCCGACACAGCCGACAAATTAAAACTGCATGGATGCGGTTTTGATTTGAAATTCGAATTATACGTCACGCCTGCTTCCGCCGTGCCGCCAAGATGCGCCGTCCGGGCCGGAAGGCAAAAAAAAGAGGCCGGGCGCAAGCCCCGGCCTCCTGAAAGCGGTTGCCGCCTGTTTTTAACGCGCGCCTCCGCCCGGTCCCTGGGCCTGCCTGAACAGCCTGCCGTAATAATATATCCCGGCGTAAAGGCGGTGCGTCATGATTTTTTCTTCGGCGTTCATGGCGGTTTCATACTGCGCGATTGAGCTTTTCGTCAAGCGGAAAAAAATCCTTCTTCCCCCTTGACGGTCGCGCGAATGCGGGATAAGAGAAAAAAGTTCAGACGGAAAAAACCGGCGCGGCTTTCCGCCCGCGCGCGTCCGGCCTGCCGGGCGGGTTTTTTCCGCATCCTTGCGAACCGCACGCGGTTTACTGAGGGTGGCTTGGCGGCCTCCCTTTTTTTTCGCCGGAGTCATTTGAGCGGTTTAACATTGAAAATGTATGACAGATATGCAGGGATCCGCCTGCAAATCCCTGTCGCGAGAGTGTCGCGAGGCGAACCAGCTTCGCCGCCAGGCGACAAGCTCAAGCGTTAAATGCCCGGGGCACCGGCATGGAAGATTTGTCAGCGAACGTAGCGAATTTGGCCGCGCCTCTTGCCGGGAGCATGGGACTTGCCCTGTGGGGTGTGGAAGTAGAGTACGGTCCCCGTTTCCGTCTGCGCGTGTACGTCGACAATATCGGCATAGAGCAGTGCGCTGACCTTTCCCGGCTGCTTGGGCTTGCGCTTGACGCCGAGAACCTGATCCCGGGTTCCTATGTGCTGGAGGTCTCTTCGCCCGGCCTGGACCGGATTTTTTTCAATCCGGAACAGCTGGCCAAAGCCGTCGGCGCCAGGATTGAGCTGGGCCTGCGCGAAGCGCCGCCGGCCTTTCCCGGACGCAAAAATTTTAAGGGAATCCTGCGCGCGGCGAAAGACGGACTCTTTTATCTGGCCCCGGATGCCCCCGGAGAACCGGAATTTTCCTTTGCCTTTTCCGCGGTCGGGAAAGTCAGACAAATTCCCGTCTTTCCTGAAAAGACGCTGCCCGGAAAAGGCGCCGGAGGCCGGGCGCGGGATTGTCGCGAGGCGAACTTGCTTCGCCGTCAGGCGGCAAGCTCAAGCGTAAAATGCCCTGGAGAAAAGGCGGGAGGAAAATCCGCCGCCGTGAGCCGCACTGCAATCAAGCAACGCCTGGAGGAAAGCGATGGGCCAGGAACTGAAGAAGGCCATTGATCAGATCAGCAAGGACAAGGGCCTGGATCGGGCCATGCTGGTGGAAACGCTGGAAGAGGCCGTGCGCACCTCCGTTCAGCGCAAGTACGGCGAAAATATAGACGTCGAAGTTTCTTTCAACGAGGAAACCGGAGAAATCGACGTCTTTCAGTATAAAATCGTGGTGGCCAAGGTAGAGGACGAAAGCGCCCAGGTTTCCCTGGAAGAAGCCAGAAAATACGATCCCAGCGTGCAGGCGGATGACGAGGTGGGTTTCCGCCTCAAGGTCGAAGACTTGGGGCGCATTGCCGCGCAGAGCGCGAAACAGGTCATAATCCAGCGCATGCGCGATGCCGAGCAGGGTATTATCTATGATGAATACAAGGACCGGATCAATGAAATCGTTTCCGGCATAGTGCAGCGCCGGGACAAGGCGGGCTGGATCATCAACCTCGGCCGTACCGAGGCCCTGTTGCCCAAAGAAGAGCAGATACCGCGCGAGCACTACAAGCGCGGCGACAGGGTTCAGGCCCTGATCTGCGAGGTGCGCAAGGAAGGGCGGGGACCGCAGATCATTGTCTCCCGTTCGCACCGCGATTATATGGCCGCCCTTTTCAAACGCGAGGTGCCGGAGGTGGACGACGGCATCGTGCAGATCATGGGAGTGGCGAGGGATCCCGGTTCCCGGGCCAAGGTGGCCGTGCTCAGCCGGGATCGGGACGTGGACCCGGTCGGGGCCTGCGTGGGCGTGCGCGGTTCGCGCATCCAGAACATAGTTCAGGAACTGCGCTCCGAGCGTATAGACATCGTCGTCTGGAGCCAGGATATAGCGGCCTATGCCCGCAACGCGCTGTCTCCGGCCGTGATCACCCGCATCGTGGTGGATGAGGCCGAGGGTCTGCTTGAGGTCGTTGTGCCGGACGATCAGCTCACAAACGCCATAGGACGCAAAGGACAGAACGTTAAACTCGCCGCCAAGCTTCTGGGCTGGAAAATCGATATCTACACCGAGACGCGCTATAACGAGGCCAATGCCATAGGGCAGGGTCTGGAGCAGCTTGCCGGCGTGGTCGAAGTGCCGGCGGAAAATTTTGTAGCCGCCGGGCTTACCAGCTTTGACGCAGTGAGCGGGGCTTCGGACGAGGAACTTCTGGCGGTTGCAGGCATGACCAAGGTCAAGATTGACAATTTGCGCGCGGCCGTCAACTTTTTGCGTCCTTCTCTGGAGACGGTGGAAAATTGAGGCGGGAGCCCGCGTTGCCGGCGCTTGGCGTCAGCCTGCGGCCAGCAGGGAGCAAACAGGCGTCGGCTGAAGGTTTTGCCTTCAGCCCGCCGCGAAGCGCGGGAGGCGTTGACTGCCGCAAAGCGCCGAAGCGGGCGTGCCTTTCCGCATTCAAACCCGTTTGAATGCGACTTGGTATGACGCGGCAGGTTTGGGGCGTCGGACCCGGCGGATTGCTCCGATCCCGGCAGAGAGAACAGGTGTCGGAAGAGTCCCCGGACCCGGAATTTGCGGAATATCCGCCCGGAGCATGGGAATGAAACACGTTGCGGTGCGCATGTGCGTGATTTGCAAAAAGCGCAGGCCGAAAACCGAGCTTGCGCGCTACGTCCTCGCCGTGCGCGAGGGAGAGCCGGCCCCGGACGCCGGACAAACGCTCCCAGGCAGAGGGGTGTATCACTGCTTTGACGGGGTCTGCGGCGCGGCCTTCGCGCGCCGCTTGGCCGGGAAGAAAGCAAAAGGGCGGTCAGTATGAGCGACGAGAGAAAAAAGATCAAAGACCTGGCGACTGAACTCGGCGTCAGCAACAAGGACATCCTGACGGCGGCCAGAGACCTGGGCATCCAGGCCAAGGTCGCCGGCAGCAGCGTTTCCGACGCGGATGCCTTGCGCCTGCGCAACCGGATCGCCCCCCCGGCCGACGCAGGCAAGCAGGAAGTAAAGGTGCGTCGGCGTGTGCGCGCCAACGAAGAAGAAGAGATCGCCGTGCAGCCCGTCGTCCGGGCTGAACCGGAACAGGAGCCGCAGACCCCCGTCGGCGCGGATGAGGCGAAGCCGGAGGACACGGGGCGGATGGAGGAAAGCCAGGGCGCCGCCGCGCCTGATGCGGCCTCCGGGGATACGCGGGAGAAAAAACGCGCCAAGCCGGCCAAAGGAGCCAGGGTCGTCCAGACCGCCCGCGTCGTCCACAGGCCGGAACCGGTGCGCGAGGGCGGCGATCAGGCTGCGGACGAGGCCGAGGCGGAGGGTGGAATCCTGCCCGCTCAAGGAGCGGAAGGCCCGGAAGGGAAAAAGGCCCCGGCCAGAAGCGCCGTTTCCTTTTCCGCCGAACCCGAGCGCGATGCCGCCGGACAGGCCCTGTCTTCCCTGCCCAACGTGGGCCAGCGTCAGGCGCATGAAACGGATGCCCTGCCGGCCGGGAGGGAAGCCGCTGTGTCGCCGCTGGTGCGCGTGATTTCCCGGCCTGAGGACGGTAGGCGCAAGGAGAGGGAAGGGCGTGCGCCCTTCCGCCCGGCGGCGGGAGACCCCGGCAGGACCGCGGGCGCCGACAGGCCGGGTCGGGACCGGCCGGCCGCGCGGCCCGCCAGACCCGGAACGGCTCCACCGCGTCCGGGCGCTCCGTTTACGCCCAAGCCCGCCGCTGGGGCGGGCGGGGCGGTTTTTCCAAGCCCCGCTCAGGACGGGGATGCCAGGAGCCGCCGTCGCAAGGGACGGCGCACCGTGGAGTTCTCCGATGATCGCTCCAGGGGACTCGACGAGGATCACGCCTTTACCCGCACCCAGCCCAGGCGCAAACAGCGCAAGTCGCGCGAGGCCGCTCCTCTGGGCGGCACCCAGCCGGTCAAGGCCGCCAAACGCAAGATCCGGGTGGACGAATTTATCCGCGTTGCCGATCTGGCCCACCAGATGGGCCTCAAATCCGGAGAGATAATCAAGGTTCTTTTCGGGCTGGGGGTCATGGCCACCATAAACCAGAGCCTGGATATAGAAACCGCCTCGCTGGTCGCCTCGGAATTCGACTATGAAGTGGAAAAGACCGGATTTTCCGAGAACGATATCCTTGAAGCCCAGCAGGAACACTTTGCCGAGAGCGGGGAAGACTACCGGCAGCGGCCGCCTGTGGTCACGATCATGGGCCATGTGGACCACGGCAAGACCTCGCTTTTGGACGCCGTGCGCACCTCTTCGGTGGCGGCGGGCGAGGCCGGGGGCATAACCCAGCATATCGGGGCCTATCATGTGAAAACCCGCAAGGGGGAGATCGTCTTTCTGGACACGCCCGGCCACGAGGCCTTTACCGCAATGCGCGCGCGCGGCGCGGAAGTCACCGATATCGTGGTCCTGGTGGTCGCGGCCGACGACGGGGTCATGGAACAGACCAGAGAAGCCATCAACCATGCCCGCGCTGCCAACGTGCCGATCATGGTGGCCGTGAACAAGATGGACAAGGCGGGCGCGAACCCGGAACGCGTGCAGCGCGAACTGGCCGATCAGGGACTTGTGCCGGAGGAGTGGGGCGGAGATACCACCTTCAGCTATGTTTCCGCCAAGACCCGCCAGGGCCTGGACGAATTTCTGGAGATGCTCGCCCTGCAGGCGGAAATCCTGGAGCTTACGGCCAACCCGGACCGCACGGCCATGGGCCATATAGTGGAAGCCAAACTGGACAAGGGACGGGGGGCTTTGGGCACGGTGCTCATCCAGCAGGGCACCTTGCATTTGGGCGACGCCTTTATTTGCGGAGTGCATTCCGGGCGCGTGCGCGCCATGTTCAGCGACCAGGGAAAGAAGGTCAAAGATGCCGGACCCTCCATCCCCGTCGAAGTGCAGGGCTTTGAGGGCGTGCCGGAAGCGGGCGAGGAATTCATCGTCATCAGTGACGAAAGGTCCGCCCGGCGCATAGCCGAGTCCCGGGCGTTGAAGCAAAGGGAACGCGAACTGGCCAAGGAATCCAAGATCACTCTGGAAACTTTCCTGGCCCGCAAAGATTCCGATGCCGAAGCCCAAGTGCTGAACCTGGTGCTGAAAGCCGACGTCCAGGGTTCTCTTGAGGCGATCAGCGACGCTTTGCGCAAACTGTCCACGGACAAGGTGCGCATCAACATCATCCACGGCGGAACCGGGGCCGTGTCGGAGTCCGACGTCCTGCTCTCGTCCGCATCGAGCGCCATCGTCATCGGCTTCAACGTGCGGCCTTCGAGCAAGGCCAAGGAACTGGCGGAACAGGAAAAGGTGGACATCCGATTCTATGACGTCATCTACAAGCTGGTGGACGAGGTGCGTAGCGCCATGCAGGGCATGCTGGCCCCGGTGGAGCGCGAAGTCTTTCTCGGGACAGCGGAAGTGCGCGATCTCTTTAATGTTTCCAAGTTCGGCACGATCGCCGGCTGCCACGTCGCGGAGGGAAAGATCACCCGCAACGCCAAGGTCCGCCTGTTGCGCGACGGGGTGGTGGTTCACACCGGCAAAATCACCTCCCTGCGCCGCTTCAAAGATGACGTGCGCGAGGTGGCCAAAGGCTACGAATGCGGCATAGGCCTGGAAAATTTCAATGACCTCAAAACCGGAGACATGATCGAGGCCTTTGAGGTAGTGGAGGAGGCCGCCACCTTGTGAGCATGTTCATAGGGGTTCTGGGCGTGGAGTTCTGCCTGCACGGCAACGAAAGTCTGAAGGACAAGCGGCGGGTGGCGAACAGCCTGAAACAGAAGGTGCGCAACAAATTTAATGTCGGCATAGCCGAGGTGGACAGCGAGGACGACATGAGCCGCCTGCGCCTGGCCGTGGTTTCCGTTGCCAACGACAAAAGGCGGCTGGAAGGACGTCTGACCAGATGTCTGTCCATGATCGAGGCCGTCTGCCCGGAGGAAATGGTCTACAGCGAATTGAACGTTCAGGGCGGAGACCTGCCGTAGAAAAAGTTTTGATTGGAAAAAATATGTACGATGATATTTTCAAATCCGTAAAAGGTCTGCTGGACAAGGCCGGGCGCGTTCTCATCGCCACGCACGTGGTGGCGGACGGCGACGCCGTCGGCTCCAGCGCGGCCCTTGCCCTGATCGCCCTGCATTTCGGATGCGATACGCGCATTTTCATGCGCACTGGTCTGCCCTCCGAGGTTCCTTTGCGTTCCATGCCGGCGCCGATTGTGAGATACTGCGCGGAACTGGGCGATTTCGTCCCTGACGTCGCCTTTTTTGTGGACTGCGGCGACGCGCGCCGGGCCGGGCCGGAAATGGAGCGTCTCATCCTGAAGCGGAGTCTCCCCGCGCCGGAAGCGGGTGAGGAGGGACGCGGCCCCGGGGTAACCGTCGTCAACATAGACCACCACGCCGCCAACCCCATGTTCGGCGACGTCAACCTGGTCTGCGAGCAATGCGCCGCCACAGCCGAACTGGTCGGTCTCTTTGCGGAATACCTGGGTCTGCCCCTGACCGGCGATCTGGGTGAAGCCGTTTATTACGGATTGGTCACGGACACCGGCAACTTCACCTTCGCCAACACGCACGCGGGGAGTCTGGCTCTGGGGGCGCGCATTCTCGCCGCCGGACTGGACGTGGCGGATTTCTCCAAACGCTGCGACAACAACTGGTCTCTGGGCCGCATGCGCCTTTGGGGAACCCTGATGCGCGGCGTGAACCTTTTCGCGGACGGGGCGATCGCCTGCTGTACGGTTTCCCGGCGGCTTATGGAAGAGTTCGGCCTCGGCAACGAGGATCTGGAAGGTTTCGCCTCATGGCTGCGCCGGGTCAAGGGCGTGCGCGTCGGCTTTCTGCTGCGTGAGGACGGACCGGAGAACTGCAAGATCAGCCTGCGCTCCATGGGCGACTTCGATGTGCGCGCGGTGACGGCCATCTACGGAGGCGGAGGGCATGTTTCCGCCTCCGGGGCTACGGTCCGCCTGCCCCTGGCCCAGGCGCAAGCCTTGGTGCTGAAGGAAATAGAGGACAGGCTCCGGGCGGACGGCAGTGCTGACGCATCTAAAATTTTATATTGTTAATTAAGGATATTGTGATACACGCATTCGAGATTCGCGGCGGCGGCAAAGCCGCCTTGCTCCTTACGAAGCCTGCGGCTTCGGGCGATGCTTGCGCATCGCCGCAGGGCTGGCGCATAAGATGCGTCAGCTCTGCGGCGGACGGCGCCCGATCTTGTCATTTCAATTGTTATTGAATTATTGGAGACAATATGCACGGCTTTATCCTGCTGCGCGAAGAAGAGGTTGCGGAGCTTTCCTCTCTTGCCCGCATCTGGCGGCACGAGGATTCCGGGGCGCGGCTTCTGTCCTTTCGCAATGCGGATGAGAACAAGGTTTTCGGCGTGACCTTCCGCACTCCTTCGGGGGACTCCACCGGGGTCGCGCACATCCTTGAACATTCCGTGCTTTGCGGTTCGGAAAAATATCCGGTCAAGGAGCCCTTTGTCGAACTGCTCAAAGGTTCGCTTCATACCTTTCTCAATGCCTTCACTTACCCGGACAAGACCTGTTACCCGGTGGCCAGCGCCAATCTCCAGGATTTCTACAATCTGATCGACGTTTATCTGGACGCGGTGTTTTTCCCCAGGATCAGCGAGGAAATTTTCGCCCAGGAGGGCTGGCACCTGGAGCTTTCCCCTTCGGGTCCGCTGTTTAAAGGCGTCGTCTACAACGAGATGAAGGGGGTTTTTTCCTCGCCGGATTCCCTGCTTGAGCGCCAGAGCCTGCGGGCTCTTTTCCCGGATACGGTTTATGCGGGGGAATCCGGGGGAGACCCGGCGGATATTCCTTCCTTGAGCTATGCCGCTTTTTGCGCCTTCCACGCCCGACACTACCACCCGGAAAACGCCCGCTTTTTTTTCTGGGGCGATGACCCCGAGGAGGAGCGCCTCGCGCGTCTGTCCACGGTGCTCGGGCGTTTCGCCCGGAGGGAGGGTGTGTCCGTCGCGGGCGCGGATACAGGCGCTTTCTTGTCTTCCGTTCCCGCAATCGCCGTGCAGGAGCCGTTTAAGGAGCCGCGCCGCCTGGTGGCGCCGTTCGCTGTCTCCGGGGATTTCGGGGAAGGCGAAAAGGGCATGGTGACCCTGAACTGGCTGGGGCCGGAGGTGACGGACATAAAGGCCGCGCTTTCCTTTCGCATTCTGGAGCATGCGCTTCTGGGCCTGCCTGCCTCGCCGTTGCGCCGCGCCCTTATCGAATCCGGTCTGGGCGAGGATATCGCGGGCCAGGGGCTGGAGAGCGAATTGCGCCAGCTTTTTTTTGCCGTCGGACTCAAGGGTGTATCCCCCGCCTGTGCCGGGCGGGTAGAGGAGCTGACGCTTTCCGTACTGGAGGGCTTGCGCTCGGGAGGGATCGGGGAGGAAATTCTGGAAGCCGCCTTGAACAGTGTGGAATTTTCTCTGCGCGAGAACAACAGCGGCCGGTTTCCCGTCGGTCTTTCCGTGATGCTGCGCGCCCTGACCACCTGGTTGCACGAGGGCGACCCGCTCGCTCCTTTGCGCTTTGAGAAGCATCTGCGGGACATCCGCGACGACTTGACGCAAGCGCCCGGCTATTTTGAGGATTTTACGGGCAGATGGCTTCTGGACAACCCTCATCGGGTGACGATCGTCCTTGAGCCGGACGGGAGTTTGCAGGACAAACTGGAGCGGGAGGAAAAGGAGCGCGCGGATGTCCTGGCCGGTTCTCTGTCCGAGGACGGGCGGGAGCGCGCGGCGGAACTGGCTGAAAGTCTCCTGCGCATGCAGGAGGAGTCGGACGCTCCCGAGGCCCTGGCCCTTATTCCCCGCCTGCGTCTTTCGGATTTGCCGCCCGTGAACAGGCCCATACCCACGGAAATGCCGCATGTGCCGGGGGCCACCGTCTTTTTCCACCCTCTGCCCACGCGGGGCATCGTCTATGCCCAGGCCGCCCTTGATCTGGCCGGGGTGCCGGACCGCCTGCTCCCCCTGTTGCCGCTTTTCTGCCGCGCTCTCCTGGAAATGGGTACGGCCCGGAGGGACTTTGCGGAACTGAATATGCTCGTTGCCCGCAAAACCGGAGGATTGGAGGCGGATTCCCTGTTCCTGACGCGGGCCGGGCAGGATTCCCGTCTCCCGGTCGCGCGCCTCGTCCTTTCCGGCAAAGCTGCCCCGGACAAGGCGGAGGACCTTTTCGAGATCATGGGTGAAGTGCTGGCCGAGGCGCGCTTTGCGGATCCGGAGCGGTTTTTGCGTATGGCGCTTGAGGAAAAGGCGCGCATGGAGCATGGTCTTGTGCCTTCCGGCCATGCGGTCGTGGCCTCGCGTCTGCGTTCGGCTTTGTCTTCAGCGGCGCGGCTTTCGGAATGCGCCGAGGGCGTCAGCGCCCTGCCCTATCTGCGGGAACTGGCCGGGAAGCTGCCCGACGCTTGGGAGGAGATCGGGGAGGACCTGGAAAACTTGCGCGCCTGCGTCCTGCACCGGGCGGGGATTAGTTTCAATCTCACCGCCCTGCCGGAGCAAGGCGGTCTGCTTGAAGAACTGGCATCCGGACTGGCCGGCAGGCTTCCGGCAGGCCTGGTCGCGGCTTCCGGCCTTTCCGGGCGGGGGCGTGCGGCGCCGTCGGCCGAGGCCCTGATTCTGCCCGCCCAAGTCAATTATGTGGGCAAGGCGGTGAACCTCCTCGACGCGGGCTATGCCTGCCGCGGCCAGTCCCAGGTCATAGTCCGGCATCTGCGCGCCGGATACCTCTGGGACAGGGTGCGCGTGCGCGGCGGGGCCTATGGTTGCTTCTGCACGCTGGACCGTCTGAGCGGCGCGCTGGTCATGGTTTCCTACCGGGATCCGAACATCCTGCCCACTCTGGATGTGTTTGACGGCGCCGCCGCCTATCTTTCCCGGAACAAACCGGATCGGGCGGAACTGGAAAAGGCCGTGATCGGCGCCATAGGAGAGCTTGACGCCTATCTTCTGCCGGATGCGGGCGGTGAAGCCGCCTTTGTCCGGACCTTGTGCAACGATACCGAGGAGAGGCGACAGAAGCTGCGCGAGGAGATACTTTCGACCAGGCCGGATGATTTTGCTGAATTCGCCGAGGCCTTGGCGGATTTTGCCGGCAGGGGTCTGGTCTGCGCGCTCGGCGGCGCGTCTCTTGAGCGCCTGGCCTCGGAAAAGGACTGGGTCGTGGAGAAGGTGTTGTAGTGTCTGGTGCCAGTTATTCCATTTTCAGATCAAAAATGTCCTCATTTTTGATCTGAAAATGGAAAGCGTGACAGGATGTCACGCCGAAATGCGAAGCATTTCGAGCGGCAAGGCGAAACAGCGCTTGCGCCG
>JAITRF010000070.1 GCA_031288535.1 Desulfovibrio sp. | reverse complement strand
CCTTTCAGTTCAGGAACGGAGCGCTGCACGTCTTTTTCCCCCCACTGGAGCGACTGCTGGCAAATTCCGCAGCGGCGGACCTGTGCGCGGACTTTTTGCAGCACATCTTATCCGAGTTTTCCACCATCGGCGAACAGGTGCGCGGACGCAGGGGCCAATGCTTGTCGCCCACTTGATCTCGCCTTTGCATATAATAATTTTCGTATAGCGCGGGCTTAAAGGAACCGGGGGTTTAATCGGGGCTTTGCCCCAGACTCTGCCGGAGGAAGCGCAAAATGTTTCACGTGAAACATTTTCACGTAAGGAATGTTTGCGGTCGGAAGCGTTGCCCCTTATAATCTCAACATTGAGGAAACACAGATTTATTTTTTTAGATGGCTTTCCCCTCTGTACTTCCAATAGATATTTCAATGAGTTACTCAATTGCATTTCATCCACATAGTGAACCTGATACTCCTTGCCGTCCACTGTGATCCATCCGCCATCCTCCGCCGTGAACTGGATATTATAATATCTCTCAATGATTCTAAGGAGATAATAGAAACCATGTTCCAAGGGTACGATGCCCTTCTGGCCGCTTTGAAAGCCCGTGTCCATTAGGCCCGTATGCCTGCCTCCTTAGTCGTGAATTTTCTGAAAACGGACTTATTGCTATCTCCTTGGTGGGCAGGAGTATTTTTGCTTTCCTGCCTCGCACGAGTCAAGTATCAATGGTCAGATACAGACCGCGCATGTTGACACGACCCGGACTGATAAAAGGATGCAAAGCAGGCATAGCGTTGTCGGCGACTTCGCCAAATTGCTTGCTGCGGTAAACAAATTCCGTCAGCCAAAATGCATCGGTCTCCAGCAGTTGCCTGCGTTCTTCTGCGTCCTCGGTTAACGGTTCAATTGCATAGCTTACCCAAAACATGTCCTCCCACTGCGGTTCGGCCAAGGCGGCGATACGGCGACCATTGTGCTCCACATACCATCCGCCCATCCGGCCATAGTCGCTTTCAATTATTTGCCGCCTGCGCTCCTGCTCCGGCGATGTGGCGGGCTGTTTCGCTCGGCGCAAGAGGATGGCTGTAACAGCTTTCAGTAATGATTTCACAGTGTTTTCTATCACTTTGAAAAGGTTCCTACGCGAAATTCTTTGCCTAATAATATTGTCGTTTTGAAACAACCGCAAGACTGTCCATTGGCGGCCATTTGCCGTTTCCGGTATATGCCCAAAGAAAAATTCCCCTGGAGCAGCCGTCGTAAGAAACATAGGCCGGAGCCGCGCACGGGGGTCATGGGCGCAATAAAGCGGAGCGGAACGGAGAGCGTAGCGGCCCCTGACCACAGGGGCAACGGAGGCGGATAGCGGCAGAGGCAGAGGCTGGGGGCTGGGGCTGGGGCGCAGGAGAAATTTCCTTGGTAAACCAGAGTGTGTATGCTTTTCTATTTTTGAGCGGACTACACCCTGATAAGTTTTTCCAGGGTTAGCCAGCGCTCCTGATCGCTTGTGGACGGGATAGGAGAAGAGATCGCTTCCCGCCGTGCCTTTTCTTTTGAAACAATTTCATACAGGGAAGGAGCCGCTGACTTATAGAAGTCGCGGTTTAATCCGGGCTTTGCCCCGAACTCCGCCGGAGGTAGCGCAAAATGTTTCACGTGAAACATTTTCATGCAAGGAATGTTTGCGGCCGGAAGCCTTGCCTCTGTCGATCGGCAAGGCGTGGAGGCAGGGGCAATGGCTTTCGCCCGGTTGGCCTGCCCTGGTACATAATAAATTTCGCATGCGCGAATTAAGGAGCCGCTACTTATAGAAGTCGCGGTTTAATCCGGGCTTTGCCCCGAACTCCGTCGAAGGTAGCGCAAAATGTTTCACGTGAAACATTTTCACGCAAGCACTGTTTGCGGCCGGAAGCCTTGCCTTTGCCGATCGGCAAGGCGTGGAGGCAGGGGCAATGGTTTTCGTCAGCTTGACTTTATCCTTCGCGCATAATAAATAGAGCCTGCCCATCGCAAGGCGGACTGGTGCCATATATCGCTTAAAACTACGCCTCCGCTCCGTTTTGAGCGATACGATCGCAAAGCAAAAAACGCGGTTTTGCTCCGGCGGCTTCGCCGCCGCGCCGGGCTTGTCGCCCGGCGGTTTGTACGCTGCTTGATCTGCATTTTTAATTGCTACAGCGTACTAGCTTCGCCGTCAAACGCCGGTCTCAAGCCTAATTCCGGATCAAAATGCTCTCAGTTTTGATCTGGAAATGGAAAGCGTTACAGGATGTCACACCGATATGCGAAGCATTTCGAGAGGCTGTACGGGACCGCGTTCCCGACACAGCCGACAAATTAAACCTGCATGGATGCGGTTTTGATTTGAAATTCGAATAAGTCGCACCGGGACCGACAGCATGTTTCACGTGAAACAATCTCACCCGAGGAATGCTTGTGGCCAGAATCGTTGCCATTGCCAATCAGAAAGGCGGGGTGGGGAAAACGACCACGGCCATCAATTTGGCCGCCTCTCTGGCAATCATGGAGAAAAAGGCGCTGCTTGTGGACTGCGACCCGCAGGCCAACTCCACCAGCGGCCTGGAGGTAAGCGCGGGGCAATTCAATATTTATCCCTGCTTTTTTCAGCCGGAATTGGCGACCCAGGCCATTGTCGAGACGAAATACCCCTTCCTGTCGGTCCTGCCGTCCACCACCGACCTGGTGGCCGTTGAAATGGAACTGGTGGACAAGATCGGCAGGGAATACTACCTGGCCGAAGTTCTGCGCCAGCTCGAAAGCCGCTATGAATACATCCTGCTGGACTGCCCGCCCTCTCTGGGCCTGCTGACCTTGAACGCCCTGTGCGCGGCCAGGGAGCTGCTCATTCCCCTGCAATGCGAATATTTCGCGCTGGAAGGAGTGGCAAAACTCCTGCACACCTTCGACCTGGTGAAAAAACGCTTGAACCCCGGCCTTTCGCTGCTGGGAGTCGTGCTGACCATGTATGACACCCGCAACAGACTGACGCGCCAGGTGAAAAACGAGGTGCGCAAATGCTTTCAGGACCGCCTTTTCGAAACGGTGGTCCCCAGAAACGTCCGCCTGTCTGAAGCGCCCAGCCACGGCAAATCTATCATCCACTACGACATAAAATCCAAAGGGGCGGACGCCTACCTCGGTCTGGCCAAAGAAGTCGTCCTGCGTAAACCCCCACGCAGAGACTAAAGCAGTTTCACTTTGAAAAGCTGGACTGCCCTGGACACCAGCGCGGTGGATGTGGAGATATCCACAGGGTCATTCCGATCCGAAGGCAAAGAAGCCATTTTCATGTCTCCCATGCCACCGGAGACAAAAGGCGGGAAGATAGATTCTTCGCTTCGCTCAGAATGACGGAGCAGGGAGATCTGAATGGCGGGCAAACACGCCGGGCGCGCCGGCATGGCGGAGAAAGGCCACCGGAACGGCGGGACAGGGCGCCCGGCATGACGGAGAAAGGCGATCGGGATGGCGGAGACGGGCGCTCGGAGTGGCGGGGCAGGAAAATCGGGATGGCGGAGAAAGGCCATCAGAACGGCCGGGGCAGGGAGATCGGAGTGGCGGAGAAAGGCCACCGGAACGGCCGGGGCAGGGCGCCCGGCATGACGGAGAAAGAGGCTCGGAATAGCGGAGCAGGGCGATCTGAATGGCGGGCAAACACGCCGGGGCGCCGGCATGGCGAAGAAAGGCCACCGGAACGGCCAGGGCAGGGTGCCCGGCATGACGGAGAAAGGCTACCGGAACGGCCGGGGCAGGGTACCCGGCATGACGGAGAAAGGCGATCGGAATGGCGGAGACGGGCGCTCGGAGTGGCGGGGCAGGAAAATCGGGATGGCGGAGAAAAGAGCTTGAAATGGCGGGCAACCACGCCGGGCGCGCCGGAAACAGCAGTTTCCGCGAACACTCCCGCAAAATTGCCGGCAGGGCGACAAGGAGGGCGTAAATGGCCGCAAACATAACCGGTCTGGGCAAAGGCCTGGACGCACTGATCCGGGAAAGACGGGACAGCGTAAATGTCACCGGGCTGCGCACGCTGCCGCTTGAAGACCTCGTGCCCAACCCGCGACAGCCGCGCCGCCAGTTCAGCGCCAAAAGCATGGATGAGCTGGCGGATTCCATTCGCAGCCAAGGTTTGCTGCAACCGCTTCTCGTTCGACCCGCCGGGACCGCGCAACCGGGAAAATACGAGATCGTCTCCGGCGAACGCCGCTGGCGCGCCTGCAAAATGGTCGGCCTGGAGGAAGTGCCGGTCTATGTGCGCGTCCTTTCCGAACAGGACACTCTGGCTTCGGCGCTCATCGAAAACTTGCAGCGCGAAGACCTGAACCCTTTGGAGGAAGCCACCGCCCTGCAAATTCTCAAAGACGAATTCGGACTGAGCCAGGACGAACTGGCCGGGAAAATCGGCAAAAGCCGGCCTTATATCGCCAACAGTCTGCGCCTGCTCACCCTGCCGGAGACAGTGCGCTCCTGCCTGGCCGACGGCAGATTGAGCCCCGGCCACGCGCGGGCGCTGTTGAGCGTACCTGAAGCCGGCGCGCAGGAAAAACTCAAGGACCTCATCCTGGACAGACGCCTGTCGGTACGCGAAGCGGAAGGCCTGGCCGCTCTCTGGAAAGAAAAAGGCGGATTGGACCAAGCGCGGGAGAGGGACCCGGTCCGTGAAGAAGGCGAAAAAACTGCGGCTCTCCACCCCGAACAAGGGAGCACGGCAGGCGCCGCCGCGCCGCAGGCGCAAAACGCGGAAGGCGAAATCGGGAAAAAAAACCGGAGCGCTGTCCTGCTGGATTTGCAGACGCGCATCGGCGCCTGCCTGCGGATGCCGGTGCGCGTCACCGGCCGGGAAGACAGGGGGCGGGTCAGCTTTACCTATAACAGCAAAGAAGAACTGGAGGAATTTATAGACAAACTCCAGTCCCTCGGCGAAACCGCACCGGCCGCCGCAGGCGGCGCCGGCAAAGCGAAAAGACATTTTGTCGCTTTGTGATCCCCGCTCCGTACTCCCGATAAATATTTCAACGAACTACTTCAATTCGCATAACTGACGCGGAGATTTGCATATGCCCCGAGCGCTCGCGAAGCCCGGAAGAAACCGAAAGGTGACAGCCGCAGACATAAGGCAATCTCTGCTCGCGGCCCTGGACAGGTTCGCCGGCTCCAGAGTGCTGGTAATCGGGGATTTGATGCTGGATCGCTATCTGACCGGCGACGCCACGCGCATCTCCCCGGAGGCCCCGATCCCGGTAGTCCTGGTGGAAAAAGAAGAACTGCTGATCGGCGGCGCCGGGAATGTGGCCCTCAACATCAGAAGTCTGGGCGGGGAAGTGGTCCTGATCGGAAGACGCGGGGACGACGAAGCGGGCCGCACCCTGGAAGAACGCCTGCGAAGCGAAGGCATCGAAGCCTGCCTTTTTGCGCAGGAAAACTACCCGACACCTCTCAAAACCAGAATTTTGGCGCGCGGTCAGCAAATGCTGCGCGTGGACCGGGAAAACCGCGCGCCTCTGACTCCGGGAGCCGTCCGGGGACTTTTGCGCAAGGCCGGGGAACAGCTGCCGCGCTGTTCGGCGATAGTCGTCTCCGATTACGACAAAGGCCTGGTGTGCGCGGAAGTCATGGGCGGATTGCGCGGATTGCGCGCGGCAGGCGAAAAGAAAATCCCGCTGCTGGTGGACCCCAAACCGGAAAATTTTCCTCTCTACAAAGACGTGACGGCCTTAACCCCGAATCTGCACGAGAGCGGAGCCTGCGCCAAGATGCCCGTGTCCGGCCCGCGGGAGATAGTCGCCGCAGGCCGGGCCATCATGCGCGAATGCGCCTGCCCGCACCTGATCATCACCCTCGGCGGCCAGGGTATGGCGGTCTTCGTTTCCGGGGAGGAGGTCAGCCACATCCCGACCTCCGCCAGACAGGTGTTCGACGTGACCGGGGCGGGAGATACCGTCATAGCGGCATTGGCCCTGGGGGCCGCCGCCTCTTTGCCGCTCATAACCTCCTGCCTGCTGGCGAATTACGCCGCCGGGCTGGTGGTCGGCAAAACCGGGGCCGCGGCCGCAAGCCCGGGGGAAATCAGGGAAGCCGTAGCTCTTCTGCCCGTTCCGGATATCGAAAGGTGGGAGTAACGCCGGGTTTCCGGACGCCGGTCCCCACGGCGGCTGCGTTTGATGCCGGCGTAACCTCCCCTACACTCTCCGGTTCTGATTCCCGCATATTGACAAAACAGGATGCCGTGTGGTTTTCTGAAAACGGAGGCTCCACCATGGAATCAACAATGCCCCTGCGTGACTGCCTGCCGCCTCTGGCGGCCGCTTTCAGCTTTCCCCGGCAGCCTTTGGACAGTTTGCTTCAGGACAAGCTCGACGCCGTCATATCCGCAGGGGATTTCGTCGTTTCCGCCATTTTTCCGGACATCAGAACAATTTTGGGCCATGAGCGCCTGAACGCCGGGGAAGCGCAATCCCTCTCCGGCATGGTCGGAACCGGCGTAACCCTTCTCAAAGCACTGTGCGCGACAGCCCGCAAAAAAAACATCGACCCCGCAAAGCGGAAAAAACTGCACAATCTGCTTGATGAATACCAAAAACTTTTTGAAGACATAGAATTGTTTGCCGGGGACATCACCGCCGAAGACTGTTTCAGAGTGGCCTGCGCGTCCGGCGTCCTCTCCGACTGGTGCAGGGCCGAGGAAGAGACTGCATGGCAAGATTTGTAGCCGGAGATGTCGTTGTTCTCCCGTTTCCGTTCACAAATCAGGCTGACAGCAAAAACCGCCCGGCAGTTGTCTTGTGTTCCACGCCGAACAACGATCTGCTTGTCTGCATGATCAGCAGCGCGGCATATGGAGCAGAATCCATTCCCCTAGACAAGAAAAATCTGGAAAGTTCCGGGTTGCGCGTCGCCGGTGTCGTGCGTCCGGACCGCCTTCTGGTTGCGGATCCTGATCTCGTGATCCGCAAAACCGGCCGCATCTCCGTCGAAATGACCGGCAAAATAAAGTCTCATATAGCCGCCTGGATTCAGGGCTGACATTTCTCTGAGCCAAAAACCGATTATCTCCACGCCACTTGGAGCATTTTGCCATTGAAAGCATCTTTTCAATAAAATGCTCTGACAGTGTGAAGCGAAAGGTAACCCCGCTCGTGAGATTGGCAAGGCGGGCTACGCTCGCCGTCAAGCTGCAACATCAGGCATAAACCGCTCCAACTCGGGGCAAGGCAGACGCCGTTTACCCGCCAGCCGGAATGACCACGCCGGCGCTCTCCAGGGTCAGCATGTCGTTAAAAACCGAAGCCGCCCCGTCCAGCAGGGTGAAGCCCAGGGCCGCTCCCGTCCCTTCGCCGAGGCGCATGCCCAAGTCAAAAAAGGGCTTGACGCCAAGTCTGCGCAAAATCTTGACATGCCCGGCTTCCGCCGAAGCGTGGCTGAAAAAGCAGTAAAAACGCGCCGCCGGGGCAAGGCGGCAGGCCGCCACGAAGGCTGCGGTGGAAATAAAACCGTCCACCATTACCGGAATCGAGCGCGCTGCCGCGCCTATAATCAGCCCGGCCAAGGCGATGATCTCAAAACCGCCGAAAGCCGACAGGGCGGCAACGGGGTCCGCGTCCCTGACGGCCACCTCGTTGTGCCGAAGCGCTTTGCGGATAACGGATATTTTATGCTCGATCCCGCCCGGAGGACAACCGGCGCCCATCCCGCATATCTCCTCCGGCGCAAAGCCCAGGCAGGCGCAAAAAAGCGCGGTCGCGACAGTGGAATTGCCTATGCCTATCTCCCCGGTGCCGAGCGCGCGCACCCCGTCCCGCTGCGCCTGCGCGGCCAGCTCCACTCCCAGGCGCAGGGCCGCAAGGCATTGCTCCGCGCTCATGGCCGGCCCCAGAGACATGTCCGCAGTGCCCGGGGCAATCTTCGCCCGTATCAGTTGCGGATGCTCGGGCATGCAAGCGGCGCAGCCGGCGTCCACCAGCAAGGCCTGCGCGTCCACCGAACGGCAGAGGCAGTTTATGCCCAGCCCGCCCGCGAGAAATCCGCGCATGAGCAGAGCGGTCACTTCCCTCGGCTGAGAACTGACGCACTGGTCCATTATCCCGTGATCCGCGCAGATTACGTAAACGCGCGCCGGCCTGACGCGCAAGGGCGCGGAACCCTGAATCACATGCAGGGTCCGGGCGATTTCCTCCAGACGCCCGAGGCTGCCGGGCGGCTTCAACAGGGAATCCAGCCGCCGCGCTGCAGCGGCTTCAAGCTCCGATCCGCGGAAGGCCGCAGGGTCTCGAACCAAAGAACACTCATCGCGCAAATCATCGGGCAGGGGCATGGCACATCCGTATTTTGGAGTATTTTACGCTTGAAATGCCTGCCTGACGGCGGACGAAGCCCGCCTGCAAGCATTTCGCGGCAGGGTTTGCAAGCAAATCCTTGCAGGGCGGTCCAAATTTCAAAGTTGAACCGTTCTCATTTCAAATCAAAACCGCTTCCAACATGTTGCTATCACACAGACATACCGGGAACAATAAAAAATTGCTTGACAGGCCCAAGAGCGGCGGCTATTGAGCCATTTAGCCGCGCCTTGCCTGCAAACCAAGGCGTCCGGCCCGCTCAATCCCGCCCGCCCAATCCCGAAAAATCGGCCTATAATCGCGGGTATGGATTGCCACATAACGCCATTGGAGGAAAATATGTCCTGGAATGTGACCGTTGATAGCGACAGGTGCACCGGCTGCAGCGAATGCGTGGATATCTGCCCGGTAGAGGTTTATGAACTGCAGGACGGCAAATCCGTGCCCACGAACGTGGAAGAGTGTCTTGGCTGCGAATCCTGCGTGGAGGCCTGCGAAGCCGGCGCCGTCAGCGTGGAAGAAGCCTGAACGAGCAGGCGCTGCTGCCCGCTTTGCGCCTCCGCGGCAAGGCCCGGAGCGGGTAAAGCGCCAAAATGACCCGGGCGGAGGCGTCCGAGTCCTGCTTTCCCAAATCAGGGACGCGTTCGCTCTTCGCGGAAAATTCGCAGCATACGTCAGGGAACCGCCGATTTATTCCTTTGAGGGGGTTCTGCCCCGTCGAACTACCCCCGCCGGGATCAGTCCCCCGCACACCCGGTAGTCGGCGCAGTGCGCTACGAATGAGGGGGTCCGGGGGAAATAGTTATCGTTGCCGCCGTCATCCGTACGGTTCCCCGCCTGCGTCCGGCGCGTCCCGGCGAGGTTTGGGGCGGGGTTCGGGGCGGAGCACCGATTGATCGGCGTTTCATCAAGAGAGCGGCTGCTACGTTTTCAACGTCAAACAGCTCTAGAGCATTTTACGCTTGAAATGCCTGCCTGACGGCGAGCAAAGC
The DNA here is from genome assembly GCA_031288535.1 of Desulfovibrio sp. Lineage (GTDB taxonomy): Bacteria > Desulfobacterota > Desulfovibrionia > Desulfovibrionales > Desulfovibrionaceae > Frigididesulfovibrio. Next base: position 25,182 of record JAITRF010000070.1, on the reverse strand, counting down.
CCGCCTGCAGGCATTTCGCGGCAAGGATCTGCAAGCAGATCCTTGCAGAGCGGTCCAACTTTTCAAAGTTGAACCACTCTAAAACGCCACACGCGGCCGTGGCTCCCGAAGCCGCCGCCCGAGCTCCAATTTACACCCGGCACATGGGAAAAAAGCGCCTACCCGAAAATACGGCGGACGAAGCCGCCGCCGCCGAAACGCAGTCGGAGCTGAAACGCTGCATCTATGAGCGTCTGTCCCCGAGACGCAGAAAATTTGTGGACCGCCTGGGCTATGCGGACTGGAATCCCTTCGCCCCTCCCAAGGAACCGCCCGATCTGCGCGGTGAAGACGCCGGCCTTGCCGCAAGGCGGCTTGCGCAGGCTTTTTTTTGCGAACAAAACAAAGAGGCCGAGTTTGGAGCGGACAGGCGGGCGGTGGAAGAGTTCGCCATGGGTCTGGCCGGCGGGCAGGGAAAATATCGGGCCGTGCTGGAGTTCTGCCTCTGGTACGGGAGACTGGACCCAGTTCGCAAAGACCCCGGACAGGGCGACTGACCCCGGAGCTTCTTCCCGTTCCTCGGCATTTTGCGTTCGCCGCTCGACGGCGGGCGCGGCCAGCCCGCGCCAATCCCGCCAGAGCAATTTCAAAGTGAAATTGCTCTAAGTACGCTTCACGCCGTCAGAGCATTCGGAAAGATAGTTTCAACGACAAAATACTCCAAATCCCCGCGGCGCAAGGCCGCAAAGAGAAAACACCATGGAATTGCTGCCGATCAAAAGAGCCATCCTGAGCGTAACCGACAAAAGCGGTCTTGATGAATTTGCCGCCTTTCTCGCGCGCAACGGGGTGGAAATCGTTTCCACGGGCGGCACGGCCAGCTTTCTGCAAAAGGCGGGAGTAAAGGTGCTCGAGGTAAGCGACATCACCGGTTTTCCGGAGATCCTGGACGGACGGGTAAAGACCCTTCATCCGTTCATCCATGCCGGGATACTCGCGGACAAGGACAAGCCCGAACACCTGCGAAGCCTCGAACGCCTCGGGGTCGCGCCCTTTGACCTTGTCTGCGTGAATCTGTACAATTTCGCCCGGGCGGCGGAAAATAACCTCCCGGCGGGCGAGGCCGTGGAAGAGATCGATATCGGCGGCCCCTGCATGATGCGGGCGGCGGCGAAAAATTACCATTCCGTGCTGGTAGCGAATTCGCCTGCGCTCTATCCGCGAATAATGAAAGTTCTCGCAGCCGGCGCCATGAAAGCGCCACTTGATCTGCGCAGGGAATGCGCCGCAGGGGTTTTTGCGGCCACATCCGCGTACGACGCCGCAATCGCCGCCTATCTGGCCGCAAACGGCGGCGGGCGGACAAAATAACAGGAAACCGCCATCGCCAGACTGGAAGGAAATACCCAGGGGCTCAAGCCAAGCCTGATCCGGGCCATGCTCCGCCTCTACGCGCGGCGTTTTCCGCCCGTCGGCTACAGCCCGGAGCAGGCGCGCGAGCTTTCCAGGCTGTCAAGACAGAGCGGACGGCAAATAGGCCTGCTCATAGACCGGCAGGGGCACCCGCGCATGGTCCTCGTCGGCGATGCCGCGCGCATCCTGATCCCGCAGCTCGCCCGCGCCCGTGAAGGCGCGGACCGCTTGCGCGGCCTGCGCTTTCTGCACACCCATCTGAACGCCGACCTCCTCTCCCAGGAAGACCTGATGGACCTGCTTTTTCTGCGCCTGGACGCCATGGCGGTCCTGTGCGTGGATGAAAAAGGCGAGCCGGTGCGCCTGCAACGCGCGCATCTGCTGCCGCCGAATCCCGGCAACGCCCCTTACAGACTCTACCCGCCGACGCCCTGGGACCAGACGGATGCGGACTTTGTCGCGGAAGCCCTGGCCATAGAAGCGGAGCTGGCCCGCGACTTCATGGAGATCGGCGCTTTTGCGCGGCGGAAACGCAAAGGTCCGCCGCGCGGCTCCGCCAAAAAGGGGACAAATCTCGCCGCCGCGGGGCACGCCCCCTGGTCCGGACGGCCGGGCGATATTTGCCCGGAAGACGACGCGCCCGATGCGGGGCCGGAAAACAGGGCCATCCTGGTCAGCGTATCCACAAAATCCGGGGAGGAAATGGAATCCGGGCTGCGTGAGCTTGCGGAACTGGCGCGTTCCGCCAGAGTCCAGGTCACCGGCACGCTGGTGCAGAGGGTCGGCAGGATTAACCCCCGTTTCATCCTGGGCAAGGGAAAACTGGCGGACCTTGAGGTCCAGGCTTTGCGCAGCAACGCCGGACTGATCATCTTCGACGCCGAGCTTACGCCGGCCCAGTTGGGCAACCTGACCGAAATCACGGAACGCAGGGTCCTGGACCGGACTCAGCTTATCCTGGATATTTTCGCGCAAAGGGCGCGCAGCCGGACCGGAAAACTGCAGGTCGAACTGGCCCAGCTCCAGTATATGCTACCGCGCCTGATCGGCAAAAGCGGCGCCCTGGACCGTCTGGCGGGCGGCATAGGCGGCAGGGGGCCGGGGGAAAGCAAACTGGAAACCGACCGCCGCCGCCTGAGGGAAAGGGTGACCGGCATCAAGGCGGCCCTGAAGACCCTCCGCAGACAACGCGCCCACGCCAGGGCGCGACGCGCCAAAAACAGCCTGCCCGTCGTCGCCCTCGTCGGCTACACCAACGCGGGGAAAAGCACTCTGCTGAACGCCCTTACCGGGGCCTCGATCGAAACGGAAAACCGTCTTTTCGCCACCCTGGACCCCACCGCCAGACGCTTGCGCTTTCCCGAGGAGCGGGAAGTCGTCCTGACCGACACCGTGGGCTTCATGCGCAGCCTGCCGCGCGAGCTGACGGAAGCCTTTCAGGCCACCCTGGAGGAACTGGAGGAAGCGGAACTGCTTTTGCACGTGCTTGACGCCTCGCACCCGGAACTGGAGATGCAGCTTGCGGCGGTAGAGGAAATTCTGGAACGGCTCGACCTGGACAAAACGCCGAGGCTTTTGGCGCTGAACAAAATAGACGCCTTTGCCGAAAAGGATGCGCCGGACAGCGCGCGCACGCCGGAGCACCTGACGCCTCAGGCTTTTCAGGAGCTGCAACAAGCGCACCCCGGGGCCTGTTTCATATCGGCTCGCGCGGGATTGGGATTGAAGGAACTCGCGGAGGCGATAGCCGGACGCATTGACTGGATGCGCGCAAGAGAGATAAGAAACAGAATCGATGAACACCCCTCCTGACGAAGACGCGCGCCGCACCTTGCGCGGCACGGTGGACCGCATCGTTTTCCACAATGAGGAAAACTGCTGGACCGTACTGCGCCTAAAGCTGCAAAGCCTGGCCGACCCGGTCACCGTGGTGGGCGAGCTGCCCTCGCCCCAGCCCGGAGCGGCCTTGAGCGTAACCGGGGTCTGGGTGAACGACCCGCGCTTCGGGCGCCAGTTCAAAATGGAGAGTTTCGAGAACCTGCTCCCGGCGGATATCGACGGAATCAAACACTACCTCGGCTCGGGACTGATCAAGGGGGTCGGTTCGGGCATGGCCAAGCGCATCGTGGACAAATTCGGCCGCGACGCCTTTCGCGTGCTGGACGAGGAGCCGGAACTGCTGCGGCAGATCAAGGGCATCTCCGCGCGCAAGCTTGAAGGGATAAAAGCCGCCTGGGCCGAGCACAGGGGCATCAGGGACCTGATCATGTTTCTGCAGCCGCACGGCATATCGGCGGCCTACGCCGTGCGCATCTTCAAGGAATACGGGGCGGGCGCGCTCGACGTGGTGAAAGAGAACCCCTATCGCCTGGCCATGGACATCCGGGGCATAGGCTTCGTCACCGCGGACTCCATAGCCATGAAGCTGGGCTTCGATCCGGCCGGGGTCCTGCGCGCCGAGGCCGGGCTGCTCTACCTGCTGCGCAAGCTCGGCGACGAAGGGCACGTCTTTTTTCCCCTTGAGGAACTCGTACACAAGTGTTCCGACGAACTGCGCGTGGAAACGCAAACCGTGCGCACCGCCCTGCGCGCGCTCGCCGAAGGACAGCGCGTCGTCATAGACGAATTGTCCGAAGACCTGGGACGGCCGTACTTCGGTGTTTACCTCACCCGCTACTATCATTACGAAAAAAACATCGCCCTCTATTTGCGGCGCATCCTGAATTCCCCGAAATCCGTGCATTTCCCCGACCCGGAGGTCCTGCTGGCCGGGGTGCTGAGCTCCTTGCCCCTGGAACTGGCCGACGAACAGATTAAGGCAGCGCGCGCCGCGCTTTCGGACAAACTGCTGGTGATCACCGGCGGTCCGGGGACGGGCAAAACCACGGTCATCAACGCCATCATCAAACTCTATGAAAAAAGGGGCGCCAAGGTGCTCCTGGCCGCGCCCACCGGCCGGGCCGCCCGACGCATGGCCGAAGCGACGGACAAAGACGCGAAGACCATCCACAGGCTCCTCGAATACAGCCCGCGCGAAGACGGCTTCGCCCGCAACGAAAACCACCCCCTGGCCTGCGGCCTCCTGGTCATAGACGAGGCCTCCATGCTGGACACCATGCTCACGAGCCATCTGGCCAAAGCCCTGCCCTTGGGCAGCACCCTGGTCCTGGCCGGGGACGTGAACCAGCTCCCCTCGGTGGGGCCGGGGAACGTGCTCGGAGACATAATGAAATCCGGGACTGCGAAAATCGTACGCTTGACGGAAATTTTCCGGCAAGCGGCGGAAAGCGACATAATAGTCAACGCGCACCTCATAAACCACGGCGAGGTTCCGCCTTTGCGCGGCAACAGCGGCGCGTCCTCGGATTTTTATTTCATCCGGCGCGACGACCCGGTCGAGGCGGCGAACCTGATCATCGAACTGGTGCGCGAGCGCATCCCGAACAAATTCCGCTTCCACCCGGTGGACGACATCCAGGTTCTTTCCCCGATGCACAAGGGCGCAACCGGGGTGGAAGAGCTTAACTCCCGCCTGCAGGCGGCCCTGAACAGCCGGGAGCAGCGCATAACGCGCGGGACGCGCAGCTTTTTTCTGGGCGACAAGGTAATGCAGACCAGGAACAATTACGACAAGGACGTCTTTAACGGGGATATAGGCAGAATCCGCCTGATAAACGAAGAAGACCGGGAACTTGTGGTGCGCTATGAGGACAGGAACGTCCTCTACTCTTACGAGGAACTGGACGAGATCAGCATGGCCTACGCCGTCAGCGTCCACAAATCCCAGGGGTCGGAGTACCCGGCCGTCGTCATCCCGGTGCTTACCGAACACTATATGCTCCTGCAACGCAACCTGCTCTATACGGGAGTGACCAGGGGCAAGCGGCTCGTGGTGCTGGTAGGCTCGCCGCGGGCCATGCACATGGCCGTGGGCAACAACCGCACGACCAGACGCTACAGCTGGCTGGACAGACGCCTGGGCGCGGAATCGGGGAACGGGCTGTGACCCCCCCTGCGTGCCCGCCCGCGCCTGCGCCCGTTCGGTTTCCCGCACGCGCTGCATGGGGGCCGTCCGCCCTCGGCCGCCCTCCCGCGCTTCCGTCCTTACGCTTCCTGGTCCTTGCGCTGTCCCTGCTTGTCTGCGCCTGCGCCAAATCCGGCGGAGACTACACCGGCCCGGCCTGCCTGGACGTGATCACCCTGCCTCAGGACCTGTCCGTTTACGCCGGGGCGGCCAGCGCGCGTCCTCTGGTCGCGCATGAAGCGCAGACCGCCGCCGCCGCGCGCCAGAAAGAAATCTTCTACGGTCCCTGGCGGCGGACCCGGCCTACGCCCGGCCTGCGCGCGCAGTTGCGCGGCGATTTCAACATGCGCCCGGAACCGGGATACATCGACGGGCACAGCCGGTTTCCTGCGGAGCTCTGGCGGGAACTGAAAGAAAACGGCAACGAGCCGGCCTTCGGGCAAAACGCCGGGCCCGGGATCACGTTGCGCGACACGGATATGCGCGCCATGCCGAGCGCCCGGCCTTATTACCTGCGCCCGGACCTGCCCGGCGAAGGCTATCCCTTCGACTACTTCCAGCTCACCTCTCTGCCGCCCGGCACCCCGATCTACATAAGCAACGTCTCCAGGGACGGGGCCTGGATGCTGGCGGAATGCCCGGCCGCATCCGGCTGGCTGCCGACAAAAGACGTGGCGCGCGTGGACGAGCCTTTCATGCGGGAATGGCAGTCCCTGCCTCTCGCGGCGGTTCTGCGGGACAAAACGCGCATCGGCGAAAGCGAAGTCGGAATCGGCGCCCTGCTGCCGATTGCCGGAGAACGGGAAGCGGGGATTTCGCTGTATTATCCCGTGACCTCGGGAGAGGGAAAGGCGGAAAAAGTCCGCCGCGCTTTGCCGGCCGGGGCGGCCGCGCCCGTGCCTCTGCGTCTTGACGCCGCGAACGTGGCCCGCATAGGCAACGGGATGACGGGTCAGGCATATACCTGGGGAGGCTTGGACGGGGGACGGGACTGCTCGGCCCTGACCCGGGATCTGTTCGCCCCGTTCGGGATCTGGCTGCCCCGCAATTCGGCGTCCCAGGCGGGCGCGGGGAACTCCATCGCCGGCTTGAGCGCCGGGCAAAAAAAAGAAGCCATACGCTCCGCCCCTCCCTTTCGCACCCTGCTCTGGCTGAGAGGGCACATCGCCCTGTATCTCGGGGAGTATCGGGGCCGGGGGCTGATTTTCCACAATATCTGGGGCCTGCGCACCAAAGACGCCTCGGGCGGTTGCGAGGGCCGGGCCGTAATAGGCAGGGCGGTCGTGACCAGCCTGGAGCCGGGTCTGGAGAGGCCTGACCTGTGCCCGCCCGGCACCATTCTGGAACGCATGGAAAAAATCCTCATACTCCCGGCGCCGGGTCAGGACTGATCCCCCGCGTTCCCCAAGTATTTGCCGAGCTTGGCGAAGACCTCCTCAAAATTCAGGGGTTTGCCTATGTGGTCGTTCATGCCGGCGGCCAGGCACCTCTCGATATCCTCTCTGAACACATTGGCCGTCATGGCGATAATGGGAACCGCCGCGGCCCGCGGCGCGTCCAGGGCGCGGATGCGGCGCGCCGCCTCGTAGCCGTCCATTTCCGGCATCTGCACGTCCATAAAAATCATCGAATATTTTTCCGGGGCCGCGCTGAACAAACGCAGTGCCACCGCTCCGTTCACGGCGCAGTCTATATCAAGCCCGGTCGGCTCGAGCAGGGCCAGGACGATTTCCCGGTTGACCTCCACATCCTCGGCCAGGAGCACGCGACGCCCCGCGAACTGCATGGGCTGCTGCTCTTCCTCCCGCTCCGCGAGCGCTTCGTCCGTGCCGAGATAGGCGGCTATGCAATCAAAAACGGCGGAGGGAAAGAGCGGTTTGGGCAGGAAACGTTTTACCCCGGCCGCCCTGGCTTCCTTCTCGATCGACGACCATTCGGCGGAAGAGATCATGACCACCAGGGCGTCCTGATCCGCGTCCCCGCTGATCAGGCCGGCCAGTTCGATCCCGCTCATGCCGGGCATGTCCCAGTCCACAAAATACATGCCATAGTTCCCCTTGTCCCCAATCAGGCCCAGGGCCTCCTCCCCGTTTGCCGCCGTGTCGCAGGCGACGCCGAAACGCTGCAGGATATCCGTAAAGTATTCCAGCACTTCCGGGGCGTCGTCCACCACCAGCACGCGCAAGTCTCTGCGTCTGAGTTTTTTGGCCTGATCCCGCCCCTCGTCGTCCGCCACCCCGGCGTCAAAACGAAAAGTGAAGGTCGAGCCCCGCCCCGGCTCGGAATCCACCCGGATGCTCCCGCCCATCATTTCCACAATGCTTCTGGATATGGCCAGCCCGAGCCCGGTGCCCCCGAACTTGCGCGTTATGCCGCTGTCCGCCTGGGAAAATGAGGTAAAAAGAAGATGCTGCTGCTCGGGACTGATGCCTATCCCGGTATCGGAAACCGCCACTTCGACGGTACATTGCCGCTCCTCCTGTCGTATCAGGCGGGTATCCAGACGCACCTCGCCGCGTTCGGGGGTAAACTTTACGGCATTGGAAAGCAGGTTGGCCACGACCTGGGCAAGGCGCTGGTCGTCGCCGACCAGAAAACCGGGGATGTCCCTGTCGATGCGTACGGTGAACGTCTGCTGTTTTTCCTCTACCCGGAAATTGACTACGTTGACGACCTTCTGGAGCATTTTTTCAAAATTGAAGACCTCGGGGGACAGCTCGAAGCGATTTGCCTCAATCTTGGACATGTCGAGGATGTCGTTGATCACCCCGAGCAGATGCGTGGAGGCTTCTTCGATCTTGTTGAGGCAATAGATCTTCCGTTCCACATCGGAAGAAGTTTTGGCGATTGCGGTCATGCCGATGATGGCGTTCATGGGCGTGCGCATTTCGTGGCTCATGTTCGCCAGAAAGTCGCTCTTGGCGGTGCTGGCGCGCTGGGCCTCCTCTCTGGCCCGGACAAGCTCGGTGATATCGTTCATCACCACCACCACGCCCTGGCCCGCCCCGTCCTTGCCCACGGCCGGGGTCATGGAAACCTGCAAAACCAGGTTTTTGCCGCTTTTGAGCGTCACCTGCTCCTCGTTGGACATCGGCCTGCGTTCGTCCATGGTCCGCCGGCAGTGTCCGCCAGCGTTTTCAATCCATTCGGCAGGCATCACCGCGCCGAAAAGCCCGGCAAAAGGCATATCCACCATCTCGCGCATGTCCCGATACCCGAGAAACGAGGCCAGATGGGCGCTCCCCATGACGAAGTTCATTTTCAGGTCCAGCATGAAAATGATGCAGGGGGTGTTCTCCAGGAGAAGGCGGGTATAAAAATTGGACTGATCCTTGGCCGCTTCGTTGGCGTCGCGCAATCTCTCCGTCTGCTCATGCATCAGGGTAAGCGCGCGGTAGTCCCTTTCCAGTTTTTTATAAAGTCTGGTCAGGTTGCTGTATTCTTTCGTCAGATCAGCTTCCATGCGCGAGTCTCCGGCATTTTGCGCTTGAGATTGCCCTGTGGCGGCGGGCAAGGCCCGCCTGCAAGCGTTTTGCGGCAAAGTTGAACCGCCCTGGCGCCATGTATCGCTTAAAACTGTGCATCCGCTTCGTTTCAAGCGATAAGATCGCAAAGCAAAAAACGTGGTTTTTGCTTTGCTCCTGCGGCTTCGCCGCCGCGCCGGGCTTGTCGCCCGGCGGCTGGTACGCTGCTTGATCCGCGTTCAAGCGTTACAGCATACTAGAACATGCAAAAGGTGATGGAACAGTTGTGAAACCGGTTCAAGGCCTTGCCGTCCTTATAGAAAGTCGGACAAATCTCCCCGAGGCAGTATGCGCCGGCAAGGGAAATTCCGGGCGGCAGCATCTCGGAAAGCGCCTTGCCCTCCGCGCCCGCGTTCGCGCCGAGGATGACGGCCCGCCCGCAGCAGGAAATGCACAGGATGGTGGACGGCGTATATTCCGGACGCGCGGCGGCCGCTTCAAGGAGGGAGCCCATGGACTCCCGGCAGGCGCGCACCAGGTCGTCCTTGTTGATGAGACAGATGTTGGCCAGGGCGCCTACAGGCACGTCCCCGAAAAAGGCTCCGGAGCCGTCTTCGCGGTTCAAACCGCAAATATGGCGCATAAGCGGCGTTTCCTCGTCGCCGGAGTCGCTGATCAGCATCATGGGGTAGCAGGTAAAGGCGAGCAGAGGGTCGGAAACGTCGGTATTCAAGCCGAACCCCTCAAGATACTGCACGAAAGTTTCGTCGCCCACCCGGCGCACTATGTTGCCCTCGGCCTCGGTTATTCTGCGGATGCGCTCGGCAAAGCGCGAGGTCACGTGGCGGATGGAAAATACGGGGCTGACCGCGCCCCAGAGGCCGAGCAGGACCATGGCATCCTTATAGGAGCGCCCGGAGAGAAAGACCCTTGCCCGCTCATAGTCGTAATCGTCCGAGGCGACCCCCCCTATGACCGGAGCGTCTCCGGCGGCCGCGGAAAGCGCGGCGGGGTAGAGGTCTCCGGAAAAGGGCAGCCCGTAAGGACAAAAGGCCATCAGCAGTCCCGGCCGCTGCCCGGGCGCGGCCTCCGCCGGCACGCCCGCCCGGTACGCCTCGATTATGGCGGCCCGCGCGTCTTCGCCGGGCAGGGAAGCGGAAACGGACGCGGAAAAAATGCAATCATCGGCCGTAAGCACGGTGAGCACCGCCGCCGCCTCGTGATGGCCGTCCGCGTCAAGCGTGGCCAGGGTGGTCATGCCCAGAATCTCGCTGCCGAGCAGCTTAGACAGCTCGGCGCTGACCGCCGCTCCGTCCATATCCGCATCGCAAAGCAGTATCCCGGCGGAATGCTTTTGCAACTCAAGTTTTTCACGGATTTGCGCCGCAAGTTGCGCGGCCGCTTCCAAAGCGTCATCCAGCTCGGACGTGTATGCAACAGCGCTGTTCATGGCGACCTCGCCCGTTACAGATCTCACTCCCGACAAGACTTACGTCCGGCACCTTACCCCGAACGCGCCCGGACGGCAAGCGCGCGGGGCAAATGTCCGGGCAATCGGATAAGTGCCGCAACTTTAGAGCATTTTGCCCGCCGTCAAGCGACAATCTCAAGCGCAAAATGCTATTAGAGCATTTGTCATTGAAAGTATCTTTCCGATAAATGCTCTGGCGGTGTGAAGCGAAGCGTAACACCGCCCGCGAGATTGGCGCAGGCGGGCCGCGCCCGCCGTCAGGCGACAATCTCAAGCGCAACATGCTATACTGTTATCGCCCGGCTCGGCTTCGCTTGTCTCATATCAAGGTCAATGATAACCTGTTTACAGCGGGAACTGCCGGGCCACCCCCGACTGCCGGATCGCCGCAGGATCAAACAGCCGCGGCACGCCGCCGTTCTATACTTTGGTTGACACCCATGAGCAACAACCTTGTCTCCGTCCGCGCAGAACTGCTGACTTGGGCACGAAAACGCGCCGGGCTGGAAATTTTCAACCTGGAACAACGCTTTCCCAAACTTGCTGAATGGGAGGCCGGCGAGTCGCAGCCGACGCTCGTGCAACTGGAAAGCTTCGCCCATGCGGTGCATGTTCCCATTGGATATTTGTTCCTGCCCCGACCGGTGCAGGAAACAATGCCCATTCCGGATTTCCGCACCGTGGCGGATCGTAGCGTCACACGTCCCAGCCCGGACCTGCTGGACACTCTCTACCTGTGCCAGCAGCGGCAGGACTGGTATCGCAATTATGCACTGATGCAGAGATTTTCCACTTTAGATTTCGTCGGCAGCGCCACGATTGACAACGATCCGGTGACGGTAGCGGAAGCCTTGGGCGCAACGTTGCGTTTCTCACTGGAGGAACGCCGGAGATTGCCGAATTGGACCGATGCCCTACGTCTCTTTATCGCCAAGACCGAAGATGCCGGCGTGCTGGTGATGGCCAGTTCCATTGTCGGCAGCAATAGTCGCCGCAAGCTGGATGTGGAAGAGTTTCGCGGATTCGCGCTGGCCGACAATCTGGCGCCGTTGATTTTTCTTAATGCGTCGGACAGCAAAGCCGCACGAATGTTTACTTTGGCACATGAATTGGCGCATTTGTGGCTTGGCGAAAGCGGTATTTCCAACACGGAGACGGGGCGTCTGCCCGCGCACGGCATTGAACGCTGGTGCAACGCCGTAGCCGCCGAATTATTGATGCCCATAGACGATGCCCGCAAAGCATATCGGCCCGCCCTCTCCTTGCAGGAAGAAATCCAACGCTTGGCGCAGTTGTTCAAGGTCAGTACGCTGGTGGCGCTCCGCCGCTTGTTTGATGCCGGCTTTATTGACGAACCCGCACTTCGGCAAACCTACCGCGAGGAGATGGCAAAGATTCGAGCGCATGACCGTAGCGGCAGCGGAGGCGGCGATTTTTACCGCACCCTCGGTGCGCGTACCGGCAAACGCTTTGCGCGGGCGCTTCTCGCCGATACGCTTGAGGGCCAGACGCTTTTTCAAGATGCTTTCCGGATGCTGGGCATAAAAAAAAGCGCCGCCTTTTATCAAGCAGCGCGCGGGCTGAAGGTAATTTCATGACCTATCTGCTCGACGCAAATGTGTTCATTCAAGCCAAAAATCTGCACTACGGACTGGATTTTTGTCCGGCTTTCTGGGACTGGCTGGTTGAAAAAAATGCGGCCGGGCTGGTGTTCAGCATTGATAAAGTGGCCGATGAACTTGCCGCGGGCGCGGATGAACTAGCCGACTGGATGCGTCGCCACGGTGATGGTTTGTTCCGCAAGACCGACTCGCATATCGCCTCGCACTTCAGCCGGGTCAGTATCTGGGCCACAGGGCAGAATTATGAGCCGGCGGCCGTTAACACTTTTCTGCAGGTAGCTGATTTTTATCTGATAGCCCATGCCCTGGCGGGAGAGCATGTAATCGTCACCCATGAAGTACCTGCCAATTCTCCCAGACGCATCAAAATTCCCAATGTCTGCGCGGGGCTTGGCCTGCGCTTCATGACGCCATTTGCCATGTTGCGTCTGGAAAGGGCGCGTTTTGTGCTGGAGGGAGCATGAATAAAGGGCATCTTCGTTTATCATGTTATACAAATACGTTATCTGTTTGCCTCCCCTTTGGTCCGGGAGACTCCCGGTGACAGTCACGCCCGTTCTGTCGTAACAGGCGTGAGTGTCTCTCCGCCGAAAACATGGTCTTCGGATCGCTCACGCTACCCGCGGCGGCACACCCGGCTTCGCCGGGTGTCTGGCGTCATGGCATTCTGCGAACGGCATGACGCCAGACTTCGCCCAACCCGCACCTGACGGAGAATCGCCAATGCACATTATATTCATAAATTACGGCGGTTTCGACTACTCACCGAGCTCCATGCACATTTTTCATCTGGCGAACGCCCTGGGCGGCCTGGGCGTCAGATGCAGCGTATATAACCCAAAGGATGCGGGACAGGCCGAGGTGTTCGGCAGACCCAAGTTCCGCGTGCTCTCGCGCAGGTCGACGTCTCCCGGACGGCTGGCGGCGGAACTGGCCGCCAAAGGCGAAGACTGCGTGCTGCACAGCTGGACCCCGCGCGAAGCGGCGCGTGAACTGACGCTGGCCATGCTCAAGGCGCATACCTTCCCCTATGTCGTGCACATGGAAGACAACGAGGACGAGATTTACAAGACCTCGACCCGGCATCTGCCCCCTGAAGTCACAGCCGATCCGGCCAATTTTGAACCCGGCGGCGCACTCCACTGTTTTTCCCACCCCGTGCGCTACAAGGAATTTATCGCCGGGGCACAGGGCTATACCTGCATCATAGAATCCCTTCTGGACTTCAAGCCGGAGCAGGCGCCCGGCCATGTATTTTCACCCGCCTGCGAAGAAACGCTCTTTACGCTGCCCCGCCGCCCCACGGCAAAGGACAAGGAACGCTGGGGCATCCCCGGGGACAGCGTGACTTTCTTTTACCCGGGAAACGCGCATAGGAACAACGCGGATGAGGTCGTGGAACTGTATTGCGCTATAGGACTTTTGCGCAAGAAGGGGGTCAAGGCCAGAATCATAAAGTTCGGCCAGTACATATACGACATTCCTGGGGCGGTGTTTTCACGCCTGGAGTGTCCGGACGCGCTTGTGGACCTCACGGGCAGGATCACCCAGGCGCAGATCCCGGAGGTGATGCGGGCGGCGGACATCCTGATCCAGCCCGGCTGCGACAACCCTTTCAACCGCTACCGCTTCCCCTGCAAGCTCCCGATGTTTCTGGCAAGCGGCCGCCCGGTCATCCTGCCGGACAGCAACCTGGGAAAGCGCCTCGGACACGGTGAAAACTGCCTGCTGCTGCGCCAGGGCACGGCGGAAGAAATACTGGAAAACATCCTCTTTCTGCTCCGGGAGCCGGACAAGGCGGCCGCCATAGGCATCGCGGGCCGGGTGTTCGCCAGAGAACATTTCAGTTGGGAAAAATCGGCCGCCGGACTGAAGACCTTTTATCAGGAAGTGCTGGCACGCTGTGCCAGTGGTTAGAGCGGTTCAAGCGTAAACTGCTCTAACGCTATTTGCGGGTCAGATAAAAACCGGCCGCCCCGGCGATTAAAGCCAGGACAACGACACAAACAACGGCTGCGGTGAAGGTCACCTTACGCCCCCCTTATCTTGACGGCCGGAGCGACAATAAAACAGATAACACTGCCGATTATGCCGCCGACCATATGCTCCGGCTGAAACAGACCGACCACCAAACAGCCCACGCTGACTTTATCCAACCAACCTGCAAGAAGGTTGGCAGCTTCCAGTTTTTGCTTCTCGGTCATGTTCAGCCTCGCTAAACAGATAACCCCTTTTCGACCTTCGTCCATTGGACGCAAGGCGGGGCTGACGCAATAAGATGCGTCAGCCCTGACGAGGGTCCGCGGCTTGCATATAAATGTTGAATGGGCTAGATTTTCAAAAACCGGAGGACGCATGAACGGTGCTCTGCCGAGAAACAAGAGCGTCTATATTCTGCCCAATTTGTTCACCACCGCCAGCCTGCTCGCCGGTTTTCTGGGCCTGCTCTGGGCGGCCGCGGGCAACTACGAATCCTGCGCCTGCGCGGTGCTCGTCAGCGCCATCATGGACGGCCTTGACGGCAAAGTGGCGCGCATGACCCGCACATCCAGCGAATTTGGCGTACAATACGACTCCCTCGCGGACCTGATCGCCTTCGGCGTCACCCCTTCGTTTCTGATCTTCCAGTATGCGCTCAAGGATTTCAACAGCATCGGCACGGCCGCATGCTTTCTTTTCACCGTATGCACGGCCCTGCGCCTGGCCCGCTTCAACGTCAGCACGGCAACGGCGGACAAGAAATTTTTCACCGGCCTCCCCAGTCCGGCGGCCGGGTGCACCCTGGCCAGCATCGTACTGTTCTCCCCTGGGCTGCCGGAGTTTTTCGGCTACGGTGTAAAAGGCTTCGCCCTGCTCTGCGCCGTGGGCCTGGCCTTTCTCATGGTCAGCCGCATCCGTTACGCGTCTTTCAAGGAACTGGGCTTTTTCAAGGCCCACCCGTTCAGGACCATGATCCCGGCCATCGTAATCATCGCCCTGATCGTAGCCCAACCCAAGATCGTCACCGGCATCCTGCTTTTCGGCTATATTTTTTCCGGCATGGTCTACACGTTTTTCACCCTGCCGAGACTGGCCAAACTGGCCAACCGAATTCGGCGCAACACGGACCCGCACGGCGATCACCCGCATTGAAAAAAGGCGCAAAGGGATCAGGACATGCTCAAAGCCCACGCCGGCATCACCCCGGAAGGCCGCCCGGCGATATTTTTATGCGCCCTGGCCGCGCTGCTCGCGGCCCTGCTCGATTCCGTCCCGGCCGCGATCCTTTTTTTCCTGCTGACGTTTTTCTGCTGCAATTTTTTCAGGGATCCGGAACGCGTCGTCCCGGACGCGCCCGGCCTGGCCGTAAGCCCGGCGGACGGGCGGATAGTGAAAATCGCCTCCATGCCGGACCCGTTCAGCGGAGAACCGCGCCAGTGCGTCTGCATCTTTATGGACCTGTTCAGCGTGCACGTGAACAGAAGCCCGACGGCGGGCAAAATCACAAATATAGCCTACCACGAAGGAAAATTTTTCAACGCCTCCCTGGACAAAGCCTCGGGCGACAACGAACGCTGCGCCTACGCCCTGGAGGATGAGGACGGGAAAAGCTGGAGCATGGTGCAGATAGCCGGGCTCGTCGCCCGGCGCATAGTCTGCCGCGCCGAGGTCGGAGACCGGGTGCGGAGAGGGGAACGCATCGGCATGATCAAATTCGGCTCGCGCGTCGATGTCTACCTCCCCCCCGGATGGCAGGCGAAAGTCGCGCCCGGCCGGAAGGTTCTCGCCGGGTTGAGCGTCATCGCCGAAGCGGAACAAAAATCCGCGACCTGATCCGGCCGGATTCCGCGCAACAGCGAAAAACACAGGGTACGCCCCATTGAAAAAAACGCACGGGGATGCGGGGGAAACGCCCCCCCGGCCGGGAGGCGCCGGAGAAGAATATCTGCTGCTGGTCGCCGCGACCGCTCCGGAATTGCGCGCGGCGCTCGTAGCGCTGCCCGGGGGAGAGACCGCGCAAATCCCGGAGCGGCCATCGTTCGCCTTTGGGGAAAGGCGCGCCGGTCTTTGCGCCCTGCCCCTCCCGTCCCGCAAACGACTGGCGGTCCGCTGCCTGGTCTGCGGAGTGGGTCCCGCAGCCGCCGCCCTGTCTCTGGGCTTCCATCTCGGCCTTGGCGGCGAGGGCCGGCCGGCCGGGGTGATAAACTGCGGCTACGCGGGCAGCTATGATCTCGATCGCGCCCCTTTGGGGAGCGTGGTCCTGGCGCTTTCCGAACACTTGCCCGAATACGGGGTATGGGTTGAATCCGACGAAACCGTCGCGCGCAGGCAAAGACGGACGAAAGACAAGGACGCGGCCAATCCCCCGTCGTCCGGGGAACGCGGTTTTCCCCTGCCTCTGCCCCTGCCCCAGGTCTGCCTGGAGTCCGGTCCGGTTTTTACGCGCCTTGAGCTTTTCCCGGACCGCGCCATGGCGGAACTCGGCCTTGGCAATCAGGACGGCGGCTATGAAAAAGATTCCCTGCTGCGGGGCGCCGCGGCCACCGTGGCCGGGGTGTCGGGAAGCGCGCGCCGGGCGGCGCGCATGGCGTCATTAAGCGGCGCTCTGGTGGAAAACATGGAAGGCTTTGCCCTGGCCCTCGCCTGCGCCGCCGTCGGCATACCCTTCATCGAGCTGCGGGCCGTTTCCAACAAGGCGGGAGCAAGACCTCTGCGCAAGCGGAACCTGGACGCGGCCGACACGGCGATGAGCCGCGCCGTTTCCAGACTTTTGGGACCAGTATCAGGCGACATTCTCAAGCATAGAATGCCGTAGCGGAACGGCATCGGCAAGCCGGGCGTCAAGCGGCGATTTCCCTGAAGGTAGAGGTTTCAGACCACAAAGGAATTTTTTGATGAAGCCGATGGCGCGAATGCGCGGCCTGCGCGAATTACAGCTCGCCATTTCGCACGAGCATCCGAAGATCCACGCGGAGATCCGGCGGCATCTGGCGACCCTGCCCGAGAACACGCGCCGCACGGCCGAACACCTGTTTCTGGCCGGGGGAAAACTCCTGCGCCCCCTGCTCACCCTGCTGACCGGGCGGGCTCTGGGCTGCAAGGACGACGGCCTCTACACTCTGGGGGCGGCCCTGGAGATGGTGCATGCCGCCACCCTTCTGCACGACGACATTCTGGACAACTCCCACCTGCGCCGCGGCCAATCCGCCGCCCATATCCGCTTCGGCGCCGTCCCGGCGCTTCTGTCCGGAGACGCGCTCCTGGCCAAGGCACTGCGCATGGTCGCCTCATTCGGAGACCCCGGATTCATTGATTGCGTAGCGGAAGCCGTGATGCGCACCGCCGAGGGCGAAATCGCCGAATTCGCCTGCCTGCGCGACATCTCGCTCTCGCATGAGGACTACCTCGGCATCGTCACCGGAAAAACCGCCTGGATGCTGCGCGCCGCCTGCGAACTCGGCGCTCTCAGCGCCAGGGCGGAACCGCCTTTGCTGGAGGCGGCGGCCGTTTTCGGCCTGGAACTCGGCATAGCCTTTCAGATAGTGGACGATGCGCTTGACTTTTATCCCTCCCGCGCAGAGGCCGGAACAGGCAAACCAAGGGGCGGGGATTTGCGCGAAGGCAAAGTGACGCCCCCGCTGCTCTTCCATCTGGAGGGGTTAAGCGCGCGGGAAGCGGCGATCTTCAGGAAAAATTTCGCCGATAACGCGTTTTCCGATGCCGATTTGGAAAGAATCTGCGACGAAATCTACAACAAGGGCTGCGCGGAACGCGCCCGCAATCTGGCCGAAGAACACCTCGGCCAAGCGGAAAAAGCCCTCGCGGCGTTCCCGCCTACGCCGGAACACCGGATACTGCTCCAGATAACCCGCTATATCCTGACCAGAAAGGAATAACAGCGGGGATTTGCTCGCAAATCCCCGCCGCGAAATGCTTGCGGGCGGGCTTCGTCCGCCGTCAGGAGAGAAGGTTTGCGGTATGGCGTACCATGATTTTCCCTGGCAGAAAGGCTCATCGGACAGCTTCGCCAAGCTGTTGTCCTTGTCCCTGCCCGCGCTGCAGGGCAAATCCGTTCTGGATGTCGGCTGCAACGAAGGCTATTTTTGCGGGTGGGCCGCTTTTCAAAAAGCGGCGCTCGTGCACGGCATAGACCGCGAACCGCGCTTTATCGAGCAGGCGCGCGTCTGGTTTCCCTCATGCACGTTTTCCTGCAAGGACTGGACCAACCTCGGCGCCCGAAAATATGACGTGATCTTATGCCTTTCGGCCCTGCATTACGCGGCGGATCAGGAAGCCCTGATCCGCCTGCTGATGAACACGCTCGAACCCGACGGTCTGCTGGTCCTTGAAATCGGCGTGGCCGAAGGAGATGCGGAGGAGTTCACGCCGATCGCGCGCTCGGTGACGGCCGAGAATGACGACACGCGTCTTTTCCCGACCTTTGCCAAAGTGCGCGCCATGCTCGCTCCCTATGCGCACAAATACATGGGGCAAAGCGTCATGCAGCGGGGAGACCCGCTTCCGCGCCACGTTATTCACGTGCAGCGCAAGCGGCCTCTGGCCGTTCTGTTCATGGACGGCCACTATTCCGGCAAGTCCACCGTGTCCGGGTCGCTTTTGCGGCCGGACATTTTCAGGGTCTACGGCGAAAAGGTGTATCATGGCATCCATGACGGGGAAATCGCCGCGAGCGCCGAGCTGAAACAACGCATCGGCTATGTTGAAGGCACACGACATATGATGCCGCCGGCCATTACAACGCAGATCTGCAAGGACGGACTGCTGCCGCAACTCGCCGGGGTATTTTTCGAGCTGGCCGGACAACGGGATTTCGTTCTCGAGCACTACATCCCGCCCGGCTACAGGCTGAAAATGGCCGAACTCTGCGACGGGGCAGGCTATTTTGTCGTGGATGTAGCCCTGTTTACCGCGCACAAAAAAGACGCGTGGGTGATGAAACGCCCGGCATACGCGCAGTACGAGGCCTATCGGAAGTATCTTGAGCGACTCTGCGACATAGACGAGCAGGCATATCTCGCGACCAATCCCGATGTCGCGAGGGCCGTCGCCGAAGGCAAATTGCCCGACGCCAAGTATCACTACCGGCATTTCGGCAGGCGGGAAAAGAGAAAACTGCGATAGGGGCCGCCTTCGCCCATTTTCGCGTCCGGGAAAACCTGCACAGACCACTACTGATTACAGGGAACCTCTACAAACCAGGATTTTTGTTTCCTGGCAAGGAAGGCGAGTTTCGACAAGAGGGAGTATATTCAACATATTCGACCCGTTGGCGAAAGGAGCCTGACGCCGCCAGGGGAGACGGTTTATAGAGGTTCCCTAAAGAAATTTGCAGACGGAAAAATCGGATGCGCCGGAAAGGTAGCCGTTAAAAAAGGCGTCCGCCCCCATGTCCCTGCCCCCGGCGGGACGCAGGCAGGTAAAGGCGTAGGCCCCGTCGCGGCAGGATACGAGCAGCGCGCCCTTTTTCCGCCCGAGTATCGCGCCGCCTTCGCCGCTCGCGGCGCGGGCGTATTCTTCCAGTTCCGGCGGCAGGGGATAGAGGCCGGGCGCAACGGTCACCCGCAGGTCTTCCCGGCCCGCGCGGCGCAGAGTCGTAACCGCCCCCGGCCTGGGATGGAGGGCGCGGGCGCGGGCGTGCAAAGAGGCGGCCGGCAGGGAAAAATCCAGGCGACAGTCTTCCCCGGTTATTTTGGAAGCATAGGTGGCGCGCGCTTCGTCCTGGGCGACGAGGTCCGCCCGCCCCTCCTTCAGCCGTTGCGCCGCTTCCACGAGCAGCTCCGCGCCCATCCCGGCCAGTTCATCATGCAACGACCCGTAAGTGTCGTCGGCTCCGATGGCCAGGGCGCGCTGCAAAAGCAAAGGCCCGGCGTCCAGTTCGCCCACCATGCGCATGATGCTGATGCCGGTCACCCTGTCCCCGGCCAGCAAAGCGCGCTGAATGGGCGCGGCCCCCCTGTGCCGAGGCAAAAGCGAGGCGTGCGCGTTCAACGGCATAACCAGGGGAAGGTCGAGAACGCGCCGGGGCAGGATGAGGCCGTAGGCGGCCACGATGAGCAGATCCGGTTCCCATGCGGCCAGCGCGGAAAAGGCGGCGTCGCCTTCCGGGTCGTTCCGGAAGTGCGGCGGCTGGATAAGCGGAAGGGCGCGCTGCAGGGCCAGGGTTTTCACCGGCGTAGGCGTGGGCTTGCGTCCGCGTCCGGCCGGCCGGTCCGGGCGGGTGCAGACGCCGCAAACCTCAAGCAGGGGAGAATCGAGCAAACGGCGCAGGATCAGAGCGGCAAAGGCCGGCGCGCCCATGAAGACCGTGCGCCAGGGACGTCTCTCGCGTCCTGTGACCGGGGTTTCTCCCCGCCCGGCGCATGCATGCATCAGGCGACCCCCGTTCAGCTTTTTTTCTTTTTCAGACGCCGGTCGAACATGCCGCGCTTGAGCCGGCTCAGATGGTCGACAAAAAGGATGCCGTCCAAATGGTCGCATTCATGTTGCGCGCACACGGCCATGCGCCCTTCCGCGTCAAAGGCCAGGGGCCGTCCTTCAAGGTCCGTCGCTTCCACCCTGGCGAATTCGCGTCTGCGCACTTTGGCCGTATAATCGGCAACGGAGAGACAGCCTTCCTCGGCGTCCACCTCTTCTCCGAACAAAACAAGCACAGGATTGACGAGGACGCGCAAATCGGAGCGCTTTTCCGGCCCGGAGAGGTCCATGACCACCAGACGCAGGGGTTGACCCACCTGTGGCGCGGCAAGGCCCACGCCATCGCGGGCGTACATGGTCTCGGCCATGTCCGCGGCCAGCGCCCGGACGGCCGGAGTAATCTCCAGCACCGGCTCAGCCTTGCGGGCCAGCAGGGGATCGGGATATTGCAATACCGGTAAAATCATCGTTAACGCGCTTGACTTCCTCGGCAAACCGCCACGCGCGCCGGTCAACGAAGGCGCGGCACGTTGCGGGCGTCGCATGTTCCGGGCGGTCCAACCTTTTCAAGTCGAACTGCTCTGGGGCATATTTTTTCCTGTTTCAGCAATGCGTGCGCCACTGTTTGCCCGACAGCGCCGCCATCCCCAGCACCAGAGCCTGCGTGCCTCTGCCGCCTTGCCCCTGCGCCTGCATGGCGCGGTACATTTGTTCCGCAGCCGCCAGGCCGGGCAGGACAATGCGCATACGGCGGCATTCTTCCAGACAAAGACCCAAATCCTTGATAAAGTGATCGATGAAAAATCCGGGAGCGTAATCGCCCTTCATGGCGCGACGGCCGAGATTGCCCATGGCGAGGCTGCCCGCGGAACCGGACACGACCAGCTCCACCCACTTGGCGACGTCAAGACCCGCCTCCTGAGCGAAAAAGAGCGATTCGCACACGCTGAACATCACGCCCGCGATGGCGATCTGGTTGGCCAGCTTTCCCTGCTGTCCGAAACCCGCCGGGCCGCAATGGAGTATCTTGGACCCCATTTTCTCAAGACACGGCCTGATCTTGTCATAGCCGGCCTTATCCCCTCCCACAAAAATGGAAAGCGTGGCGTCCCGCGCTGCCACATCCCCGCCGGTCACGGGCGCGTCAAGGCCGATACAGCCCTTTTCGGCGGCGGCCTTAGCGATTCGCCCCGCAAGCGTGGGGGACGACGTCGTCATGTCACACAGGATTCCGCCGCCGGCAAGCCCGCTGAGCGCGCCCTGTCCGCCCAGCATGACTTCCTCGACGTCCGCAGGGTAACCGACGATGGAAAAAACGACATCCGACACGGCGGCCACGGCGCGCGGAGTTTCGGCCCACTGCGCCCCCCTGCCGAGCAGAGGTTCGGCCTTTGCCTTCGTACGGTTATAAACCGTCAGGGGAAAACCCGCAGACAGAAGGTGGCCCGCCATATGACCGCCCATGACGCCCGTGCCTATCCACCCGATGCGCAATGTCTCCGCCATGATGTCCTCCTTGTGCTTCAATTGGAGCATGTTACGCTTGAAATGCCCGCTTGACGGCGGGCGAAGCCCTCCTGCAAGCATTTCGCGCCAAGGATTTGCAAACAGCGTTCAAACGGATTTGAATGCGGAAAACCCGTTCCCCTGAGGCTCGCTTCTTCTGCCGGTACGCCGGTCAACCATAGCCGATTTTTCGATTGCCATCAAGAACGCCTTTCTCCCAGAATCCACCGCCACCTTGCGCCTAAGCGCCCGCGGGGCAGCCGGTTTCAGGTCATGAATCCAGGCCAAATTTGGCTCGGTACCGTGCGGGAAAGCGTGTAAGGGCCGGATCAGATCGTTTCGCAAGATCCTTGTAAGGCGTTGTAAGAGTGATATTTAATCCGACATTCGGGCCAAGCTTTCGACCCCGTATCAGCGCTACCTGATACGGGGTCAACTGTTACTC
The DNA here is from genome assembly GCA_031288535.1 of Desulfovibrio sp. GTDB lineage: Bacteria > Desulfobacterota > Desulfovibrionia > Desulfovibrionales > Desulfovibrionaceae > Frigididesulfovibrio. The sequence continues at coordinate 2,843 of JAITRF010000070.1, read as the reverse complement.
AGCTTTTGTAGCTGAAAACAAGACCAGCATCAGCGCGACAAACGCGGCCAAAACCAGCTTTCGCATGGCTGATACCCTCCTTTCTCCGTTTGCGCCGTGCCGACGCTTAGGCCAGAGGGTAGCCGTGCAAATTCAGTCTAATTTTTCCGAGCTATTTTTGCAATCACGGCTAATATCAGTCGATAGAGACACACTCCCGGCCGTCATATCTTGCAACTCGGGCCTTGTCGAGTCTCCGGCGTCTCCATTTCAATGATATTGCATTTTGTGGACAAGCTTTAACACATGTCCCACAATCAGTACAATTCTCCAATGGGAATATAAAAGGAATACAAATAGAACTATCAGGAATTATTATTATATTGACTGGGCATACACTTATACATGCATGGCAACAATTACACTTAATTGGATCAATATAAGCATATCGAAGATTCATATATTACTCCATTTTTATTGTCACACTTTGGGAGGGTCAAAACCCCCGCCTTTAGGCGGCAGCTTCAGCATTTCTTCTTCTCTTTTGGCAGAGGCACCCGTTGGGGCATGTCGTCCTTGGTAAAACTGTCGGTTATGAGAACAATCGGCGAAGCCGATCTCGCCAACTTTAGTTGTTACCCGAAGCCACCTGCTTCAGCAGGTGAAGCATTCACTAATTCATTTTATCAATAATCTATTTTTTCTAATAACTTTATATAATCATTTAAATTTGTACATTCAATTACAATATCTGAAACATTTAAATTAAAGTTTTCAAATGTTCCTTTAAAAAATATTGGATCTTGTATATTATTTTTACTAAATCCGAATTTATAATGTATTATACCTTTCCACGAATATGCTTGAAATCCATATAATGCTGTTTTATCAAAAAGAGCATGAATAATTTCTCTTGCTGCCTCTTGATTATGTGCATTAATATCCAACACAATTTCAGTTAAAAGAGTATTTTTCATATCTTTCTCTATAATGTCAGAATTAGTATTCCCGATAGATGGGCTAAATACTAAAAAAAATATTAAAAATAGACTTCTAAAAAATGCCATATCGCCTCCTAGAAGGATAGTTAGTCCACCCTCCTTGCCATTTGCTGCGCCGTGCCGACGCTTAGGCCAGAGGGTAGCCGTGCAAATTCAGTCTAATTTTTCCGAGCTATTTTTGCAATCACGGCTAATATCAGTCGATAGAGACACACTCCCGGCCATCATATCTTGCAGCTCGGACCTTGCCGAGTCTCCGGCGTCTCCATCTCCTGGGCTGCCCGGGAACGTGCCTCAGCTGCTCTGGCCTTCTCATCAGCACGGGCAGTCAAGATTTGCAGTATAGCCGCGGCCTCCGCCTTATACTCAGCCTGGTCGATCTCCTTACTCCCGCGTCTTTCGCCAAGATATTACGGCGCATTTTCCTCCTGTCGTGCGCCCAGAATCTTTTCTATGGCAGGGTCCAGGAGGCCGACAGGATTTTCCGGCGTCGGCGGAAGCACCAGCGACTGATACCCCTTGTTGTAATAATCGAATGTTGTGATTTTCATTTTTCGATCCCACTCAAAGCCGCAGGCCAGCACGGTGCCGTCGCGTTTCAGTATTATCCCGTCTCCCATGTAAAAGTCAGCGACATCCTCAAAAAAGGGAACGTCAAATCCCCGCGCGTCCGCCGGGCGCATGTCGGCTTTGTCAAATTGTGGTCCGCAATACTCGGGAGTGTAGTAGTAGTCATTATACAAATAGGCCCGCAATTCGTGCTTGTCCGTCAGGTAGAAAAAACCATTACCACCGGAACATTTCACATAACTTGCGTTGGATATGGGCAACGTTCGCTCCGTAAACGGTAAAAAAGGTTTGGTCTCCGGCATGCTGTAGTTTTTCTCGTTCCACCCCCGGCGGCGCAAGCGCCCGTCCGTGCTTTGAATAACGATCTGTTCTGTGTCTACAAAGACCTGGCGGACGTTGTTGCGCGCCACAAACGGTTTGCAGGTATTCTTGCCTTTGGGAACCAGGGAGCCGTAATTCGAATCATTGCCTCTATATCCTTCATTGTTGTTGCCCCAGACCCAGAGGCGGTTGTCATGGGTGACGGCGTAGTTGATGCCACCGGATGATACTATGGAACGGACGTTTTTCAGCAGGCGTTGCGGCGGGCCGTTTCTCTCCATGACGCAAGAACCTTCCCACATTGCCAGCGGGTGCAGGCTCCAGAGGTTGTCGTCCTCGGTGATGAAATAGCCTTCTTCGTCATTCGTCCCAACGTAAGTGCCGGTGTAGTTCTTGACGCCGGTGGCGCGAAGCAAAGGCTTTGGCAGAAGCCTTGAAGGCAAGCTCGTTTTACCCTCATCATACCATTGCCAGACCTCTCCGTTTTGCCGCAGGGCTATCCACCCGCCCGGTTCGATACTTTTTACCTTCGTCATGAGCAGAAAGAATTTGTCCGCCGAAGCGTCCCGCGTATCCATATCGGACCACAGATCTCTGTACATGCCCCACAGGGTGCCGTCCGTCTTCAGAAACAACGTCACGCCATGGGATATTTGCGCCACGGCCTCTCCGGCGGAGGGAGCGGCCCCTACGGCCGGGACGGCGAAGCAGAGTGCCGGAAAGATTGCGGAAAACAGCAAGAGTCGATTATACCAAGATGCCATACAGGCCCCCTTGAGGGAAAAGAATGGCGGTGGCGTCGCCCAGGCGGACGACCGGAATGCCGTTGACAAAGACCGTGGCGCTGCCGGCGGCGCAGTTCCAGGTGTCAGGGCCGCAGCAGACGGAATGCACGCCGGGATCGCCGATGCGCAACACTTTTTGGCCGTTGACGGAAATATCGGGCGAGCCGGCGGTTGCCGGGCCGGTGAC
>JAITRF010000054.1 GCA_031288535.1 Desulfovibrio sp. | reverse complement strand
GCGGGAATGCCGGCCTTTCGGGCCTCCGCAATGGCGGCGGAGGTGTCGTGATGCGCGAGGTCGCCGCCCAGAAGGACCAAATCCGGGCGCGTTTCGCGCAGCAGACGCCGTGTGACCTTTCCGCGATGCCGCAATGACCGCCATTTGGGCATCGGATTGATCATCCGCTCGGGACAGCGGAAGACGCGGCACGACAGGCGCAAGACCTTATCCGCGGTACGGCGCATCCGGTAAGCCACCCTTTTTCGGCATGCCGTGAGGAGCGCCGCCGAGGTTGAAGGATATTTTCCGGTATCCTCTATAGTTACAGGTAGCTCAGCTTGGATGTTTTCACCAGCGGCACCTGGTGCTTCGGTAATCCTGACTCCGTCCGTATTGTAAACCTCTATTCCCAGACTGAGGCAGGTCGCGATTTGCGGCAGAACATAAGCTTCCGCAACGGCGAACTGGACGACGGGCTTGAAGCGGCCGCTTTCGAGGCAAAGCCGGATGTAAGGCAACTGTTCGCTGAAGAAGGTAGGCATGTGGCTGATGATCAACAGGGTGCGCTGACGCACGATGAACCTCAATCAGAACCCATAGGGGTGTTTCCGCCAGAGTCTCCTGGCTGTGCTTTTTCTCCCTGGCGCCCGTAAAGGCGGGCCAGATCGGCAAGCCAGGCCCAGGCGTCGGGGGCGGCCTGCCCGGGGGTGAGCCGCCAGCTCCAGTTGCCCCTGGCCAGACCCGGGGTGTTCATGCGCGCCTCCTCTCCCAGGTTCAGGGCGTCCTGGGCGGGCAGGATGCAGCATTCCCCCACCGAGGAAAAAGCCAGGCGGGCCAGGGCGCGGGTCGCTCCTTCGGCGTCGGTCGCGGCGCCGCTGTAGAGCAGGAAGTTTTCCCTCTCCTCCGGGCTTATGGCGGAGAACCATGCCCTGGTGGGGGCGTTGTCGTGCGTGCCTGTATAGACGCAGGATCGCTTGTTGTGGTTGTGCGGAATATTTGAATTTTCCCCGATTTCCCCCCCGAAGGCGAATTGCAGGACGTGCATGCCCGGCAGGTCGAAGCGGGACATGACCTCGCGTACTTCCGGGGTGATGACGCCCAAATCTTCGGCCAGGATGGGCAGAGAGCCGAAATGGGCGCGCAGGGCCTCAAGAAAGTCCGCAGCCGGGGCTTTGCGCCACTGTCCGTTCACGGCGGTTTTTTCTTTTTCCGGCACTTCCCAGTATGCGCAGAAGCCGCGGAAATGGTCGAGACGTATGCGATCCACAAGCGTCAGGGCGTGGCCCAGGCGTTTTTTCCACCAGTCGAAGCCGTCGCCGCGCATGACGTCCCACCGGTAGATGGGCGTTCCCCAGCGCTGCCCCGTGGCGCTGAAATAATCCGGGGGAACCCCGGAAACGGTTATCGGGCGCAGTTCGGCGTCCAGGTTGAAATAATGCGGGTTGGCCCAGCAGTCCGCGCTGTCGTGGGTCACATAGATGGGCGCGTCGCCGAGAAGCAGGATGCCGCGTTCTGCGCAGTATGAGCGCAGACCCTGCCATTGGGAGTAGAAAAGATACTGGATGAATTTTTCCCGCAGCATGGGGCGGCAGGCCTTTTCGTCCCATTCGGCCAGAGCGTCGGGCGCGCGCAGGCGCAGGCGCCCGGGCCATTCGAACCAGGGGGCCTCGGAGTGGGCGCGTTTGATGGTGGCAAAGCGCGCGAAATCGTGCAGCCAATAATCGTGGTTTCGGCAAAAATCCCGGAAATCCGCGTCGTCGGCCAGATCGGGGGCGGCGCGCTCAAACGCGGCCGTCAGCAGATGCCCGCGGTGCGCCTCCACCGCCGTGAAATCCACTCTGGAGGGATCTCCGGAAAGGACGCGGTTTTCTATGCAGTTCAAGGCCGTTTCCAGATCCGCCCTGGAAACGCGCCCCTGCTCCAGCAAAAGCTCCGGACTGATGAACAGGGGGTTGCCGGCAAAGGCCGAGGGAGAAGAGTAGGGCGAGTTGCCGATAAAGGTCGAGGTGGGGTGCAGGGGGAGTATCTGCCAGACCGAGGCGCGGATGCGGGCCAGAAGATCGGCGAAGGCGAAGGCGGCAGGGCCGAGATCGCCGATGCCGTATGCCGAAGGCAGAGAAGAAATGTGCAGCAGCAGTCCGAAGTTCCGCATCCGTCTCCCGTCTTGCCCGCCGCGATGCGCGGCGGCGTCGCCCTAAAAATTTTACGTTTGCAATTAGCGCTTGACGGCGAAGCAGGCCCGCCTTGCGACAATTCCTTGCCGCGAAATGCTTGCAGGCGGGCTTCGTTCGCCGTTAAGCAAGCATTTCAGGCGTAAACTGCCCTAGTACATGAATCGCGCCTGTTCCGCCTCCCGGCTTCTGCTCTCGAGCGTCTCCAGCAGGGCATCCGCGAACTCGGCGAGCAGGGAGGTTTTCTTTTTCGGCCCGTATACTATTTTGTATCCGCCGTCCAAAAGCCCGCACCGGGTCTGAACGTAACGCAGGGCGTCGTTGATGTCGCCCAGCTCGTCCACCAGTCCGAGTTCCACAGCCCGGCGTCCGGTCAACGCCCGGCCGTCCGCCGCCTCCAGCACCTTGTCTTTTTCAAGAGAGCGCTCTCTGGCGACGGAATCGACAAACTCCTCGTACATGTCCTTGAGCAGGGCGCGCAGGTATTCCTCTTCCTCCGGACGCATCTCGCGGGTTATGTTGCCTGTGTCCTTGAGTTTTCCGGTGGTCAGGGTCTTTTCGGAGACGCCTATGGTGCGCAGCAGGCCGCCCAGGTTGGGGACCTGCATTTTGACCCCGATGCTTCCAGTCAGTGTGGAGGGGTGGGCGTAGATTCTGTTCGCCCCGAGAGCGGCGTAATATCCGCCCGAGGCCGCGACCGCGCCCATGGAGGCGGCAAGCGGCTTGATGCGGGCCAGGCGCTTCACGGCGGCGAAAATCTCCTGAGAAGGACCGACGGCGCCTCCGGGGGAATCTATTCGCAGCACCGCGCCCTTGACATTGGGGTCGGCCAGGGTTTTCGCGATAAAGCGGGTAATCGCCCCGGAATCCAGGATCAGGCCTTCCAGGTTGATCACGGCTATGACCGGCTTGAAGGCTTTTCCGTCGCCGATTATGACCCCGGCGCTGAAGACAGATCCCAGCATGACCAGGAGAAACAGGAAGAAAAGAAAGGGATGACGCTTGCGCCAAGGTTTTTTCGGCTCCGGACCCAGAGGGACGCGCAGCCAGGCCTCGCCTTGGGGAGGGACGGGCGCGGTCCGGCCTGATGCGGACACTTTCCCGCCTTTCTCGGTCGCCTCGGGAAATTGCGGCCCGTTTTGCGTTTCCGGGGAAAAAGAGAGGGGTTCGTTCATCGCGCGCGCTCCTCAAGCACCGCCACGGCGGGCAAGACCTTGCCTTCCAGAAATTCCAGGAAAGCCCCGCCTCCGGTGGACATATAGGATATGCCGCTTTCCTGCCCGTATTTTTCGATGGCTGTCAGCGTGTCGCCTCCGCCCGCCAGGGAAAAGGCCGGACTGGCGGCTATGGCCTCGCACAAAGCCTTGGTGCCTTTGCCGAACTGGTCGATTTCAAAGGCCCCCACCGGCCCGTTCCAGATGATGGTTTTGGCCTCGGCCAGCATCCGGGCGTAAAGAGCGGAGGTTTCCGGCCCTATGTCGAGGATCATGTCGTCCGGCGCGACTTCGTTAACCTTTTTCACCAGGGCCGGGCTGGCCGGGGAAAATTCCCGTCCCACCACCACGTCCAGGGGCAGGGGTATCTCTCCTCCCGCCTTTTTCGCGGCCTCCATCAGACGTTTGGCCTCGTCCACCAGGCCATCCTCGCAGAGCGATTTCCCTATGGCGAATCCGGCCGCCTTTATGAAATTGTTGGCTATGCCCCCGCCCACTATCAGGCGGTCCACCTTGGAACTCAAGCTGTCCAGGACGGTCAGCTTGGTGGAGACCTTGGAGCCGCCTATCACTGCCACCAGAGGGTGCTCGGCCCCGGCCATGGAGCGGTTCAAGGCTTCAAGCTCGCTGTAGAGCAGGGGGCCGGCGCAGGCTGTCGGGGCGAAGCGGGCCACGGCGCTGGTCGAGGCCTGGGCGCGGTGGGCCGTGCCGAAGGCGTCCATGACGAAGACGTCACAGAGGGCGGCGTATTTCTTCCCCAGTTCCTCGCTGTCCTTGCCTTCGCCCTTGTTGAAGCGCACGTTTTCGCAAAGAACGGCCCGTCCGGCTTCCACTTTCACTTCCCGTTCCAGATAGTCGCCGACCAGAGGCACCTGAAACCCCAGAAGCTCGCTCAGGCGGGCGGCGACCGGCGCGAGCGAATCTTCGGCGCTGAAAACTCCTTCCGTGGGGCGGCCGAGGTGGGACATCAGCAGAACCCCGGCCCCCGCGTCCATCGCCGCGCGTATGCCGGGCAGGGAGGCGAGGATGCGGGCTTCGCCCGCCACCTTGCCGTCTTTGATCGGCACGTTCAGGTCTTCGCGGATCAGCACGCGCTTGCCGGCCAAGGGCAGATCGGACATTTTGAGCACTTTCATGGATAATCCCTTTGCGGTTGAAAGAAACTGGAGGGCGGGTTCCGCTATATCCGGTTCATGAGGCTCAGGGCAAGCTGTTTTACTTCCCCGGCGTCGTGCCGTTCGCAGAATGTCGTGACGCCGGCACGCTGTAGCGACTGGTACGCTGTGGCACTTAAAAATGCAGATCAAGCAGCGTATCAGTCGCCGGGCGGCGAAGCCGCCGGAGCAAAGCAAAAACCACGTTTTTTGCTTTGCGATCTTGTAGCTTCAAACGGAGCGGATGCGCGGTGTTGGAGCGGTTTGTGCATTTTTAACGTCAAACTGCCCTGAACATGGCGCCGGCTGAAAAAAGCGGCCGGTCGGCATAAGAGGTGTCTATCCCCATACGCCCCATGTTTCAAGGGGAAAATTCCCGCGCCGCATCCGCCGGACGCATGCCGCACCGTCTGCGGCATGCGCCGCCGACGGGGTCGCACGGCGCGGTTGGGCGCGTCCTCCATTGCCAATGCGCGGGTTCTGATGTATTTATTGCCGCGCCCGGAGAAACCTGAAATGGCGGTTGCATCGGGCGGCCGTCCCCAACCGGGGATTTTGCGGAAGCCGCGATGCTCTTTCCGGGAAAAAGACGGTCCGCGTTCAGAGGAAAATAATGTTAAGGAGTTGACGATGAGCGGTTATTTACTGGATGAGGAAGGCAGGCTCCTGGTGCAGACGGCCAGGGAGTTCGCGGAGAATGAACTGAAGCCCAAGGTGGCCGAATACGACCGGAGCGGCGAATTTCCCTTTGAACTGTACCGGCGGGCCGCGGACCTGGGTCTGAATTCGCTGGAAATGCCCGTGCGCTACGGCGGCCCCGAGGTGGACTACATCACCATCGCGGCCATATACGAGGAAATAGGCCGCGTGGACGCCGGTTTCGGCGTGGGCATGGCCGCTTCCACTCTGGCCTACAAGCCCATCCTGCTTGGCGGAAACGAGGAGCAGAACAAGCTTTATGTAGACAAAATCATGGAAGGCAAGTTCGCCGCCTTCGGTCTGACCGAGCCGGGCGCTGGCTCCGACGCCGGGGCCGTCAGCACTACGGCCATCAAAAAAGGCGACGAATACGTCCTGAACGGAACCAAATGCTTCATCACCAACGGCGGGGTCGCCGACCTCTATACCGTCTTTGCTCTCACCGATCCCTCCAGAGGCATCCGCGGACTCTCCTGCTTCATCGTGGAAAAGGGCACCCCGGGTTTTGTCAGCGGCAAGGAAGAAAACAAGATGGGCATCCGCCTCAGCAACACCACCGAACTGGTGTTCCGGGACGCGCGCATTCCGGCTTCCAACCTGGTGGGGCATGTGGGAGGGGGCTTCAAACTGGCCATGAAAACCCTGGACCTGGCGCGTTGCGCCATCGGCCCCTTTGCCGTGGGCATCGCCCGGCGGGCGCTGGAGGAAGCCGTGGCCTACGCCAAAAGCCGCGTGCAGTTCGGCAAACCCATCGTCACCCTGCAGGCCATCCAGTTCATGCTGGCCGATATGGCCATCCGCACGGAAACCGCCCGGCAGATGGCCGTACACGCCCTGACCCTGGCTCAACGGGGTCTTCCCTTCGGCCTGGACGGGGCCATCGCCAAGTGTTACTCCGCCGACATCGCGGTGCAGAACGCCCTGGACGCCATCCAGGTCATGGGCGGCTACGGGTACAGCCGCGACTTCCCGGTGGAAAAACTTCTGCGTGACGCCAAGATCTTCCAGATCTTCGAGGGTACCAACCAGATCCAGCGTGCGGTCATCGCCTCGCAGATCATACGTTGAGCCGAGCAAGGATTTCCGTACGGAAATCCTTGCTCCGGCCGCGAGGCCGGGGCCGCCGCGAAGCGGCGCCCTTCCATACAAGGCGCAAGGTCAATCCTCCACAAGGCCGGACCATGCTTGAACTTTTGCGTATACGCGATCTGGCCCTCATCGAAGACCTGGAACTGGAATTTTCGCCCGGCATGAACGTGCTTACGGGCGAGACAGGGGCGGGGAAGAGCTTTATCCTGAAGGCCCTGAATTTCCTCACCGGGGAGAAGATCGGAGCGGACATGGTGCGCCCCGGCCGGGACAAGGCCGCGGTGGAGGCCGTATTCGCCCTTGAGGACGGGGAATACATCCTGCGCCGCGAGTTGCCGGCCGACGGGGGACGCGGCCGCGTTTACCTCAATGACCGTCTTTGTTCCCAGGAAACCGTCCGGGATCTGCGCCCCCGCCTGATCCTGCACAGCGCCCAGCACGGGCAGCAGAAGCTTCTTCAGGCTTCTTTCCAGTGCGCTTTGCTCGACGGTTTTTTGCGTCGGCCGGACCTCTTGTCCGCCAGGGACGAGCTTTGCGGCAAGCTCAACCGGATCGGCGCGGAAATCGGAAATCTGGAGGCGAGCCGCCGGGTCCTGGAGGAAAAGCGCGATCTTCTCGAGTACCAGCGCGCGGAAATAGACAAGGTCGCCCCGAAGCCAGGAGAAGAAGAGGAACTGGAGGCGCGCCGCGCCCGCTTCCGCAACCAGGCCGCGCTTGCGGAGGAATCCGGCAAAGCTCTGGCTGCCCTGCACGGAGAGGGAGAGGCGCCGGGGATTTTCCGGAACTTGGCCCAACTGGAGCGCAGCCTGGAAGCCCTGTCCGGCATGCTTGAGGAACTCGCCCCGATCCCGGAGCAGCTTGCCGGGATGCGGGGACTTTTGCAGGACCTGGAGAAAGGGCTGCGCCGACTGCTGCGCATGTCCGGCGAAGGAGAAGATATCGAGGCCCTGGAGGCCCGTCTTTTCGCGTTGGCACAGTTGAAGCGCAAGCTCAGGCGCCCTTTGGATTCCATTCTCGATCTGCACGCGGAGATCGCCCGCAACCTGGATTTTCTGGATCACAGCGCCCTGGAGCGCAGGCAGCTCGAACGGGAGGAGGAAGAGACCTGCGCGGCCCTGGCCGCCCTTTTGGGCGAACTCAACCCCCTGCGCCAAAAGGCTGCGGCGGAACTTTCCCGAGCCCTGGAGGCCGAGTTGAGTCTGCTGGGTTTTTCCGAGCATATCCGGGTGCTTTTCGAGTTCGCCCCGCACGAGCTTTACGCGGGGAAAAAAGGGCTGCAAGAGCTGACCCCGCGCATTTTCTGGAGCCCGAACCCGGGACACCCCCCCCAGCCTTTGGACCGCATCGCCTCCGGAGGGGAGCTTTCGCGTTTTCTCCTGGCCGTGGTCAGCCTGGTGAGCAAAAGCGGAACGGAGCGCCCGACTTTGATCTTCGACGAAATAGACGCCGGCATAGGCGGGTTGACTCTGAACCGGGTGGGGGCGGCGCTGGAGCGGCTTTCTTCCTCCCGGCAGATGCTGCTTATCACCCATTGGCCGCAGCTGGCCGCGAAGGCCGGACGGCATTTTGTCGTGAGCAAGGAAGTCGGCGACGGGCAGACCTACACTTTGTGCAGGCCTTTGAGCCCGGCCCAGGTTCCCGCGGAACTGGCACGCATGGCCGGGGAGGAGGCGCGGGACGAATGACGGGAATGCGCCGGGTTTGCCGCAACGGCAAAAAAATTGAAAAAAATCCGGGAAAAAGGCTTGCCGATATTTTTTTTTTGTACTATACAGGATACTTTGGCGAATGTTGAATAACATTGCTGTAAAATCGGGTTGCAGGTGCTTGTAACCATTGTCGCACAATAGCTGATTGCCGGTCCGGTCGGTCGTACGCTTACGTCTCCGGTCCGGCTTATTGCTTTTCTTTTGGAGAACTTCCGTCGGAAACGTTCCTGCCGCGACACGCGGCTTATGCCAAACCAGACAAAGTATGCCCGCAGAGATTTGGAACTGACATGCGCGCCGGATGCCGCGCCGGCGTCTACGGTTTTTGTGGCGTTCCCATTTCCGGACGACCTTATTATCTGAGGTGAATCATGCTCCAGCTCGAAAAAAAATTCGGAAAGATAGACGTGGCCCTTCCCACCCCGCATCTGCTCAATCTTCAGGTGGATTCCTACAAGAAGTTTTTGCAGGAGGGCGCTTTGGAGCGCAAGCCGGGGGAAGGACTGGAGGGCGTCTTTCGCTCCGTTTTCCCCATAGAGGATTTCAACCGCACCGCCAGCCTTGAGTTCGTCAGCTACGAGATCGGCGAACCCAAGTACGACCAGGGCGAGTGCATAAGCAAGGGATTGCCCTATGAGGCGCCGATCCGCATAAAGGTGCGCCTGGTCGTGTATGACGTGGACGAGGACAGCGGCAGCCGCAGCATCCGCGACATCAAGGAGCAGGATATTTATTTCGGCGCCCTGCCTTTGATGACGGAGAAGGGCACCTTTATCATCAACGGCACCGAGCGGGTAATCGTCAACCAGTTGCAGCGTTCGCCCGGCATCATCTTCGAGCACGATTCCGGCAAGACCCACTCCAGCCGCAAGGTTCTGTATTCCTGCCGCATCATACCCATGCGCGGGAGCTGGCTTGACTTTGACTACGACCACAAGGACATACTCTATGTGCGCATAGACCGCAGGCGCAAAATGCCGGCCACCGTGCTTTTCAGGGCCATGGGCATGAGCGCCGCGGACATTTTGCGCACCTTCTACAAGACCGAATACTATAACCTGGAGGATGACGGGTCCGTAACGCGCGATCTGGACACGGACCTGCACATCAAGGAAAACGCTTTCACGGACGTGGCGGACGGGCAGGGCAACGTGCTGCTCAAGGCCGGCAAGACCGTGAGCAAGAGGATTCTGCGCCAGTTGAGCGATGCCGGGGTAAAGAAGGTGAACGTCGCTCCGGAAACCCTTGAGGGCCTCTATCTGGCCGAGGATATCCGCGACCCTTTCCCGTCCGCTCCCGGCGCCGGGGACAAGGGACAGGAGGGCGAGGCCCTGGTCGCCAAGGCCGCCGAGGAGTTGACCGCGCCGCTCATCCAGACCCTGCGCGATTTGGGCGTCAAGCGTCTGGCCGTGCTGCACACCAGGGGCACGGACACCTCCGCGTCCATCCGCGACACCCTGGTGCTGGACAAAACCACCGACAAGGAAAGCGCCCAGGTGGAAATCTACCGGCGTCTGCGGCCTTCCTCCCCGCCGACCCCGGAAATAGCCGCCGGATTTTTCGACAATCTTTTCCGTTCTCCCGACTATTACGATCTTTCCCCGGTGGGGCGCTACAAGTTGAACCAGCGCCTTGGCGTCAACGAGTCGGCGGACATGCGCGTGCTTACGGACAACGACATTCTGGCGGCCATCAAAATTTTGGCCCAGTTGAAGGATTCCCACGGTCCGGCCGACGACATAGACCACCTCGGCAACCGCCGCGTGCGTCCTGTGGGCGAGCTTGTCGAGAACCAGTACCGCATAGGGCTGGTGCGCATGGAACGGGCGATTAAAGAGCGTATGAGCCTGCAGGAGGTGGGGAGCCTTATGCCCCACGATCTCATAAATCCCAAACCGGTGGCGGCGGTGCTCAAGGAGTTTTTCGGCACCTCGCAGCTTTCCCAGTTCATGGATCAGACCAATTCCCTTTCCGAAGTCACCCACAAGCGCCGCCTCTCGGCCTTGGGACCGGGCGGCCTCACGCGCGAGAGGGCGGGTTTCGAGGTGCGCGACGTGCACACCTCCCATTACGGCCGCATCTGCCCCATTGAAACCCCGGAAGGGCCGAACATCGGGCTGATCGTGTCCCTCACCACCTATGCCAGGGTCAATGACTTCGGATTTATAGAGACCCCTTACCGCATAGTGCGCGAAGGCCGGGTTACGGATGAGATAGTGTATATGGACGCCTCGCGCGAGACCGACGAGATCATCGCCCAGGCCAACGTGGCCCTGGACAGGGAAGGCCGGCTTCTGGACGAGTTCGTGACGGCCCGCTCGCATGGGGACGTCGTGACCTGCCCGCGCGGCGACGTTACGCACATGGACATCTCTCCGAGTCAGATGGTTTCCATATCCGCGGCACTCATTCCTTTCCTTGAGCATGACGACGCCAACCGCGCCCTCATGGGCTCGAACATGCAAAGACAGGCCGTGCCGCTGCTGCGCAGCACGCGGCCCCTGGTGGGAACCGGCATGGAGCGGGACGTGGCCAGGGATTCCGGGGCCTGTATTCTGGCCGAGGCCGACGGCATAGTGCGCTATGCGGACGCGGACCGCATCATTGTCAGCTATGCGCCGGAACTATGTCCGGAAACCGGCGGCGCGCGCGCCTACGTGCTGCAGAAATTCCACAAGTCCAACCAGAACTCCTGCTTCGGGCAGCGCACTTCCTGCCGGCCGGGCCAGGCCGTGCTCAAGGGCGACGTTCTGGCGGACGGGCCGGGCATAGAAGGCGGGGAGCTGGCGCTCGGCAAAAACCTGACCGTAGCCTTCATGCCCTGGGGCGGGTTCAATTTTGAAGATTCCATCCTCATTTCCGAGCGTTGCGTCAAGGAAGACACCTTCACCTCGGTGCACATCGAGGAATTTGAGGTTGTGGCGCGCGACACCAAGCTCGGGCCGGAGGAAATAACCCGAGACATCCCCAATGTCGGCGAAGACATGCTGCGCAACCTGGACCCTTCCGGCATCATCCGCATCGGGGCGAACGTAAAGCCAGACGATATCCTGATCGGCAAGATCACGCCCAAGGGCGAGACCCAGCTTACCCCGGAAGAAAAGCTTCTGCGCGCGATTTTCGGAGACAAGGCCCGCGACGTCAAAAACACCTCGCTCAAGGTGCCGCCCGGCATCGAGGGCACGGTGATAGAGGTCAAGGTGTTCAACCGCCGCTCCGGGGAAAAGGACGAGCGGACCAGGGACATCGAGGGCTATGAGCTGGAGGCCCTGCACCGGCGCGAGGCGGATCACCTGCGCGCCCTTGTGGATTCCACGCGTGACCGCGTCCTGGCGCTTTGCGCCGGCAAACAGATCGCCGGAAACATCTCCGGCAAAAAGAAAGGAGAAATCCTGGCCGAGGCCGGCAGCGTTCCGGACCCCGGGGTGCTGGCCGATCTGCCGGTGAAGAAGTTCGTAGGGCTTTTCCGGAGCAAGGAACTCAATGAAAGCATCGCCTCGATTCTGGACGCCTACGGGCGCCAGGTTGACTTTATAAAATCCGTCTATGATTCCAAACGGGCCAAGGCCACGGAAGGCGACGACCTGCCTCCGGGCGTGATCCGCATGGTCAAGGTCTACGTGGCGGTCAAGCGCAAGCTCAACGTCGGCGACAAAATGGCCGGGCGGCATGGAAACAAGGGCGTGGTGTCCTGCATCCTGCCGGTTGAGGACATGCCGTTTTTCGCGGACGGACGGCCCGTGGACATAGTTCTGAACCCGCTCGGCGTGCCTTCGCGCATGAATATCGGGCAGATCATGGAAACGCATCTCGGCTGGGCGGCCAAGGAACTGGGCGGGCAGCTCAACGCCCTTCTGGAGAGCGGGGCCGCCGTAGCCGCCCTGCGCGAGGAGGTCAAGGGCGTTTTTGACAGCGAGGCCGCCTCCGGGTTCATCGACGGGCTTGGCGACGAGGAATTCGTGGAGGCCGTGCGCGGGATGCGCCGGGGCATAGTCACCAAGACCCCGGTTTTCGACGGGGCCACGGAAGACGAGATCTGGCGCTGGCTGGAAAAGGCCGGGCTCCCCGACGACGGCAAGATCACCCTCTATGACGGACGCACCGGGGAACCTTTCCACAACAAGGTCACCACCGGGGTCATGTATATGCTGAAGCTCCATCACCTGGTGGACGAGAAGCTGCACGCGCGTTCCACCGGCCCGTATTCCCTGGTCACGCAGCAGCCTCTGGGCGGAAAGGCCCAGTTCGGCGGCCAGCGGCTCGGGGAAATGGAGGTCTGGGCGCTTGAAGCCTACGGGGCGGCTTACCTGTTGCAGGAATTTCTGACGGTCAAGTCCGACGACGTGACCGGGCGCGTGAAGATGTATGAAAAAATCGTCAAGGGAGAAAATTTCCTCGAGGCCGGGCTGCCGGAATCCTTCAACGTGCTGGTAAAGGAACTGATGAGCCTGTGCCTTGACGTGACGCTGCACCAGGAGGAAGGCAGGAAACGTCCGAAACGCGGCGGTTTCTATTTCCAGGGCGAGGATGAGGAGTGGTCCGATCCGGTCGCGGAGCGCGTCGCTTTGCGCGAGGCGCGGGAGGCCTTCGAGGAGGCGCGCGGGGCGCTTGCCGAGCGGGATTCGGCCGAAGACTTCTTTGGCGGCGAAGATGAGGAGCTGGACGGGGAATTTGACCGCAAGGCCGTGATCTTCGCGCACCCGGATGAAGACGGCGACGGGGAAGACGAGGGCGATTTCGGCGGGAGCCGGAAGACGGACGGGGATGCGGACGACGAATAATTCCAGAAAGGACGGATAAAATGACATTGGACGATCTTTTTACAGGCAGGGCTTCATCCGCTTCCGTGGCGAACATAAGGAATTTGAAATCCATACAGGTTTCCATAGCCTCGCCCGAGGCGATACGCGCCTGGTCTTACGGCGAGGTTAAAAAGCCCGAGACCATAAACTACCGGACCTTCAAGCCCGAGCGCGACGGCCTGTTCTGCGCCAAGATTTTCGGGCCGGTGAAGGATTTCGAGTGCAACTGCGGCAAATACAAGCGCATGAAACACCGCGGCATAGTGTGCGAGAAGTGCGGCGTGGAGGTCATAGCCTCCAAGGTCAGGCGCGAGCGCATGGGGCATATAGAGTTGGCGGCGCCGGTCGCCCACATCTGGTTTCTCAAGACCCTGCCTTCCAAAATCGGCACCCTTCTGGACATAACCATGGCCGATCTGGAAAAGGTGCTTTATTTCGATTCCTATATCGTTCTGGACCCCGGCCGCACCAATCTCCAGAAACTCCAGGTCATTTCCGAGGAGCAGTATCTGCAGGTGATCGATCATTACGGGGAGGACGAAAGCCTGGGCGTGGGCATGGGCGCCGAAGCCGTGCGTTCCCTGCTTGAGGAGCTAAATTTGGACGAGCTGCGGACGCAGTTGCGCGACGAGTCCCAGAGCACCCGTTCCCAGACCAAAAAGAAAAAGCTCACCAAACGCCTGAAAATAGTGGAAGCCTTCCTGGAATCCGGCAACAGGCCGGAGTGGATGATCATGGAGGTCATCCCGGTCATCCCGCCCGAGCTGCGCCCGCTCGTGCCCCTGGACGGCGGACGCTTCGCCACCTCGGATCTCAACGACCTCTACCGCCGGGTTATCAACCGCAACAACCGTCTGAAGCGCCTCATCGAACTCGGAGCCCCGGACATCATCATCCGCAACGAGAAGCGCATGCTTCAGGAAGCGGTGGACGCCCTTTTCGACAACGGACGGCGCGGACGGGCCATCACCGGCACCAACGGCCGCCCGCTGAAGTCCCTTTCGGACATGATCAAGGGCAAGCAGGGGCGGTTCCGCCAGAACCTGCTCGGCAAGCGCGTGGACTATTCCGGGCGCTCGGTGATCGTGGTCGGCCCCAAGCTCAAGCTGCACCAGTGCGGCCTGCCGAAGAAAATGGCTCTGGAGCTGTTCAAGCCCTTTATCTACGCCAAACTTGAGGAAAGAGGCCTGGCCTCCACGATCAAAAGCGCCAAAAAGATGGTGGAGCGCGAAGAGCTGGTGGTCTGGGACATTCTGGAAGAGGTCGTGCGCGAGTATCCCATTATGCTGAACCGCGCGCCCACCTTGCACCGCCTGGGCATTCAGGCCTTTGAACCGCTTCTGGTGGAGGGCAAGGCGATCCAGCTCCATCCTCTGGTCTGCTCCGCTTATAACGCGGACTTCGACGGCGACCAGATGGCCGTGCATCTGCCCCTGTCCCTGGAAGCGCAGATCGAGTGCCGGGTGCTCATGATGAGCACAAACAACATTCTCTCCCCTGCCAACGGCAGTCCGGTCATCGTGCCGAGTCAGGACATAGTGCTCGGGCTCTACTACATGACTGTGGACCGGGATTTTGAAAAGGGCGAGGGCAAGATTTTCTGCGATCCCTGGGAGGTCATAGCGGCCTATGATTCCGGGGCCGTGGCCCTGCACGCCAAGATCAAGGTGCGCCTGGACGGGGAACTGGTCGAAACTACCCCGGGGCGCATCCTGGTGCGCGACATCCTGCCCGAAGGCATACCCTTCGAGCACGTCAACTGCGTGCTGAACAAAAAGAACATCGGCCGACTGGTGGGCTCCGCTTACCGGGACGTGGGCACCAAGGCCACGGTCATACTTTGCGACCGCCTGAAAGACCTGGGCTATGAGTACGCCACCAAGGCCGGCGTGACCATCGGGGTGAAGGACCTCAAGATCCCCGAGGCCAAAAAGGAGATCATCTCCACGGCCAAGGCGGAGGTGGAGGACATTGAGCGCCAGTACAGGGACGGCATCATCACCCGCACCGAAAAATACAACAAGGTGGTGGACGTCTGGACCAAGGCCACTCAGGACGTTTCCGCGGAGATGGTCAAGGCCATTTCCTTTGACAAGGTCTCGGACGGCAAGGGGACCGAAAGATTGAACCACAGTTTCAACCCCATCTACATGATGTCCACCTCCGGGGCGCGCGGCAACCAGGACCAGATGCGCCAGCTTGCCGGGATGCGCGGCCTGATGGCCAAACCTTCCGGGGAAATCATCGAAACGCCCATTATTTCCTGCTTCCGCGAGGGGCTGGACGTGTCGCAGTACTTCAACTCCACGCACGGGGCGCGCAAAGGGCTCGCGGACACGGCCCTGAAGACGGCCAACTCCGGATATCTCACGCGCCGGCTGGTCGACGTCGTGCAGGACGTGATCGTCAGCGAGGAAGACTGCGGCACCGTGGACGGCATCGAACTCACCCATCTCGCCAAAGGCGGGGACATCAAGGTGCGCCTGTCCGAGAGGGCGGTCGGACGCGTGACCCTTTACCCGGTCCTGCATCCGGAAAGCGGGGAGGCGCTTTTCCCGGCCAATACCCTGGTGGACGAGAAGGTGGCCCAGGCTCTGGACGAGGCGGGCATCAATTCCCTGACCATCCGTTCGGCCCTGACCTGCAGCTCCGAGCGCGGGGTATGCTCCCATTGCTACGGCCGGGATCTGGCGCGCGGGCATCTGGTCAACGTGGGCGAGACCGTGGGCATCATCGCCGCCCAGTCCATCGGCGAGCCCGGCACCCAGCTTACCATGCGCACCTTCCACATAGGCGGCACGGCCTCGCGCGAGATCGAGCGCACCAGCCTCACCGCCCAGCATGCCGGCCGCGTCATCTTTTCCAGGGTGAAAGCCGTGGTGACCAAGGACGGGGACAGCATGGTGCTCGGCAAGAGCGGTCAGGTGAGCATTGTGGACGAACAGGGCAGGGAAAGGGAAAAATATCTTCTGCCCAACGGTTCCAAGCTCAAGGTGCGCGAGAACGAGGAAGTGAAAAAGGATGCCCTGATCGCGGAATGGGACCCCTTCAATGAACCCTTTGTCTCGGAGGTGGACGGGTTCATCAAATACACGGACATTCTGGAAGGCAAAACTTTCCAGGAAAAGGTGGACGAGGCCACGCTGATGACCACGCGCGCCATCATTGAATACCGCACCACCAACTACCGTCCGGCCATTTCCATTTGCGGCGGGAACGGCGAGGTGAAGAGCAGGCCGGGCACAAGCATACCGGCCGCCTATCCCCTGCCGGTGGGAGCGCTGCTTATGGTCCAGGACGGCCAGGCCATCGAGGCCGGGGAGGTCATGGCCAGGAAACCGCGTGAAACTTCCAAGACCAAGGATATCGTGGGAGGTCTGCCGCGCGTGGCCGAGCTCTTTGAAGTGCGCAAGCCCAAAGACATGGCCGTTGTTTCCGAAATCGACGGCACGGTGTCCTATGCCGGGGAAGCCAAGGGCAAGCGCAAGCTCGTCGTGACCCCGGAAGCGGGCGAGGCCAGGGAATATCTGGTGCCCAAGGGCAAGCACATAACCGTCGGCGACGGGGATTTTGTGGAGGCCGGAGAACTGCTCACCGAAGGGCACCCGGAACTGCACGACATTTTGCGCACCAAGGGCGAGAAGTACCTGGCGGCCTATCTGGTGGACGAGATTCAGGACGTGTACCGTTTCCAGGGCGTGGGCATAGACGACAAGCACATAGAAGTGATCGTGCGCCAGATGCTGCGCAAGGTGCAGATCATCGATCCCGGCATGACCAGTTTTTTGGTGGGCGAGCAGGTGGACAAGCAGGAGTTCAAGGAAGAAAACGCCAAAGCCCTTGCCGAAGGCCGCGCTCCGGCCACGGCCGAGCCTCTGGTTCTGGGCATAACCCAGGCCTCCCTGACCACCTTCAGTTTTATTTCCGCCGCCTCCTTCCAGGAGACGACCAAGGTGCTGACGGAAGCCGCCCTGCGCGGGAAATCCGACGCCCTGCGCGGGCTCAAGGAGAACGTCATCGTCGGCCGCCTTATTCCCGCCGGGACCGGGTTCAGGGAATACGTGCATGCGGACATTCTGGTGCCGGAGCAGAAGGAGCGTCCGGACAAGTTTCTGGAGGAACTGGAGGAGGAACCCCTGCTGGTGGAAATAAACTGAGGCGGGGCCGGTGTTCAAGGCGCTTTTCTCTTTCCTGCCCGCGCTTTTCCTGTTTTGCGCGACCGCCCGCGCGCAGGCGCCGGTGCTGGTGAGCATCCCCCCGCAAAAACACATGGTGGAGCGCATAGCAGGGGATCTCGTCAGCGTGGAGGTTCTTTTGCGCCCGGGAGCCGATCCGCATGTCTGGGAGCCGGGTCCCGCGCAGATGCGCGCGGCCGCCGCTTCCCGCATCTGGTTCACCATAGGACTGCCTTTTGAGGAGGCGCTGGTTCCCAGACTGGCGGATGCGGCCGGGGGTCTGCGCGTGGTTTCCATGATTCGCGGCATAAGGCGTCTCCCCCTTCCCGAAGGGGAAGACGGGGGGCGGGAACGAAAGGAAGAAGACCCGCATGTCTGGCTCTCTCCTCGTCTGGTGCGGGCTTTTTTGCCTGAAACGGCGCGTGCCCTGGCGGAACTTTTGCCGGACAAGGCGGATGTGCTTGGCGAACGGGCGGCGGCCTATGCCGCCGAACTGGAAGAGTTGGACGCGGAGATCGCCGGGAAACTGGAAGGTCTGGAAGCGGGGCGGCGGGCTTTTCTGACCCTGCACCCCGCCTGGCGTTACTTCGCCATGAACTACGGTCTGGAAGAGCTGTGCCTTGCTCCCGAAGGCCGGGAGGCCGGGCCGAGGACCCTGCAAGGCATTGCGGACGAGGCGAAACGGCACGGCATAAAATGTGTTTTCATCGAGGAGCGCTTTTCCGGTCTTTCCGCCACCGCAGTGGCGAAAGCCCTTATGGCGCGCATCGTGCGGGTGGACCCCCTGGGCGAGGACCTGGAATTTGTCTATCGGCACATGGCGGATGCGATTCTTGAATGCTCCAAGCTCTGAAGCGGTTTGCAGCTATGTCGAGCACATCTTTTCCGGCCGTGGAAGTGGCCGGGGTCACCTTTTCCCACGGCGGCGGGGAGCCGGCGCTTGAGGATGCTTCGTTCTCGATGCGGGCCGGGGAGTTCCTGGCTCTGATCGGCCCCAACGGGGGCGGCAAGAGCACGCTCTTGCGTCTGATCGCCGGGCTTTTGCGTCCGGAGCGCGGGACGGTGAAGGTTTTCGGGAGCGCCCCGGCGGCGGCCTGCCGCCGGATAGGTTATGTGCCGCAGTTTTCCGCCTTGAGCAACGCCTTTCCCGCGACGGTCCTGGAGATGACTTTGATGGGAGCGGCCCTGCCGGGCGCACGCGGCGGCAGTTGGGGCGAAGACCGGAGGGCCAGGGAGAAGGCTCTGGCCTACCTGGACATTTTCGGGCTGGCCCGATGCGCCAGGCTTCCCCTTTCCGCCCTTTCCGGGGGACAGAGACGCCGGGCGCTGGTGGCCAGGGCGCTGATGGGCGGTCCGGAAGAATTCATCCTGCACTCTGGGGCCGGCGATCCGGAATTTCCCTTTTTGCTGCTTCTGGATGAGCCGACCGCGGGAATAGACGCGGAGGGCGCTTTCTGCTTTTATGAATTTCTGGGCGGGCTGCGCGGGGGAATAAGCGTTGTGGTGGCGAGCCATGATCTGTATATGGTTTCGCCCTTTTTCGATTACGCGGTGTTTGTGAACCGCCGCCTGACCCGGATCTCCGACGCCTCGCTGACCCCGGAAGACCTTGCCGCCCTTTTCGGTCCGCATATGCATGCCTGCCCTCTGGCCGACATGCAGCATTCCGGCGGCGTAGTACACTCCTCCGGCTGCACGCACCCGGCCTGCGCCCCGGGTTCGGAGCTTCAGCCGGGCAAAAGCCCGTCCCGCTGAAGGGGCAGGTCAGGTTATGGACGTCCTGTTCCGGAGCTTGAGCGACATGCTCGCTTCGCCTTTCATGCTTCACGCCCTGCTGGCCGGTTTGCTCGCCTCCGTGGCCTGCGGGATCACGGGGGTTCTGGTGCTGCAAAACCGCCTGACTTTTCTGGCGGGCGGCGCCGCGCACGCCGCGTACGGGGGCATAGGGCTGGCCTTTTATTTCTCCCTGCCGGTACTGCCCTGCACCCTGCTCTTTTCCCTGGCGTCCTCCCTGGTCATGGGCCGCTTCGCCCTGCGCGGCATGGAGCAGGGCAGGCCGGAAACCCAGGATGCGGCTATCGGGGTGCTCTGGGCCGCAGGCATGGCCTTCGGGATTATTCTCGTGGAAATGACGCCGGGATATGCCGGGGAGCTCATGGGTTATCTTTTCGGCGGCATTTTGACTGTGCCGTCCGCGGACCTCGTCGGCATGGGGATTTTTGATCTGGTTCTGCTCGGGCTGGTGCTTTTTTTCCGCCAGGGGCTTTGGGCCTTGTCTCTGGATCGGGAGTTCGCCGCATCGCGCGGCCTGCCGGTGAACGCCCTGTATCTTTTGCTGGTGGCCTTCACGGCCCTGACCGTGGTGATGCTCATGCGCATTGTGGGGCTTATTCTCGTGCTGGCCCTGCTGACCATTCCCCCGACCCTGGCCGGGTCTTTCTGCCGCTCTCTCTATCCGGCCATGCTGCTTTCCGGGGTTTTTGCCTTTCTTTGCTGCCTGGCCGGACTTTTGTTCTCCTGGTTCACCGATCTGACTTCCGGGGCCTCGATCATCGCCGTGGCCGTCACCGCCTATTTTCTGGTCCGCCTTTTCCGGTGCGGGACTTATGCCAAATTGCCTTAGCCCATCTTTATGGCATGTGCTCGCGACATATTTCTTCTTCGTACTTGAAAGGAAGCGTGAATTGGGGCATGCTCTTTTTACCTCGTTGGTGATAGTGTGTTTGGGCAAAACTCATACTATCTGCTTGTTTTTACAAGCACAACGAGGTT
>JAITRF010000026.1 GCA_031288535.1 Desulfovibrio sp. | reverse complement strand
CTCGGAGCGCTGGGCGACGACATCATCGTAAGTCCCGATCCGGACCATCCGGACGATCCGCGCTACTACACCCTGACCGGCACGGTGACGATAGCGGCCGGCCGGACGAGCGCGGAGATCACCCTTCCGGTCGTCAACGACGAAATCTACGAGCTTGACGAGACCCTGACCGTCACCCTGAGCGACGCTGTGAACGCGACCATAGCGGACGGCGTGGGCAAGGGCGTCATTACGGACGGGCAGGAAACGACCCCGCCCGTGCTCGACATCTCCGAGGTCGCCAGCGGCAACTATGCCGTGGCGGAAGAAGCCCAGGATCTGGTGTTCACGGTCGAACAGAGCCTGGAAAGCTCGCGCGACACCACGGCGACCTGGGAAATCGTGATTCCGGGGACAGCCGCTCGCGGCACGGCGAGCTACGCGGACCTTGACGCTACGCAGTTCACCGCGAAGGGCATAAAAGTGGAAGGCCCGGACGCAAACGGCAAATACACCCTGACCGGCACGGTGACGATAGAAGCCGGCAAGCAGACTGCGGAAATCCGCATCCCAACCTATGACGACATGCTCTTTGAAGGCGACGAAAGTCTGCGCCTGACGCTTTCCAACGTCACCGGCGCGCTACTGCCGGGAGGCGCCGCCTCCGTGTCCTATGACGGACTGATCACGGACGGCGACATTCTCCCGCCTGAGGCCCACAACGATACCGGCGCCATTGCCGAGGACGACGGTCCCCTGCGCGGCAATTTGCTCGCCAATGATGAGGATACGGGCGGCTTCGGCACGCTGACGGCGATACAGGCGCAAGGCGGCCAATCCGTCACGGTAGACGAAACCGGCGAGGCCGTGATCAAGGGAGAGTATGGCACGCTGACCGTTCACGCGGACGGAAGCTACGAATACGCCCTGCGGGATACCGCCTATCTGAAAGGCGAGGACGCCACCCCCCAGCATGACGTCTTCACCTACACCATCGAAAACCCCTCCGGCACGGACACGGCCAATCTGGATATCACGGTCTCCAACAGCATGGCCGTGTACGGCACGAACAATGACGACGTTGTGCTGGGGGGGGCCGGCAACGACGCCATAAGCGGCGACAGCGGCGGCTATATCGAGGGAGTCTCCCATAAGACCCACTACAACATCATTGTGTCCCTGGAGAATTCCGCCTATGTGGGGCCCGAGGGCATGGACAAGATAAAGGGCTGCCTGACCACCCTGATCAACTCCCTGTCCCAGTACAAGGATGGGTCCGTGGTGCTGTACATCAACCACTTCAACACCATACTGATGAACCAGTTTGCGGTCAAACTGGTGGACGACGGCGTTGTCCAGAAGGAGGTGCTGATCGGCCTGTCGTCATGGATGAAAAACCTGACTTTTGGAAATAAAAGTGCGAACTGGGAGACCGGTTTTGACGCAGCCGGGGCATGGCTGGCCGGCATCACGAAGGCCGACGGCGCCGCCGCCGGCCTGGACCCCGACCAGATTAACAGCCTGTCAGGCTGGGTGGACACCTCCTGGGCGGAGACGCACAGGGGGGAGCCCCTGGCCCTGACCGAAAAAGCGAAGCCCATTTCCGAACTCTCCGACGAATATGACACGGGGGATGTGATTGTCAACAGGAGCTACTTCATGATTGCCGGTACTCCGGATTACTATAACGGTACCGATGGCATAGAGGTTAAATCCAACACCGCGTCTGACGCCGTTGCCGAAATCAAGGCCAACGGTTCTGGGGACTGGTCCGGCTGGCAGTATCTGATAGACAACTCCGAACTGCAGACCATCCACGCAGCCAGAGCAAGATTTCCCACGGAATCGGAATATATGAAGCAGCTAAGCTCTGATGGGACGTATATCCTGGCCGAGAACTTTAGCGTGTCCTTCGAAAATATCGCCGGCACCATTGCGCCGGTGGGAAGCGACACCGTGAGCGGCGGGGACGGCTCCGACCTGATCTACGGCGACGTGGTCAATGCCGACTATCTGCTCGGCTTGACCGTTTCGGGCAAGTCCGACTGGGCGGCCGATCTGCACGAGGGCGACGGCATGTCCATCGTGATCGCCTACCTGCAGGCCAAGAACGGCCACGCCCCGACCAACGACGAGCTGCGCCAATACATTACGGCCCATGCCTTTGAACTTGCCCCGGCCGGGGACAGTCGGGGCGCTGACGACGTTCTTAACGGCGGCGGCGGCGGAGATATCCTCTTCGGCCAGGGCGGCGCAGACACCCTGGACGGCGGCGCGGGCAACGACCTCCTGGTAGGCGGCGCTGGCAACGACAGCCTGACCGGAGGGGCCGGGGCGGACGTCTTCCTGTTCCGCCCCGGCGAGGGCAGCGACGTCATCACGGATTTCGCCCGCGATCAGGGCGATATCCTCGTCCGGGTCGGCAGCGGCTCCTTTGACCCCGTCACCGGCGGCTATGCCTCCAGCGATCTGCACACGGTCGCGGACGTGCAGCAAGGGCACTACCTCGCGCCCGACGGCTCCGCCAACCATTTGCTGGTGGGCGCCGGCGCCGGCGGGAACAAGATGATCGACGTCAACGGCGATGAGGGCGGCATCTACGACAACGTGCTCAAGGGAGGCAGCGGCGATGACGTCATTTACGGCGGCGCGGGCGACAACCTCCTCATGGGCGGAGCCGGCAACGACCATATCGTGGGCGGTTCGGGCGACGACGTCCTCGACGGCGGCGCCGGCGTGGACGCCTTGTACGGCGGCGAGGGCAACGACGTCCTGTACGGTGGCGCGGGCAACGATGTCCTCGACGGCGGTGATGGCGCGAACGCCCTGTACGGCGGCGAGGGCAACGACGTCCTGATCTTCAACGTGAGCAACACCGCCATGGACGGCGGGTCCGGCAAGGACGTGCTGCTTGTCGGCAACCTCCTCGACACCACGCTGAACAGTCTGGACGATCTGTTCAAGGACGGGACGATCCAGGGCGTGGAACTGATCGTGGACCGCAGCAATCATGCCTTGTTATCCAGTCTGGACGACTTGGAAACTTACGGCATCAAGGTGTCCGACAGCGGCATCACCCTGACCGCCGGCTGGAAGGCGGACGGGAGCGTCGTGGTGCCGACGGGAATGCCCGGGTACACGGCCTATTCCAACGAGGATGAAAATCTGACCATCCTGGTCAACACGAGTTTCATCCTGTGAGCCGATTTCCGGATCAAAAACATGCCCATTTTTGATCCGGAAATCGGTTAGGGCGGCGGCCTCCGGCGCGTTTTACGCTTGAGACCGCCGCGAGACCGCCGCGGGGCGAACTCGCTTCGCCGTCAAAAGGAGACCTGATGAACTACGAATCGGGAAACATCGCGGAAGGTGCGAGGCGCCTCCCCCGGAAAGGAAGAGGTTGCCGGAACGGTACGCCCGGCGCGGCCGGGCGTCGGGCGGAAATCTCCCCGAAGGGAGAGGTTCGGAACATAAAGGAATTTTTGATGAACATGGTGCTGGAGAACAGTCCCAACATCATCATCCTGATGGACAGCGGCGGCCGTTTCATCGGGTGCACGAAGATTTTTCTGCGGCTGGCGGGCATCGAGCGGTTTGAAACGATCGACGGCCTGCATTTTTCCAAGGTGTTCGCGCGGTTTCACAACCCGAAGTTTCTTTCCCACATGGAAAAGGACATCGCCCTTGTCCGGGGCGGGCATGACACGGTCGTATCGGAAGAATTCCTGGATTTCAGCGCGAGCGGCGATCCCCGCGTCTATGCCGCCAGCACCACGGCCATGCGCGGCGCCTCCGGAGAGGTGGAGGGGATCATGTTCTTTCTCCACGACATCACGGAAACGACGCGCGCCAGGGAAGCGGCGGAAGCGGCCTCGCGCGCGAAGAGCGCGTTTCTGGCGAACATGAGCCATGAAATACGCACGCCGATGAACGCCGTCATCGGCATGACCACCCTCGCGAAGGCCACCCCCGCGGCGGAGCGCAAGGACTATTACCTGACGAAGATAGGGGACGCCTCCATGCATCTGCTCGGCGTCATCAACGACATACTGGACATGTCGAAGATAGAGGCGGGCAAACTGGAACTTTCGTCCGTGGAGTTCAATTTTGAAAAGATGCTGCAAAAGGTGGTGTCCGTCGTCAATTTCCGGGTGGAGGAGAAGCGGCAGAAGCTCACCGTGCATATCGACAGGCGTATTCCCCTGAACCTGATCGGCGACGAACAGCGTCTCGCGCAGGTGATCTCCAACCTGCTTTCCAACGCGGTGAAATTCACTCCGGAAGGCGGGGCCGTGCGCCTTGTCGCGCGCCTGGACCGCTGGGAGGAAGAAGACGCCGTCCTGCGGATTTCCGTAAGCGATACGGGCATCGGCATTTTAAAGGAGCAACAAGCGCGACTGTTCGCCCCGTTTCAGCAGGCCGAAAGCGACACCACGCGCAAGTTCGGGGGCACGGGGCTCGGCCTCGCCCTCTCGAAGAGCATCGTCGAGACGATGGGCGGCAGGATATGGGTCGAATCCGACGAGGGGAAAGGCGCCGAGTTCGCGTTTACCATCCGCGCGCAATGCGGTTCTGAGGAAGGGAAAAGCCTTTTGCACCCCGGCGTGAACCTCAAGAACCTGCGCGTGCTGGCCGTGGACGACGCCGCGGATATCCGCGAGTATTTCAAGGAGATCATGCAGTGCTTCGATATCTCGTGCGACACCGCCTCCGGCGGCGAAGAAGCCCTCGGACGCATCGCGGCAAACGGCCCGTACGACATCTACTTCATCGACCGGAGCATGCCCGGCATGGACGGCATGGAGGTTACGCGGCGGATAAAGGAACTGCGCGCGCGCAACTGCGTCGTGGTCATGATCTCCGCCACGGAATGGGACATGCTCAAAGCCGAAGCGCGGGACGCGGGCGTGGACCGCTTCCTGCAAAAACCCCTGTTCCCTTCCGCCATCGCGGAGTGCGTCAGCACCTGCCTCGGAGTGACCAAGCCGACCGTGACGGTGGACGCGCCGGTGGACCCGGCGGACGTCTTCGCCGGGCACAGCATCCTGCTGGTCGACGACGTGGAGATCAACCAGGAGATACTTCTGGCTTTGCTGGAACCCATGGAGATCGACGTGGACTGCGCGGAAAACGGCGCGGAGGCGTTGTGGCTGTTCGCGACGCAACCCGAGAAGTACGAACTGATCTTCATGGACGTGCAGATGCCGGACATGGACGGCTATGTTGCCACGCGCTGCATCCGCGCCCTTGATACGCCGCAGGCGAAGGAAGTCCCCATCGTCGCCATGACCGCCAACGTATTCCGCGAGGACATCGAAAAATGCCTGGACGCGGGCATGAACGACCACCTGGGCAAACCCCTGGACTTCGACGCCGTGCGGCGGTGTCTGCGCAAATACCTGCGCCCGCGGGTCTCCGCGGTCTGAATTCGGATTCAAAATCACGGGAGCATCGACCTTGTTAAAACTGAAACTTGAACACGCTTCGGCCGGTCAGCGCGCAGCGGGAAGCGAAAATGAACTTCCCGGCGCGTGGGGCGGTACGGGCGCGATCCGCGACAATTGTCTGCACGTCGGCCCGGTCGACCCGCGCAACCCGGATCCGGACGACCCGGGCGCATACATGGACAAGGGCACGGCGGCCTTCATTACGGAAGGCGGCAATCTGGTCTTCGCCATCGGCCAGTCCGCGGCGAGCAGCGGCGACACCATCCTGGGCTGGAGCCTCAGGCTGTCTGAAACCGGCGGGCAGAGCCACGCGTTTTACGACAACTTTGACGTGGGCAGGTTCAATACGGTGAACGGCGACGGCGAATTCGAGTTTCCCATCGTGACCATTCCGCCCGGCGGCGGGTCCACCTGGAGAGTGGCCGGCAAGGCGACCATCCCGGCCGGCAGTCGGACGTCAGCCGTGAGGATACCCACGCTTGACGGTTCCCTTTTCAAAGGCGACGAGCCGGTGGTCCTGGAATTCTTCGACCCGACAAACAAGGCCGATTTAGTCTCCCTGGCAGGCACGGGGCGTTACGGCTTTACGATCAACCGTGTGTAATTCCAAAGTTATAATCCCAAAGTTAAAGTACTCTAATCAGGAGGAATGCGCTATGCCGGATTTGGCGGTGGAGCTGGCTGGTTGCGGTGGAGAGGGAACGCGCGGGCGCGGAAGAGCCCGAAGGACGGCCAACCGCATGGCGTGCATCGCGGCCTGCGGCGGCAGGGTGCGGCGCGAGCTTGAGCGGATGGCGGAGATTTCCGGCCGGGATTGGGGGGCTCCGGTTTTGGCGCGGATTATCATGCAATACGCCGGCGGTGAGGCGATTTCGGAGATCGGGCGGGCCAACGGGGTGGGCGTTGCGACTGTTTGTAATTATGTGCGGCTGTTTATAGATGGCGGTCTGGCGGCGCTTGACGACAATTTTCATGCGGGGAGCGGGAAGACGCGCGCTTATCGCCGTGCGAAGTCGAATAACGGGGTGACGGACAGCCTGGAGGAGTTGTTGAAGAAGTCGCCGCCGGGCGGGCGCATCCGGTGGGACCTGGGTTCGCTTGCCGCTGAGGCGGGTTGCGGGGAGTGCGTCGCCAGGTCTTGGTTGCTGGGGAAGGGGATATGTCTGTCTTGCGGGAAGCGGGACAGGGGCATGGTTTCCGGCGGCATGAGCGTGGCCGGTCTTTATGTGGGGGCGGCGGAGAGGGCCCTGGTTTTGAGCGCGGGGGAGCCCGGATGGGCGATGGAGCGTCGCTTGTGGCATGGGGGGGATTTGGGAGATGCTTTTGGGGTGGGGCGCTGGGGTATGGGAGAAGAGGAGGAAAGCGGGATTTGCGGATTTTTGGAGGCGTTGGCGGAAGAATTGCCGTCGGATGTGGAGTGCCACGTGTTTCTGGCGGGCGAAAGGGACGGTTTGCACGTGCCGGGCAACGTTTTTTTTCATCATACCGACGAGTATGGCTGGCGGCGGATGGCGGAGTTCTGGCTGGGAATTTTTTCCTGCAGACAAGGGAACGATACGTTGGGGAGCGGGCGTGGTTTACGTCCCTGGAAGAACACAGTGCGGTGCGGTTTGGGGTTGTGTCTGGAAAAGGCGGGCATTGCGCCGGAGTCGGGCGAGGGGTCTCCCGCGGGTTTTGCGGCTCTTCCGCTTCGCGCGGGGAATTGCGGGGTCTTGCGCGGCGAGCCTTTGGCAAGGGATTGGCGCAGGCGGGATTCGTCCGCCGGCCGGCTGGCGTCTTATCCGGATGAACCATAAAATATTCCATTTTATTTGGAGAGCCGCGGGCGGGCAAAAGCCCGCCCGCGCCTTATAAAACTTAAAATGCTCTAGTTATGAGGCAAAGCATGGTTTTACAGGATGCGCCAAATCATTCGCACTGCGAGAAGACGGTAAGCAATTTCGCGCACACGGAAAAAGGGCTTTTCGTCCTGCTTACGGACGACCAGTCTTTTATCAAGACGTTCCGCGCTCTTATGGGCAAAGAACTGGGTCTGATCATCTCGGACGTTTTGCTCGTGGTCCAGGACTCCGGCAAACTGATCAAGCTGTTGAAGGACGCGGAGAGACGCGGTCGCCGTCCCTTTCTTATTATGGAGCGCGTTTTCAAGAGCCGGGACATGTCGCATACGGTAAGACAGATCAAGGAGATCCTTCCCCACCTGCTCGTTCTTGTTCTCACCGTGGAGGTCGAGCGCAAGTGCATTTTTTACCTGCACGAATCCGGGGTGGACAATTTCATCGCCAAACCCGTGTCCATGCAGACCATGGCGGAAAAGCTGGCGTTTACCATAGAGCCGCATAAACTGCTGGGCAGGGCCATTGTCGAGGCGAAGGCCCTGCTGACTCATGGGGAGGCGGAAAAGGCCAGGGCCGCGGCCGAAGACATCCTGTGCATGAAACCCGGCAGCGCCGCCGGCCTGATCGTCCTGGGAGACGCGCAGCGGGCGCTCGGCGAGCTGGACGCGGCGGAGGCGTCCTACAAGCTGGCGGCGGAGAACGCGGAACTCTACCTTGAGCCCCTGCGCAGGCTGGCCGCCCTGTGCGAGGAAAAGGGCAACCTGGAGGAGTGTCTGGTCTGGCTTGAGCGCATGGACCGCCTCTCTCCTCTGAACACCGAACGCAAAGTCAGCATGGGAGAAATACATTTAAACCTGGGGAACGAGGAAAAAGCCGCCGGGCTTTTTGAGAGCGCCATAGAACAGGCGGCGAAGGAGACCAGGGAACTTATAAGCACGCTGGCCGAACGCATAGCCGGGGTCTATGCCGAAAAGAATCCCGAACGCAGCGAATTTTACCTGCGCAAGGCCCTGAATATGAAAAAAGATCGCACGGACTTCGGAGACGTCAGGGTTTTCAATATGCTCGGCCTGCACCTGCGCCGTCAGGGCAAGTGGCTGGATGCCGCCGCCGAATACCGGCGCGCCCTGAATATCGCGCCACGGGACCCCGGCCTGCATTACAACCTGGGCATGGCCTACGTCCAGGGAGAGAGGATGCACGACGCCCGCCTGTGCATGGAAAAGGCCGTGGACCTTGATCGGGATTTTCCCCGCTCCTCGGACGCGGTGGCCTTCAACATGGGCTGCGTGTTCATGCGCGGGGGTCTCATGGATATGGCCCGCTCCTGCTTTGAAGCTTCGCTGAGTCTGAACCCGGAAAACGAAAAGGCGGCTGTGGAATTGGCCAAGCTGTACCCCAGGGCGCAAGCGGGAAGCATGTGAGGCCGGCAATTTCCCCGCAAAGCGCGCTTTTACCGGACGGACACCTTTTTGTCGCCTCCCGTTGGACCTGTGCGCAGGCGTACCGCCGTATGCGGGCGTTATAACTCCGGCCGTTCCCGCCGTTTTTTCCCGTCCGCCGCCGCTCGGCCGTATGACGGTCTCGGGGGGGCGTATCCGCGACATACATCGACAAGCCACAGTCAAAAGGAACAGTATGACCACCAAGTACAAGATCATCGTCTCTTTCGTCGTGATGACCGTCATTATAGGGGGAGTTTCCGTGTTGGGCTATGTCAGCCTGGATACGGCCTCTTCTTCTTTTATGGAATACCGGCGTCTGGCCCGGCTGGACGTCATAGCCTCCGACATCGTGGCGGGGCAGCATCAGGCCGCCGCGGCCATGCGCCAGTTCCGCCTTGAGCCCCACAAGCCGGAACACATGGATGCCGTGGTCAGGATCTTGCTTGACGACCGTAAACTCGCTGAAGAAGCCCTGACCATCATGCAGGCGCCGGAGACGATCGCGCTCGGGGACAGCATCAAAAAGGGCACCGACGATCAGATCGGTCTGGACGAATCCTACAAGGTCACGATGACGGACTTCATGGACCTGTACAATAAGACCGTGCAGCCGAACAACCGCGCCGTCGGCGCGGAACTGGCGGCTGTGGCCGAAATGTCGGCCGAGGCCGGCAACGTGCCCGCCCTGCTGACCACGGCCCTGGCTCTGAAAGACCTGGCCTGGTATCGTTCCGCCGTCAGCCGTTTCGCCTTTACCCGCACCCCGGGAGATGCGAAGTACACCCTCGAGCTCCTGGACGCCCTGAACAAGGCCGTAGCCGCTCTGAGCGGCTCCGTGGTTTCCGAGAAAGGGCTGGTCGCTCTGGCGAAGCTTACG
Organism: Desulfovibrio sp.; assembly: GCA_031288535.1. GTDB lineage: Bacteria > Desulfobacterota > Desulfovibrionia > Desulfovibrionales > Desulfovibrionaceae > Frigididesulfovibrio. Next base: position 515 of record JAITRF010000026.1, on the reverse strand, counting down.
ACCGCCATGGGCGCGGCGGACAAGGCCACCCGGACGATGGTCGACAAGGGGAAAGAAATGGACGAGGTGCTCGCCTCGCTTGTTTCCCTCAGCCGGAAGGTCTCCAAGGACGGCATTGATCTCAACAGGCAGATTACGGTTCTCAGAGGCCGGATGGGGACGGAGACCCTGCAATCCAACGAACGGGGCCAGAAGGCCATGCTCGCCGGTTCCGCCGTCGGTATGGCGCTTGCCGTCCTGATGTCCCTGGCCATCGTCGTCGGCCTCGTCCGCGTGCTCCGGGATACCGGCGGGTTTGCCGACGCCGTTGCCGCCGGCCGGTTCGATCATCAGATCAAGACGCGCGAAAAGGGTGAAATAGGCGGCATGATCGCGGCCATGCGGCGTATCCCGGACGTGCTGCAAACCATCGTGGCGGATTATCTGGATTTGGAGGCGAAGATCAAGGCCGGTCTTCTCGACAGCACGGGCGACGCGGAAAAGATCAGCGGGGGTTTTTCCACCATAATCATGGG
>JAITRF010000016.1 GCA_031288535.1 Desulfovibrio sp. | reverse complement strand
TTGGAATCGCGCCTGCCAAACAGGCGCCAAAACCGCAGGTTTTGTGAGGAGCGGGCGGGCTTTTGCCCGCCTGCGGCTCTCCAAATAAAATGGAACATTTTATTTGGAATCCGAATTACAGACATGGACATTGAAAAGCAAATGTCCCATGCGGGATCGCCTCCCGGAACACACGGAGTTTCATGCGAAAATCCATAAAACTATACGGCATACAGCACAAGTTCCGAAAAATCCCGCGCATGCGAACGGACATACAAGTCATAATCCGGGCGGATTGAATGGATATATTGCGGAATATCAATAACATCCTCTTTTTTGTGATAGATGCAAACAGCCAATTTGGGCCTGTACGCGGCCATGATCTGTTTCGCGCCGCGCAATGCGGGCAATTCCGAGCCTTCGACATCCATTTTGATGAACGTTATCGCTTTTCCATGAAGCATTTCATCCAGGGAAACAACTTCAATCTCAACTTTTTCAAAACTGTTGTCGTGGATTGGTTCCGCCGCCACAGAAACAACAAAAGAGTCCGTTCCTCTGACGCTGTTGCAATACTTCAGTATTCCCGCGGCATCCCAAACGCCTTTGTGAAAACACCGGCAATTCGTCAAGCGGGAGGCGCGCCCGGCCAGTTTTGCGAAATTATGCGCATCCGGTTCAAAAGCGAAAATTTCGCCGGTGAAATCAATACTCCGTCTTTCCATGGCCTGAAGCAGCAGCGCCGCCGTATCTCCCGTGTACGCGCCGCAATCCACAAAAATCTCGTTGCCGGAAAGCGGCATGATGTCCGGAAAATACTGCTCTTCCGTGTAGCAAAAACGCTTGTAGCCAAATTTTCCGCTTATTTTCTGGTTGATATGCGCCGCAAGGACTTCGCGGGAAAAATCGTCGGCCATGAGCGTAAACGCCTGTTCCACAGCATCGCGGCGGGAGTGAAAAAAATCGAAAAACCCGCCGAGGCTGTCGACTCCATCGTAGCCGCCGCCACAGTCATAATGGAAGATATGATTCGCTGTTTGCCGCAACGCCAGTATTTTGTCAGATGTGGCACGCCAAAAGGCGATGATGTAATTATACCGCTTATGGGGTTCCGCAAGCAGGCTCGCTATGTCGATCACGGGAATGCCGTGGAAAACGGCCCCTTCCCGCAGATATTCCCCATCCACGGCGACAATGTCGATATCTATTCCCGATCCGGCAAGATAGCGGTAAATTTTATCCGCTCTGCGCTGCGCCCCGTACAACACAAGCGGCGCTTCTCCTCCGCGCAGCCGTATGTCGGGAGCCAGCGCGCATTCCCGCTCGACGATTGCGTCCCAGTATCCCACCCGATTCTGACCCGCCTTGACGACTGCCGTATGACGTTCACAATTTTCTCTACAAGCGCTTCCTCCAGCCGGAAAGGCCGGCGAAGGCCGAAGCAAGGGAAACCGATACTCGATTGCGGCGCAAAAGACAAGGGTCATGGAGAAAACCGCAGGGCTGACGCATCTAAAACTTTCTATTGTCAATTAAGGATATTCTGATACACACCTTTGAGATTCGCGGCGGCGGCAAAGCCGCCTTGCTCCTTACGAAGCCTGCGGCTTCGGGCGATGCCGGCGCATCGCCGCAGGCTGACGCAATAAGATGCGCCAGCCATGAGAAAACCGAAAGCTCCCCGAAGAAACAGTACGAAAACCTGAAGGAATTTTGAAGATGCCCCTTGCATATCACAGAGACAAAGGGTATCTCTTCCATTAGTTCAAAGCCAGCGACCGCGGTCTGCGAACCGGAAAACGCAAAACAAAAACGGAGGAGAACATGACCAAACCCGAATTCGTCAAAGCGCTGAAGGAAAAAGCCGGTCTTTCCAGCAACGCCCAGGCCGAGGCTGCCTACGACAGCCTTTTCGCCATCCTGGCGGACGCCTTGAAAAAAGGCGACGCCGTAAGCATTATGGGCTTCGGCAGTTTCAAGACGGTAAGCCGGGCCGCCCGCAAAGGCCGCAATCCGCAAACCGGCAAGGAAATCAGCATCCCCGCCCACAAGGCCGTCAAATTTACCCCCGGCAAAGCTTTGAAAGAAAACCTGTAGATTTTCGCCGCTCGTTGCGGCACACGCCCCCGCATCCGGCGCGTCTCCTCTTCCGCGAGGCGACGCGCCTCCTTTTTATGCCAAACCGCATCCAAACGAGATTTGCATGCGGTTTGGCACACCCGCCGTCAAGCAGGCATTTCAAGCGTAAAATGCTTGCAGGCGGGCTTTGCTCGCCGTCAAGCAGGCATTTCAAGCGTAAAATGCTTGCAGGCGGGCTTTGCTCGCCGTCAAGCAGGCATCGCAAGCGTAAAACGCTTGCAGGCGGGCTTTGCTCGCCGTCAAGCAGGCATTTCAAGCGTAAAACACTCTATAGCAGTTCAACTTTGAAAAGTTGGACTGCTCTGCAAGGATTTGCTTGCAAATCCTTGCCGCGAAATGCTTGCAGGCGGGCTTTGCTCGCCGTCAAGCAAGCATTTCAAGCGTAAAACACTCTATAGGGCACGCTTCAGCGCAGGCCGGGCGCATTGCCTATGTGCACATGGGCGAGCTTTTCCCTGGCCATGCGCGCGAAATCCTTGAGCAGTTCCAGGTCTGTGGGCGGAGCCGTGAATTTGTGGCAGGGGCGATAGCGGGAGATGTGCAGGGGGATGTCCTTGCCGCATTCGCGGCAAAGAGCGGAAAGCCAGTCCAGTTCGGCCGCGAACTCCTCCTTGTCGTCGCTTATCCCCGGCACAACCAGAGTGGTGCATTCCACATGCGCCCGCGAGCGGGCGAAGGCGCTTACCGTACGCTTGACTGTGTCCAGAGAGCCGCCAAGCCGGGCGTAAGTCCTGGAGTTGAATGTTTTGATGTCTATGTTCGCGGCCGCCGTCACCTTGAGAAGTTTCCCGAGCAGGTCTTCGGAATACATGCCGTTGCTTACCAGCACCGTGGAGACGCCCGCCTCTTCGAGCAACGGAGCGGCCGAAAGGATGTACTCCGCTTGCAGGCCCGGTTCGTTGTAGGTATAGGCGACGGAAACGAGCTTGAGCTCTTTGCATTTGTCCGCCAGCGCGCGCTCCGGCAGGGGCCGCAAGGCGGAAAGGCGCGGCTCCGATTGGGCGTTTGGCTGGGCTATGCCGTGATTTTGGCAGAAAGGACAGCGCATGGTGCAACCGACGCTCCCCAGAGAGAGAATGAAGGTCCCGGGACGCCAGTGGTGCAGGGGTTTTTTTTCCATGGGATCGACGGCGATCGCTGACCACAGGCCGAGATAGGGGGAAACGAGTTCTCCCCCGCGGTTCATGCGCGCGGCGCAGTACCCGGATTTTCCTTCGGGAATGCGACAGGCGTGCGGGCAAAGGCCGCAGACGACCGCATTGTCCCCGCGTTCCCACCATGCGGCTTTCATATCCGGCTACCCGGCGGACAAAAACCCGAACGCGCGCGGCCCCCGCCGGGGCATCCGGCGGGTCCGGACGCCGGGCGCGCAAGGCGCGGGTCCGCATGCCCGTTTTGCATTATCGCTTTCCCGCCTCCGGACTGTCCTCGAAATAGCGCCTTACCCTGAAACGCTCGATGCGCGCGCCCTGCAAATCGCGTATCCCGGCCTTTTGCGCCGCTATCAGCAACTGCTTCTCCACCGTATCCACCCCGGCGAGGTCCGGGAGGAGCAAACCCCGCCTGCCTTCCTTGCTCACGATTACCCCATACGCCTTGGGATCAAGCTTCATGCCCTCCTCCACTACTTCCGGCGCCTCAAGCACGTCCACGCTGATGCGTACGTTGTCCAGCTCATCCGCCCGCATGGGGGGAAAGCGCGGGTCCCGGACCGAGGCGGACACGGCATTGGCCATGATCTCCTGTTGAAGAGAAGGCTGGGTGGGCAGAAAAGTGCCGATGCAGCCCCGCAAAGCCCCGGTTTTGGTTTTTATGGAGACGAAGCAGCCCTTCCTGTCCGACCATATTTCCGGATTCGAAGAAAGGGCGCGCAGCATCTCCGCCCCCGGCACACCCTTGCCGGTCAGCAGAGAGGTGATGACCGTGCGGGCCAGACGCGCGTAAGGGTGCTCAAAAGCGTTGGGGACGGAGGCCTCGGGGACGGAAGCGTCCTGAACGGAAACTTTGGGGGCGGAAGCGTCCTGGACGGAAACTTTTGGGACGGAAACTCTGGCGACGGAAACTTTGGGGGCGGAAACTTTGGCACCGGAAACTTTGGGGACGGAAACTCTGGCGCCGGAAGCCGGGGAGGACTTTTTTTCTTTGTCCGGCTTATGCGCTGATTTTTCCGGCGGGTTGATCTTGAACGTCATCCTCGGTTTTGCCGCTTGCGTTGCGGGAGAAGCTGCGGCCGCCTTCGCGGATGAGGAGGCGGCTTTGGAGAGACTTTCGCCTTTGTCGCCGACCCATAATGCGTTGCAGTAACCTATGCCGAAGGGGCCCTCATAGGAAAATACCTCCACAGGGGCGCGGGCGAGGCGCAGCAGGCAAAGGACCGGGCGCAGGCCGCATTCCCCGGCATCGGCGACGGTCTTTTGCCCGAGGGAGGAGAGGGGGGAAGGGTCTCCGGCCTTGAGCGCCTCCACGACGGCGGCGTCGAAAACAGGGCCGGCGGGGTTGAAGCCGTATGGACCGTCGGCCTTCAAACGGTGCGACAGGTCCCCGCTGGCCAGCAGCGCCCAGCGGCGCTTTCCGGAAAGTTCACGCAAGGCGTCGCCCAGGGCGAGGGCCTGTTCCTGTCTGAGGCCGGAGGGGCCCGCTTCGATCACCGGCGGCAGCTTGCCCTCGGGAAAGGTGGGGGCGAGGAAGCGCAGGGGGACGATGGAGCCGTGGTCCTGGGTGATGTCCGGCATTTCGCGCCGTGTATAGGGCAGGCCCGCTTTCTGCAGGACGTCGATGATCTCGTCCAGAATCCCGGCGGGGCTTTGAAAGGAGACGCCTGTCGCGGGAGCCCCGAAGCGGGCCATGCTGCCCCGGACGTTTTCCGCGCTGTTCAGGAAAAGCCCTCCGGCGGCATGGGGAGCGTGGGGGGAAAGAACCAGAAGCGCTTCCGGCGGATTTTCCGCGTTGAGCGCGGCGAGTCTGGCGCACAGACGCCTTGCCCCGTCGAGGCTCGGCCCGGCCTCTTTTTCCCTGCCTCTGCCGACTTCCGGCAAAAGTACCGGCGGATGCGGCATGAGCGCCGCCCAGATGAAAGGCATAAGCACCTCCTTGCAGGGGTTCGCCTGTCGTTTATGTCACTATTGCCGGGTTCTGTCAATTTTATGGCAAAGTTACGAGTTGCCATAATAATACACCGATTTAACATACTAATTTTTCTGGTCTGGAAATTGCAGTCACGGCATTGGCGTAGGCGGGCTTCGCCCGCCGTCAGGCAAGCATTTCAAGCGTAAAATGCTCCAGAGCAGTTCAACTGTGAAAAATTGGACCGCTCTGCAAGGGTTTGCTTGCAAATCCTTGCCGCGAAATGCTTGCAGGCGGGTTTCGCCCGCCGTCAGGCAAGCATTTCAAGCGTAAAATGCCATATATGAGGTAAGTTATGCAAAACTCCATGTATTCGGCCCTGTTCGGGGCGCTTTCCAATGAGCACCGGCTGAACAGCATCGCCAACAATCTGGCGAACGTGCATACCACGGGCTACAAACGCGATCTCCTGTCCTTCAGGGACACCTTTCTCATGTACGCCCACGATCAGATCATGGAGGCCCAGGGCTACCTGAAGCAGCCCAAGCTCTTTCCCGAACCGGTGCATCTGGCGCGCGCGCGCATCGGCTATGTGAAGACCGATTTTGAGCAGGGAGCGCTCAAGGTTTCCGACGCGCCCTTTGATCTGGCCATCGCCGGGGACGGCTTTTTCAAGGTGCGCACGCCGCAGGGTGATTTTTACACCCGCAACGGCCATTTTCTCGTGACCCAGGAAGGGACGCTGGTGAATGAACAGGGGTTTCCCGTTCTGGGAGACGGCGGGGAAATCACCGTGCCCCCGGGCGTCAGAAATTTCACGGTCGCCGAGAACGGGCAGGTCTATGCCGACGGCGAGCTCATAGGCCAGATTGGCCTCGTGGACGTAGACCGGCATCTGGATCTGGAAAAACTGGGCGGCAATATGTACCGGGCGCGTCCCGGCACGGAAGTTGCTGAAGTGGAAGCGGGCGGATATCTGGTCCAGGGTTTTCTGGAGGTATCCAACGTAAGTCCGGTTTATGAGATGGTGAACATGATCGAGGCGCAGCGCCAGTTCGAGGCCTATGCCAAGGTCATGCAGACCACGGAAGCCGTAGACAAGGAAACAATCAGCAGAGTAGGCAGGGCAAGGGCATGATGGACGGCACGCACATTCTTGAGGCGAATTTCCATATCGTTCCCAAATCTTTCACCAGGGCCGGGCTGGGGCATTTTCTCTTTCCCCACGCCGAGGCGCAGCGGGCGCTTGTCTCGCCCAGGGCCTTCGCGGGCGTTCTGCTCACGGGTTTTCTGTCCCGTTCGGGCCTGTGCCTCGCGCCGCGCATCATCAGCGCGGAATGTGTCAACACCGAACCGGCCGCAAGGCAGGCATCCCAAGCGTAACTGCTCAAACAAACGAGGATTTCCCCATGATGCGTTCTCTTTGGACGGCCGCCACGGGCATGATCGCCCAGCAACTCAATGTGGACGTGATTTCGCACAACCTGGCGAACGTAAACACCACCGGCTTCAAAAAGAGCCGGGCCGAATTCGAGGACCTTATCTATCAGAACCTGCGCATAGCCGGCACGGTGACCGGCGCGGACGCGGGCCAGACCATACCCACCGGCATACAGATAGGCCTCGGCGTGCGCCCGCAAACCGTACACAAATTCTTTTCCCAGGGCGACTATCAGAATACCTCCAACCCCCTGGATCTGGCCATTGAAGGCGACGGGTTTTTCCAGGTCCTCGTCAACGGCGAGGAGGTCTATACCAGGGCCGGGGCTTTCAAGCTCAACCAGGACGGCACCGTGGTCACCGCAAACGGCTACGTGCTGCAACCGGAATTCGCCGTGCCGCAGGAAACGAAAAATATAGTGGTGACGGAAAACGGCCATATCTCGGCCTTGGACGCCAACGGCGAGGAACTGGCCGCCGCCGACATCCCCCTCTATACCTTCATCAACCCCGCAGGCCTGGAGGCCAGGGGCCGAAACATCTACACCACCACCGAGGCCTCGGGCGACCCCATCGAGGGCATTCCCGGCGAAGACAACGTCGGGACCATAGCCCAGGGCTTTTTGGAGATGTCCAATGTGGAGGTGGTGGATGAAATGGTCAACATGATCGTGGCCCAGAGGGCTTATGAAATGAACTCCAAGGCCATCCAGACCTCGGATTCCATGCTTCAGGTCGCGGTTCAGCTCAAGAGGTCATAAATGAGAGCCGGTCTTTGCCTTTGCTGCGTCCTCGCCCTGGCCCTTCTAGGGTTTTCTCCGCTCCAGGCCCGGGGCGACGATGCGCCGTTTGCGTCTTTGCGCATACGTTTTCTGGATGCGGCAATCGTGCGCGGGGACAAGGCGCGCCTTGGCGAGGTGGCCGTTCCGATCGGAGAGATGCCCCCCGGACGGTGGGAAGAATTTGCCGGCCGCGAGCTGTGGCCGTCTCCGCCGGAAAAGGGCCGCCCTATGAGCATGAGCCGCCCCAGGCTGCAGGAAGCGGTCATGCGCTCCATGCCGGACCTGGCCCCTTTTTGTCTTTTTCCCGGTTCCATGCTCGTGCAGCGCGGCGGCGCCCTGGTCGGCAAAGAAGAGATCAGAAGGCTGGCGGAGCGGGAAGTGCTGGCGCTTGCGGGAGCTTTGCCGGGCGAGGTTTCGCTGAGGGATTTCCGGCTGCCCCAGCAGGTTTTTCTGGAACACGCGGGCCAGCGGCTGGTCGTGGAGAGGCCGCGCAAGGTGGAGGCCGGGAGGATTTCCCTGCGTCTGCTGGTGCTGGAGGCCGACGGACAGGTAAGGCAGAAACTGACCGGAACCGTTTTCGCGGATTGCCACGCCGACGTCCCCTGTCTGACCAGGGGAGTGAACAGGGACGATCTTCTGGACCACAACCTGGTCGCTTACAAGCGCATGAACCTCGCCCTGCTGCGCGGCGAACCCTGGGACGGCCGCGGCGGCCCCTGGCGACTGAACCGGCCCATACCCGCGGGGCAGCCCATCTACAGCTCCGATCTGGCCTCTGTCCCGACCATACGCAAAGGGGACAGGGTCACCCTGCTTTATGAAGGCAAAACAGTTCGCCTGACCGCTTTGGCCGAAGCTTTGAGCGACGGCGTGGCGGGAGGGAACATCTCCGTGCGCAACCTGCAAAGCCGCAAGGAAATTCAGGGTATGGTGCGCGACGCTAAAACCGTGAACATCGCCGCAAGGCCCTGAAGGGGAAAGAGCATGAAAAACGGAAGGACAGTTCTCGGATTGCTGGCCCTTTTTCTCTGCGGATGCGCGGGACACGGCCAGTACCCGACGCCCGTGACGCCCGTGACCGCGACCCAGGTTTATACCGAACCGGAACAGCGTTATTCCAATCCCGGCTCCCTGTACAGCGCCTCGGCGGCCCCGGATCTCTACGAGGACAACCGCGGCCGGCGCGTCGGCGACATCGTCATGATCAAGGTGGTGGAAAACTCCAAATCCAAGAGCAAGGCCGATACCACAGCGGAAAAGGAAGCCGTCCACAGCCTGGGCGTCGCCGCCATGTTCGGGCACGGCCGAAGCGGCATCCTCCCCGGCCAGCCCGGCTATTTCAGCACCAAGGTGGGGACGAACCCCATGCTGTCCACGAGCACTGAATCCTCGTTGAACGCAACCGGCGAAACCAAACGGGAAAATTACGTCACGGCGACCATAGGGGCGCGCGTGCTCCAGGTGCTGCCGGGCGGCATCCTGCAACTGGAGGGCGCGCGCACAGTGCGCGTGAACGACGAAACCCAGTATATGGTGGTAAGCGGACTGGTGCGCGCTCAGGACGTGGGGCCGGACAACTCCGTGGATTCGACCCAGCTTGCGGATTCCAAGGTCGAATACTACGGCAAGGGCATCCTGACCGAAAAGCAGCGCCCGGGCTGGCTTTCCCGTCTCCTGGACAATGTCTGGCCCTTCTAGAGCACTTTAACTTTGAGATTATACACGGTTTATCTTCAGGCCGCGCCCGCTCCGGCGCTTAACCGCGCAAATAAATTGCGCTTGCGCCTTCGCGGCGGGCGTCCGCTCGCGCGG
>JAITRF010000012.1 GCA_031288535.1 Desulfovibrio sp. | reverse complement strand
ATATTATACGCAAGGAACGGTAACTCGGCATTATTCCTTATTTTTTAAAAGTGCGTGGAGAAATATAATGATTGAAAACAATTCAGAGCGCTCATGCGCCTGCTGTGCGTGCCCGCCCGCCGGAGTTTTGTCCGGCCCGGCAGAGGCCGGCGCCTTGCACGGGGTCGAGACCGGGGCTGGGGAGAGAGACGGCAAACATCCGGGGTCGTCCGCGGGTCCCGCATCCCTTTTCGCGATTCCCGGCATGGACTGTCCTACCGAGGAGGGGATGATCCGGCGCAAACTTTCCCCGCTTCCGGGCATCCACGCCCTTGAGTTCAACCTGATGCGGCGCACGCTTAAGGTCCGGCACGACCCTTCCGTCCTGCCCGCCCTGTCCGCCGCCCTGGAATCCCTGAACCTGGGCGCCGCGCTCATGGACGGCGCGAAAGGGTCGGACGCGGTAATCCAGGCGCCGAAGACGCCCTGGCGCAGACTTCTGCTGGCCGGACTCTTCGCGGCGGCTTCGGAAGCCGTCGAACTCGCGCTGGCCTGGTCCGGCCAGGCGGCCTTGGCGCCATCCCCGGCCGATGCTCTGGCGGTCGCGACGACGGCCCCTCTGGCCGCCCAAATCGCGGCCGGCGGCTGGATCGCCCTGCTTTCCCCTGTTTTGGCCGTCATCGCCGTCTTTATCGGGGGAGTCGACACTTACCGGAAAGGCTGGCTGGCGATCAAAAATCTGAACCTGAACATCAATGCGCTCATGTCCGTGGCCGTGACCGGCGCGCTCATCATCGGGCAGTTTCCCGAAGCGGCCATGGTCATGGTGCTCTTCAATCTGGCCGAGGCCATGGAAGCCAAATCCCTTGACCGCGCCCGCAACGCCGTCCGGAAACTGCTTGACCTCGCCCCGGAGAGGGCTACGGTGCAGCGGGCGGACGGGTCCTGGGCGCAAGAGGATATCCGGAACATCGAAGCCGGCCGTCTGGTGCGCGTCAAACCCGGCGAGAGGGTCGGGCTTGACGGAATTATCGTGCAGGGGCAATCCGCGCTTAACCAGGCCCCGATCACCGGCGAAGGCCTGCCCGTGGACAAAGGCGCGGGCGATGCGGTCTTTGCGGGCAGTATCAACGAGTCCGGCTCTTTCGTGTTCCGGGTGGGCGCGTGCTACTCGGATTCGACTCTCGCCCGCATCATCCGCGCAGTGGAAGAGGCGCAGGGCAGCCGCGCCCCCATGCAGCGGCTGGTGGACAAATTCGCCGCATACTATACCCCCGCCATATTCCTCGCCGCCCTGGCTGCAGGGATCATCCCTCCCCTGGTTGGCGGCGGCGACTGGAAGGCATCGGCGTATACGGCCCTGACCTTACTGGTCATCGGCTGTCCCTGCGCCCTGGTCATTTCCACGCCGGTCAGCATCGTCAGCGGCCTGGCCGCGGCCGCCCGCCACGGCATTCTGGTCAAGGGCGGGCTCTTCCTTGAGCGGGGGAGACTGCTCAAGCGGCTGGCCCTGGACAAGACCGGCACCTTGACGCACGGCAGACCCAGGCAGACCGACTTCATAAACCTGGGGGCTCCCGGCGGCGAGGAGGCCTTCGCCCTGGCCGCGGCCCTCGCGGCCCGCTCCGACCACCCCGTCTCCAGAGCCATTGCCGAAGCGGCGGTGGAAAAGGGACTGACCCCTCCGGAGGCGGACGAATTTGCCGCCCTGCCGGGACGGGGCGTGAAAGGCACAATCGGGGGCGAAGAATGGCGGCTCGGCAATCGGCGTCTGCTGGAAGACCTGGACAAATGTCCGCCCGAACTTGAAGAGTTGATAGCCGGGCTGGAAAAGCAGGGCAAGAGCGTCGTGGCCCTGGTCGGAAACGAAGGAGCGCTGGCCCTGTTCGCCGTGGCCGACACTCTGCGGGAAAGCGGCATCGAAGCCGTCCGGGAATTGAAAAAACTCGGCGTCCGAACCATACTGCTGACCGGCGACAACGAATACGCGGCGCAAGCCGCGGCCGCACAAGCCGGAGTGGACGAGTTCAAAAGCAACCTGCTGCCCGGAGACAAGCTGAAGATAGTGGAACAGTTGGGAGAAAAGGACACGGTCGGCATGGTGGGCGACGGCATCAACGACGCCCCGGCCCTGGCGCGCGCGCATATCGGCTTCGCCATGGCCGCCGCCGGGACGGACACGGCCATCGAAACCGCGGACGTGGCCCTGATGGACGACGACCTCAGGAAAATCCCCCGCTTTATCCGCCTGTCCAGAGCCACATACGCCATCCTGGCGCAGAACGTCGCCCTAGCCCTGGGCGTGAAGGCCGTCTTCTTCATCCTGGCGCTTGCGGGGCAGGCCAGCATGTGGATGGCCGTTTTCGCGGACGTGGGCGCCAGTGTCCTGGTGACGGCAAACGGACTTCGGGCCATGCGCAAATGAGAGCGGAAATATATATTTGAAATTTCCGGCGGACGGTGGGAAAATAGTTTTACGGAAAACGCGCGATGAGCAAAGAGACGTTCGATATAGACGGCATGACCTGCTCCGCCTGCTCCAGCCGCGTGCACAAGGCCGTGGCCGCCCTTGAAGGGGTCGGCGAAGTCGGGGTGAACCTCCTCAAAAACAGCATGGCGGTTTCCTTTGATCCCGCCGTCCTGTCCGCGCGCGACATAGAGACCGCCGTGGAAAAGGCGGGTTATAAAGCCAAAGCGCGCAACGCAAGGGCGGCCGGAGAAAGGACTTCCGGAGGAACCTCCCGGTCTCCGGTGGACGCCGCGGAAGTTTCGGACATGAAGCGCCGCCTGATCGTTTCGCTGTTCTTTTCCCTCGTCCTTTTCCACATCTCCATGGGGAGCATGTTCGGTCTGCCTCTGCCGCGTTTTTTGTCCGCACCGGAAAACGCCCTCGCCACGGCTTTCACCCAGTTTCTTCTGACCATCCCGGTGTTGTTCGTGAATTTCGCCTATTACCGGCGGGGTTTTTGCAGCCTGTTCGCCGGCGCCCCGAACATGGATTCGCTCATTGCCGTCGGTTCCGGGGCCGCCGCCGCATCCGGCGTCCATGCCATCTACGCGATAGCCTTTGCCGTGAGCCGCGCCGATTTTTCCGCCGCAAGCGCTTATGCCGCGAACCTGTACTTTGACTCGGCGGCCATGATTCTGACCCTGATCACCTTGGGCAAATTCTTTGAAGCCAGGGCCAAACGCAAAACCTCCGAGGCCATCACCAAGCTCATGGACCTCGCGCCCAAAACGGCGACCGTGCTGCGCGGGGGTCTTGAGACGACAATCCCTCTGGAGCAGGTGCAGGCCGGGGATATTCTCGTCGTAAAAGCGGGCTGGAGCGTGCCGGTGGACGGGGTGATAAGCGAAGGCAACGGGTCCCTGGATGAATCCGCCCTGACCGGCGAAAGCCTGCCTCTGGAAAAACAGGCCGGGGATGCTGTAACCGGGGGCACGATCAACAGATCCGGACATTTCCTCATGCAAGCCGTAAGGGTGGGCGAGGATACGACCCTGGCGCAGATCGTCAGGCTGGTGGACGAGGCCACCTCCTCAAAGGCGCCCATAGCCAGGCTGGCGGACAAGATCAGCGGCATCTTCGTGCCGGTGGTCATCACAATCGCGGCGGCCGCTGCGGGGATCTGGCTGCTGCTCGGCCAGAGCCCGGAATTCGCCCTGTCCATCGGCATTTCCGTGCTGGTCATTTCCTGCCCCTGCGCCCTTGGGCTGGCTACCCCCACCGCCATCATGGTGGGCACGGGCAGGGGGGCGGCAAGCGGCATCCTGCTCAAATCCGCCGAAGCCATAGAGATCGCCCGGGCCGTGGATACGGTGGTTCTGGACAAGACCGGCACCCTGACCGAAGGCAGACCGTCGGTCACGGACATTGTGGCGGCGCGGGAAGGGGGAGAAGACGGGTTGCTGGCCCTTGCCGCCTCTCTGGAGAAGCTCTCCGAGCATCCGCTTGCGGAGGCCATCGTGCGTGAGGCGGAAAGGCGCGGCCTATCCCTGCTGAAGGTCGCCGGGTTCACTCAGACGCCGGGCTGCGGCATCGCCGGAACGGTGGAAGGCGTCGCATGCGGCGCGGGGAACGCGCGTATGCTTGAAGCACAGGGCGTAGTGCCGGGGAAAAATCTGGCAGCGGCAGGCGAGGACTTTGCCGCCTCCGGCAAAACCGCGCTCTATTTCACGCGCGGAAAAGAATTGCTCGGCATGATCGCCGTGGCCGACACTCTCAAGAAAACCAGCCCTCAGGCCGTGGCGGAGCTGGAAGAAATGGGTCTTGAGGTCGTGATGCTCACCGGCGACAACGCTCTGACGGCCGCCGCCATACAACGCCAGGCCGGCATCCGGCAGGTGCTGGCCGAGGTGCTGCCCAAGGACAAGGAACGGGTAATCCGCGTCTTGCAGGAACAGGGCAGGAAGGTCGCCATGGTGGGCGACGGGGTGAACGACGCCCCGGCCCTGGCGCGGGCGGACGTCGGCATAGCCATAGGGGCCGGCACGGATATAGCCGTTGAGTCCGCGGATATCGTGCTCATGAAAAGCGACCCGCGGGATGTCGTGACCGCCATTCAACTCAGCCGAACTGTTGTGCGCGTCATCCGGCAAAATCTCTTCTGGGCCTTTTTCTACAACAGCGTCGGCATTCCGGTGGCGGCGGGCGTATTCTACAGCGCCTTCGGGCTGACCTTGAACCCCATGATCGCCGCGGCGGCCATGAGCCTCAGTTCGGTGAGCGTGGTTGCGAACGCGTTGCGCCTGCGCCTGTTCAAGCCGAAACGGCTGGAGCGATTCACGGGTGAAACAAGTGGATTGCTCTGCAAGGATTTGCCGGGCAAATCCTTGCCGCGAGATGCTTGCAGGCGGGCTTTGCCCGCCGTAGGGCAAGCGTCTCAAGCGTTAAATGCTCCGGAGGAGGCCGCGGTTCCCGGATCCGCTTCGCCCTCCGGGCAAATCCCGCGTACAAACGAAAGGAGTATGGGAATGAAAAAGACCATCGGGATTGAAGGCATGAGTTGCGCCCACTGCGCGGCTTCCGTGGAAAAGGCCCTGCGCGCCGTCCCGGGCGTTGCGGACGTCAAGGTGGACCTGAGCGCCAAAAAAGCCTTTGTAGACACGGAGGAGGCGGTTGCCGGCGAGACGTTGAAAAAGGCCGTGAGCGGCGCGGGCTTTGAGGTAGTCGGCATCAGTTGAGCGCTTATAGCGCTGGGAATTGTTGCTTGAGCGGTTTTAACTTTGAAAAGTTGGCCTGCTCTGCAAGGATTTGCTTGCAAATCCTTGCCGCGAAATGCTTGCAGGCGGGCTTTGCTCGCCATCAAGCAAGCATTTCAAGCGTAAAATGCTCTATATGATTTCCCATCGGCCGCTATAAGTGCCGATACGCCGCAAGATGCCCTTCCGTTTCAGCCTGTCGATGTGGTAACGCACTCCGGCTGCCGTCAGATTCAGTCTGTCGGCCATCGCTTTGATGGTGATTCCGCCATCTTGCCGGATAAGCGCGAGAATTGCCCCCTCTATCGCCAAAATCCGGGTTGTGCTAGAGCATTTTAACTTTGAAAAGTTGTAGAAATTTGCTAGACTTCCCTCACCATGAAGATAGCAACACCTGAAATCCGATTTATTGTCGTAAAGGCTTATCAGGCCAGAACTGCCAGCA
>JAITRF010000122.1 GCA_031288535.1 Desulfovibrio sp. | reverse complement strand
AAAAGCCAGGGTACCAAAAAAAATGACTGTTAAACGTGCCCAATTATTGATGACCCTCGACTGGGGCTTCGCTCTGGAGCACTTCTTTACCAACAATTAAAATGCGGTGGCCCTGTTCAAACTGAACCACTACCGGCAAGAGCGTGTTGGGGAAGCGAAATCCATTT
Organism: Desulfovibrio sp.; assembly: GCA_031288535.1. GTDB lineage: Bacteria > Desulfobacterota > Desulfovibrionia > Desulfovibrionales > Desulfovibrionaceae > Frigididesulfovibrio. The sequence continues at coordinate 22,609 of JAITRF010000122.1, read as the reverse complement.
TCAGTTGTTATGGGTTTTGCAGTTTTATTGTCCCACTTTGGGAGGGTCAAAACCCCCGCCTTTAGGCGGCAGCTTCAGCATTTCTTCTTGTTTTTTGACAGAGGCACCCACTGGAGCATATCGTCCTTGGCAAAATTGTCGGTTATGAGGATAATCGGCGACGCCGATCTCGCCAACTTTAGTTGTTACCCGAAGCCACCTGCTTTAGTAGGTGGAGCATTCACTTGTATCGTAGAAATCGGCCTATTGACGCCCATCAGTATCTTCAAATTTTGGGGGTACATGCCGGGGTAATTTTTTCGATTGATATTTTTTATATAATTATATAAACATATTATCTACTCATAAGCATTGATATGTACCCATTTGAGATGCAATCTATTTAACAACTTTTACATTAAAATTCAGCATATTGAGTGCATAGTCCGCGGCATTGGCGAAAGGAACCGCCATAAATCGCTCTACGCCATCGCCTGTCCCGGCAGGGCCAGGGAAAAGGTTTTGAAGGCTGCGAGCAGTTCGGCCGTTTCCTCTTCCCGCCCGGCCCGGACGCGGACGTAGCCGCCGGGCATGCCGGAGATGTTGTCGCAGTCCCGGATGAGGATGCGTCTTTTGAGCATGAAGTCGGCCGCCGCCTTCGCGGTCAGGGGCGGGCGCAGGCCGCAGCAGAGAAATCCCGGTCCTTCCGTCACCCTGTCCGGGTCAAGGAAGTCCATGCGGCGCAGATCCCGTCCCAGGTTCAGCACGGCCTTGCGCAGGGCGGGCAGGGTTTGCCGGTATTCCTCGATATTTTCGAGAAAGCGTATGCCCATGACCTGGGCGAAGGGGCTGACGCTCCAGGGCGGTTGCAGGGCCGCCATGCGCCTTATCGCTTTGGCCTCCCCCAGGATGTAGCCCAGCCGGATGCCGGGGCAGCAGAAGAATTTGGTGAAACTGTGCAGGGTGAAGACCTTTACCCCGTCCTGGACCTTTTCCAGATAGGCGCGGTAGGAGTTGGCCCGGTAATCCTCCGTGCCGTGCAAAAATTCCCTGTAGCTCAAGTCCGCGAGGATGCGGGGGGTACGGATGTGGCCCAGTAAAAGGTCGATGTTTTCATAGGTCGTCCCGGTGGGGTTGTTGGGGGTGCAGAGGATCAGCATGTCCGCGTCCGAGATGCGGATTTTTTCCATTTCGCGCGCGCTGATGTCAAAGCGGTTTTCCACGCGCGTGGAGATGGTTTCGCAGGGAATGCCGAAAAGGGCGCAGGTCGCGGCGTATTCGGAAAAAATCGGGCCGAGCAGAAGGACCTTGCGCGGGGCCAGGACCTGGATGGCCAGGCGGATCAGTTCCGCCCCGCCGTTTCCGGTAAGGCAGCGGGTTGCGTCCGTTCCTTCGTGGGCGGCTATGGCCCGCGTCAGGTCGGCGGCTTCGAGGTCCGGATAATGGGCGAAAGGGTAAGGCGTGCCGTCCACCAGGGCGCCGGTCAGGGGCCGGGCGAAGGCCGAGGCGTTGCCGCTCAAGTCCAGAAGCCGCTCCGGGCTCGTCCGCAGGGCGCGGGCCTTGGCGTATATATCGCCGCCGTGCCCGAAGTCGCTTGACGTCATAAAAGTCCTCTGGCCTGTAAAAGTTTTTGGTAAATGCCCTCCATGCGATCAAGGCGTTTTTCCTGCGTGAAAAGGTCTCCCCGGCGCAGGGCGGCGTTCGCCATGCGCGCGCGCAGGGCGGGGTCTTCCGCCAGGGCGCGCAGGGCCAGCGCCAGGGCTTCCGCGTTTCCCGGCGCGACCAGCAGCCCGGCCGGGTCCGCCCGCGCGTCGCCGACGACTTCCGGCACCCCGCCCACCTTGGTGCCTATGCAGGGCAGGCCGACGCGCAGCGCCTCCAGAAGGGTGTTGGGCATGGATTCCTGCAGGGAAGGCAGCACAAAGACATCCGCCATGCGCAGCAGGCTGCCCACGTCTTCGGTGTAGCCCAGGCAGCGGATGCTGTTTTCCATGCCCAGTTCCGAAAGCAGCGGCCGCCAGTCCTGCCTCAGCCCGGCGATCAGCAGGCGCGGGGATTGGGGAGAGCCGGCTGGAAAGGCTTTGGCAAAGGCGCGCATGAGCACGGATACGCCCTTGTATTTGGCGTCCGCGCTGATGCAGAGAAAAAGCGGAACGTTTGCCGGGATGCCCAGACAAGCGCGCGTGAGATCGGGATTGGGCCGGGTTTCCAGACGCTCGTCCGGAACCGCGTTCGGGACATAGGATATGCGCTTGGAGGAAAGGCCCAGGCTGCGCAGAATGGCGGCGCAGCGCAGGGAATTGACCGTGAAGTGGTCGATTCCCGGCGACCAGTAGGGCAGGGGGTTCTTCGGCCTGAAGATAACCCCTCGGTGGGCCAGGGTCGCGAGCGGCCTTTTGCGGAAAATGTCGAAGAGGGCCAGAAGTTTCAGCGCGGCATTGTGAAAACCGTGCAGCACGGCCGGTTCGGAGGCCGGCAGGGCTTCGGCCAGGGCCTTTTTCCAGGCGGAGGCGGCTGCGGGCAGGAAACGGAAGGGAAAATCCGGGTCAAGCGAGGGCAGGGGAGAGGACGCGGGCACGAAAAAAGATACCGCGTGCCCGCGCGCGGCCAGACCCCTGGCCAGATAGAGAGCCTGACGCGAGCCGCCGCTTTTGTTGGAGGAGGAGGTGAACAGGACTATGTTCATGGGCGGGACGTTACCGCGTTCCGGACGATTTTCTGGCCAGAAAGTCGAAGCGGCGCATGTTCAGGCGGCAGACAGCCAGGGCCAGGGCGTCGCCGGCGTCCAGAGGCCAGTCCGGCTTTTTCCCGAGCAGGCGTCCGACCATGAAGGAAACCTGGGTTTTTTCGGCTTGCCCCGTGCCGACGAGATTTTTTTTCACCAGGGCGGGTTCATAGTCGAAGACCGGGACCCCGTGGGCGGCGCAGGCCGCCACGGCCACCCCCCGCGCCTGTCCGAGCTTCAGGGCGCTCATGGCGTTTTTCTGCATGAAGACCAGCTCCACCGCCGCCTCGTCCGGGGAACACTTTCGCACCACCTCGGAGAGAGAGGCGAAAAGCCCGGCCAGACGGGCGGAAAAGTCCGTTCCCTTGGGGCGGATGGTTCCGCAGTCAAGCAGACTCATCACCCCGGAAACTTCGCGCACCAGTCCCCAGCCCAGACATTGGGAACCGGGGTCAATCCCGAGCACGGTGATTTCATTTTTTTCCATTGTCGTTCTTTCCCGGGGCGCCTTATCCGAACATGGCGGCAAGAACCCCGGCGAAGGACCGGAGAACCCCGGCGGGGTAAAGAGAAGCCGCGGGGATTGCGCGCGGCAGGCCGGTGATTTTCCTTGAGTCTTCGTTCACATGAAAATCCTTTTGAAAAGGTCTTTTCGGGAAGAAACATTTTCACCTTCCGGACGCTTTATGTCAAATACCGTATAACTATATGTAATAAAATAATAATTTTTTTTTTGCTTGCATTATGGAAACGGCGGGGTTAATAGCAAGTTGCGACCGGTACGCTATTTCACAACCGCACTTTTTTCACCAGAGGATTGCAATGACCCGCAAGGATCGCACGGAAGGCATTTACAGCAGGCGCGAGGTTTTGGACGACGGCGAGCGCAGGCAGTTTTATCTCATTCAGCTTAAGGAACTTATTTCCTATGCCTATCGCTATTCCGAGGACGTGAAAAAACGCTTCGACCGCGCCCAGTTCAGCGCTGAAAAATTCAACAATCTTAGTGATCTTAAGCATATACCCATCATCAAGAAAAAAGAGCTGATCTTCCTCCAGTCCATGGGGCCGCGCCTCGGCGGCCTGCTGACCAAGGACATAGGCGAGCTGAAGCGTATTTTCCTCTCTCCCGGCCCCATTTTTGATCCGGAAGACCGTTCGCCCGATTACTGGGGTTATACCGAAGCCTTTTATTCCGTCGGCTTCAGACCGGGCGACGTGACCCAGATCACTTTCAACTATCATCTTTCGCCGGCCGGGCTGATGTTCGAGGAGCCGTTGCGCAATCTCGGCTGCGCGGTGATGCCGGCGGGGCAGGGCAACGCCGTGACCCAGCTTGAGATCATGCAGAAGCTGCGCGTGCAGGGCTATGTCGGCACCCCCAGCTATCTGGCCCATCTGGCCCAGAAGGCCGAGGAAAAGGGCATCAATCTGCGCAAGGACATGTTTCTCGAGGTGGCCTTCGTCACTGGGGAGAAGTTTTCGGAAAAGACGCGCAACACCCTGGAGAAGAAATTCGACATGATCATGCGCCAGGGCTACGGCACGGCGGACGTGGGCTGCATCGGCTACGAATGCTTCCAGAAAAGCGGCCTGCACATCGCCAATCGGGCCTATGTGGAAATCTGCCACCCGGATACCGGCATCCCCATGAAGGACGGGGAAGTGGGCGAGATCGTGGTCACGGCCTTCAACAAGACCTATCCCCTGATCCGCCTCGCCACCGGGGATTTGTCCTTTATCGACCGCTCTCCCTGCGTCTGCGGGCGCACCAGTCCCCGTCTGGGCAACATAGTCGGGCGCGTGGACACCACCGCCCGCATCAAGGGCATGTTCGTCTATCCGCATCAGGTGGAACAGGTGCTCTCCTCCTTTGAGGAGATAAAACGCTGGCAGATTGAGGTGACGAACAGCGGCGGCATAGACGAGATGACCCTCTACGTGGAGTCCGGGGAGTTCAAGCGCGAAGACGAACTGCTCCACCAGTTCAGGGAAAAGATCAAACTGCGCCCGCTTCTGAAAATACTCGCCCCGGGGAGTCTGCCCCCGCAAATCAAGCCCATTGACGACAAAAGAAGCTGGGACTGATCGGCGACACCCGCCGTCGCGCGGTCGTCCCTGACAACCTCAAGCGCAAAATGACGCAAAGGCGCGCTGAACCATGCCCGCGCGGCAAAACCTCTCCAGTGCCGGTCCCGGCGAAAAAACGGAAAACACGGCCTTTGACCTGCCCGCCCCGCAGCCGGGCAAAGGTTTTCCCGAACTTTGCTGGGAGGGCAAGCGTCCTTTGTCCTCCATCCCCTGTTTCCCAGCGCGGCTGAAGGAGCGTTACGGGGATTCGGCGGACGGCTGGATGAACCGCATCTATCTGGGCGACAATCTGCGGGTTATGGGCCATCTGCTCAAGGAGTTCCGGGGCAAGGTGGATCTGGCGTATATCGATCCGCCGTTCGACTCGAAGGCCGATTACAAAAAGAACATCGTTTTGAAAGGTTCTTCAGCGCGGTCCGCCCATGCGTCATTTGAGGAAAAACAATATTCGGATATTTGGGTAAACGCCGAATATCTACAGTTTATATATGAAAGGCTCATTTTAATAAGGGAACTTCTGAGTAACAACGCATGCATCTTCGTACACTGCGATTTCAGGGTAAATTATCTTATCCGGGCAATCCTGGAAGAAATCTTCGGGCCTGGAAAAATAGTTAATGAAATTATATGGTGGTACAAGAGATGGAGTGGAGCTGCAAAGAGTTTCCAGAGAATGCATGATACGATATTCTATTATAAAAAAGGGAACGATTATACATTTAATGTGCAATACCAGAAATATTCGCATCCTGACGCCATAGAAGATACAGTTCGCGGCGTAGTGGGCGGCAAGCTCGTCAGACTTAAAGATGAAAACGGGAATTTTATAAAACGGACTCTTGAAAACAAGGGCGTTCCCTGCCATGACGTCTTTGAAATCCAGCATTTGCAGCCAACAGCCAGGGAGCGGACGGAAATCGGCTATCCGACTCAAAAGCCGGAAAAACTCCTTGAACGCATCATTCTTGCCTCTTCCAATCCCGGTTCTCTCGTTCTCGACTGCTTCATGGGTTCCGGCACGACCCAGGCCGTGGCCATGAAGTCGGGCCGCCGCTTTATCGGAGCGGATGTCAATCCTGGGGCCGTCCAGACCGCAACAAGGCGGCTGAACGGCATTATCGCCGAAAAGAAGAAAGAGCCGCGCGGTGCCGGGGGCGATGCCAGGCTGTACCTGAACTTTGAGGTCTATAGCGTCAACGATTGCGCTTTGGCCTTCAAGGAGGAATCCGAAGCCGAGATTGTGAAGGAAAGCGGGGAACTTCTTGTCAGGCGGTTTCTCCCCCGCCGTCTGCTCCGGAAACTGTCCGTCCCGGAGGAAAACGTGGAGGACTGGCGCGTGTTTGTGGAAACGGTGGCCGTAGACTGGAACTACGACGGGGAAGTTCTCCGGCCCTCCGTCTATGACTGCCCCGGAAGAAACGGGCTTGTCGGGGGGCGCTACCGCATCCCGGAAGGGCACGGGGCGATTCGCGTCAAAATTACCGACCTGCTTTCGGAAAGCCTGGAGCGGACCGTGGACTTCGAGCGCAAGCCACGTATGGAATAATAGAGCAATTTCATTTTGAGAAGTTGGACCGCTCTGCAAGGGTTTGCTTGCAAATCCTTGCCGCGAAATGCTTGCAGGCGGGCTTTGTTCGCCGATAAGCAAGCATTTCAAGCGTAAAATGCCCTGATCGGGTTTCCCCTGGAAAGATCAGCCCCGGCTTTCTTCGACTTCCAGCATGCGGTCTTCGTCCAGATAGAAGACCAGACCGCGAACCGGGCGGCCGGAGGCGGCGCGGAGAAGGCGCATGTAATTCCGCACCTGGGCTTTGTGGCTTTGCCCGTTTGCGGCGCGTCCGCTTTTGTAATCCAGGACCAGCAGGCCCTGGTCCGTTTCTCCTCCCCGCGCGAAGGTCCGTGTGTCCACGAGCAGGTCCACGCGGTGCATCCGTCCCTGTTCGTCCATAATGCCGTGTTCGCGTCGTCCGTGGGCGAGCCAGAGCGCGGCGTCCGGGAGCAGGGCGAAGCGCAGCAGGGCCTGGCCCATTTCGTCAGCCGCGCCCGAAGGATCGGGCAGAGGCAGGGGAAAACGCGCGAAACCCGCGTCCACGGCCCTGGCCACGGCCGCGCGCGCCTCGTCAGGATTTTCCGGCAGACGGAGGCGTTCAAGGCAGAGGTGGAGCAGGATGCCGCGCTGGCGCGGGGTCAGGCCCGAAGCGGGGACAGCGTCTTCGTCCGCGTGGGAAAAGCGGTGGATGCGCAGGCGGGGCATATCGTCCAGAGGCCGCCAGGGCAGGGGGGGCAGAGGGTCGGGTTTTTGAGGTTCTTCCCCCGCTTGCCGGTCGGATGCCAAGTCCCCGGGCGCGCCACGATTCGGATTTTGGGCCGCGTTTTGGGGCGCGGCAGGGTCGGGACTCCGGGCCGCGCCTTGATCCGCGCCGTCGGCCGCGTTTTCCGTATCGCTTATGTCTTCCCAGCGGCAGAAGCTGTCCCGGTATCTTTCCCGGTAGATGGAGCAGAGTGCGGCCAGGGCTTCGGCCAGGGGAAGGCGGCGGCCGGGGCGGGTGATAAAGGCGTGCAAGGCGTAGACCGGCCGCGTCCAGGCCACATAGAGCAGGTCCAGGCGTTCGGTTTCCTGTTTTACGCAGGCCGGGTAATAGGCGTCCGGCAGTTTGGGCACCGCGCGGGTCAGGATGTCCAGGCCCCGGTAGTCGCGCCGTATGATTTCGGGGCTGTAGGGACGGGATTTGTGCTGAAAGGGCAGGACCACCACCGGAAATTCCAATCCCTTGGCCTTGTGGATGGTCATGATGCGCACCGCGTCCACGTTTTCCGGCAGGGGGAGTTTTTCGTCCTCTCCCCGTTCCCGGCATAAGGCTAGAAAGGCGGAGAGGGTTCCGCGGCCCTCCTGTTCGGCCAAGCAGGCCAGTTCCAGCAGTCTGTGCGCAAACGGCATGTCTTCGGCCCTGCGCCGTTCCAGGTCGAAGCGGCGCACGCATTCGGCCAGGAGGTCATAGGCGCTCGTCAGTCCGGCCCGGGCGAGGAAAGGTTCGACCAGGGCCTCCCACAATGCGGGGAAATCCCTGCGGAAGAGGCTGTACAGGGGAGGGCGCTCCCCGCCGTATTTCAATGCGCTGCGCGCGGCCCAAGCCAGGATTTCCCGCGGATCGTGCCCGGCGAATCCCCCGGCCAGTTCCGGCCCGGAGATGAATTCCATGAAGGCCGCGTCGTCCGGGGGGTAATCCAGAAAGGCCAGGAAGGAAAGCAGCTTTTCCGCGAGGGGATGGGAAAGGAGGCGGAAGCTGTTTTCCGTCACCACCGGGATGCCCCAGGCGCTCAGCAGGCAGGCGACATGTTCCGCCTCGTCCCCCGTCCGGACCAGTACGGCGATATCCGCGGGCCGCCAGCGGGGCAGAAGTTCCCCGCAAAAGAGGCTGCGCAGGCGTACGCGCACCAGTTCCCTCACTTCTTCGACCGTTTTTCCTTCCACCCGGTACAGGACGACGCCGGCCGCGGCGCCGCGCGGGTCGGCGTCCCAGTTTTTCGCCGCCGGGACGGTCTGCGCCGCGCCTTTGAAGATGGCGGCGGTTTTTTGCGCCGCTTGTTCAAGGTATGTCACGGGGGTGTTGCGGGGCAGGAGGAGGCCCATGACGGTTTTTGCGGTCGCGGGGTCTTCCAGCAGGGAGAAAAAGGCGTTGTTGTGGGCCACTATCGCGGGATGGCTGCGCCAGTTTTCGCTTATGTCCCTGGTCACGGGGTTTGGGGCCACGCGCCGGAGGCAGTGGTCCTGCGCCGCGTCCTCAAAGAGTTCCGCCTCTCCACCCCGCCAGCCGTAGATGGCCTGTTTGGCGTCGCCCACCAGCCACAGCGCCCCGCCTGTGGACAGGGACTCCAGGGCCAGAGGCCGCAGCGCCTCCCACTGGGCGCGGCTGGTGTCCTGAAATTCGTCCAGCATGATGCGGGAGAGGCGCGTGCCGAGGCGGCAGAGGGCGTCGGACACTCCGGTTTCGCCGCTTAAGAGTCTGGCGGCCAGATGGGGCAGAGCGGGAGCGGGCAGGATGTCCCCCGTCTCCTTCAGGCGGGCGTATATTTCCCCGGCGGGTTGAGAGAGGGCCTCCAGCTGCAGGGCCGAACGCAGCACGGGCAGGGCTTCGACGTATGCCGAGGCCCCGGCCCCGGCGCGGGCGAAAGCCTTCAGGACCGTATCCGAAGCCAGGCCCTTGAACGGCTTTTTGAGGCAGTCGTCCAGATCCTGCTTGCGCAGATATTCACTGTCGGGCGGAACGGCGCTTTCTCCCGCGCAGGCCAGGACAAACCTGCGGTAATTGGCCACAGGCTCAAGCCCTTCCCGGTCCAGGCCTTCAAGGAGCAGCGCGGCCGCCTCCCGGCACTCGGCGCGCAGCCCGGACAGCAGGACGCGGATCGTTTCTCCCTTCGCGCGCGGCTGTTGTTCTCCAAGGAGCAGACGTTCGACCAGTTCAAAAAGCTGATCGCGCAGGCGGTTTCCGGGGGCAAAGCCCCGGAAGCCCTCGTGGCGGATCAGGGCGGCGCAGGCCTGGCGCAGGGAGGAGCGCAGCCTTGCCGGGTCGGCGCTTAAAAAGCGCCTTGGGTCCGCGTCCTTCAGGTCTTCCATCAGGGCTTCATAATGGGGGGTGAAATATTTCGCGGGCTCGAAACATGGGGTGAAATCCGGGGAAAGGCCCAGTTCCAGGGCGGAGAGGCGCACAATCGCCGTGAGCAGGCTGTCTATGGTGCGGACGTTCAGGTCGCCGTAGCGGCGCAGGATGCGTTCCACCCACAGTCGCGCCCGTTCGGACCGTTTGTCTTCGCCGTTTTCCTCCGGTTTTTTGAGGGCTTCGGTCTTCAGGGCGCAAAGCAGGCGGTCCTTCATTTCCGCGGCGGCCTTGTTGGTAAACGTGGCCGCCAGAATTTCCCGCAGGGAATAGCCGCCGGGTCCGGAGGGCCGGCAAGGAGGTTCGGGCTCCGCCCTTTCCAGAAGTTCCAGAAAATTGGCGGTCAGGGCATAGGTTTTTCCCGCTCCGGCCGAGGCCTTGATGCGGGTGATCATTCCGCGGACTGCGCCGGTGCGGGAGAGAAGAGAGCCGGTTCCGGCTGGCCGGTGGAATCGAGCACCGCCCGCCAGTATGCGGACTGTGTGTTCAGGTTTCTGCGTTTGCGCGTGACCATCTCCAGAGGCAGGTGCACATAATGGCCCGTGAGCTTGGCGACCACCATGTTCGTCCTTCCGGCCATGGCGGCGTGCACGGCGTTTTGCCCGAGGAAGCCGCAGTAGACCTTGTCGTTGGCGTTGGCCGGCACGGAGCGGATGATATAGCTGGGGTCTATGTATTTCAGGGAAAAGGGAATGCCCTCGGCCGTCAGGTGGTTTTTGATTTCCGAGCGCAGGATTTCCGAGACGTCGGCCAGAGCGACGTTGCCGGAAGGGTCCGTGTCCCCGCTTCCCTTGACGAGGTGTTGTCCCGCGCCCTCCGCCACCACGATCACCGCGTGGCGGCTCTTGCGCAGGCGTTTGACGAGCTCGGGCAGCAGTCCTCCTTCACCGTGCAAGGCGAAGGGGACCTCGGGGATCAGCACGAAATTCACCTCTTTCATGGCCAGGGTGGACTGGGAGGCGATGAAGCCGGATTCGCGCCCCATGAGTTTCACCAGACCGATGCCGTTTTTGTAGCCGACGGCTTCCGTGTGCGCGCAGAGTATGGCTTCGGTGGCCTTGAAGACCGCGGTTTCAAAGCCGAAACTTTCGCTGATGAAATTGATGTCGTTGTCGATGGTTTTTGGGATGCCGATTACCGAGATGCGCAGGCAGCGGGTTTCTATCTCCCGTACGATGCCCTGCATGGCGCGCATGGTGCCGTCTCCCCCGATCATGAACAGGCAGCTTATGTTCATGCGTTCCAGGGCGTCCACCACTTCTTCCGGGTTCTGGGGTCCGCGCGAGGAGCCGAGGACGGTGCCCCCGAACTGGTGGATGTCGGAAACGCTTTGCGGGTTCAGTTCCACGACCTCGTGTCCGAAGGAGGGGATAAAGCCCTCCAGGCCGTACCGTATGCCCAGAACGTTGGAGACGCGGTATTTGTGGAAGGCTTCCATGACTATGGAGCGGATGACGTCGTTGATGCCCGGGCAGAGGCCGCCGCAGGTCACTATGGCGCATTTCGCCTTGGGCGGATCGAAGTAGAGCAGGGGCCGGGGCCCGGCGTTTTCAAAGCGGGCGGCCACCGGCGGCAGGCCGTTTAACTCGTCGAGGATTTCGCTGTCCAGAAAAATGGGCACGGATTCCACGTCGACCAGACTGGCCTCCGGCATGGGCGAGCGGATCTTGCCCGGCCCGAGGCTGCGTATTTTCGTGTCGACGTTGAGGTTGCCTATGGTGAATGTAGTGTCGACTTTCATGTTGTCTCCGTTTTATATTGTCGGGCTCACGCGTCGGTTCGATTTTGGTCAGGCTGCGGGGTAAGAGTTGAAAAGCAGCAGACCTTGGGCGCAAAATGCGGCGAGCAAAAGAATGGAGGCCCCGAAGGCGTTTGCTTTGTAGCGCATGGGGTTTTCCGCCAGGGCCGGGAAAATATGGAGGATGCAGCAGAACAGGGGCAGCCCGGCCGCCGGCAGGACGAGCAGCGGGTCGGCGGGCTGGCGCAGTTCCGGGGCCGTGTGGGCCGCGAGGGAGAAGAAAAGCCATGTCCCGGCGGCGCTTGCGGCGATGACGAGGAAGAGGGCCGCGCGCGACAGGCGGCGCATGGCGAAAAGATAATAGTCCCGTCCGAAGTCGGCCTTGTTTCTGCGCCATATCAGCCACACCCGCCCCAGGCTCGCGGCCGCGGCGAGACCGGTACAGACAAGATAGAGGGGGGCGGGCCGGTAATCCGCGGCCAGGGCGAAAGAGCAAAGCAGCCCCGGCAGCGCCTGGGCCGGGTCGGCGTCCAGGAGCATGGCGATTTCCGGTTCAGGGAGATAGAGGAAAAAGACCAGACCGAGAATTACAAGGAGCAGGGCGGCAAAAGACGCGCACGCTCCGCAGCCGAGGCGGACAAGACGCGGCCCGCGCGCGCGGGAGCGTATAGCGCTTTGAATGAGGAAAAAAAGGAGAAAAACCGTGAGCAGGCCGGGAAGGACGAGGAACTTGAAGTAAGGCGCGCCGGACAGGTGCGGGTCATCGGCCGGGAAGGGCAGGGGGCGCGGAAGAAAAGCGTAGGCGGCCGCGGTTGCCAAGGCGGCGACGCCGAGGGAGCAAAGGGCGGATTCGCCGATCTGCAGGGCGTACTTCTCGTGGAAAGCCCGTTGCTTTGCGGGATGCAGAAGGTCCGCGCCCAGGCCGAGCATCTGGCCGCAAAGGCCGGCGAGCAGAAAAAAAAGGGCGCAGACGCAGATGATCATGGCCGCCGGCAGTGAGGGGGCGTACGGGTCAAACTGCCAGATCTGGCTCAGAAATTGCATCCAGGACTCCGAAAGGCGCATAATTTCGCGGCAGGATATCCCGAATGCGGAGGCGGCGCAAGTCTGCCGCGACAAAAATTAAACAACAGGCTTGACAAGGCGCGGGTAAATAATTTAAGTTAACCCTACAAAGTTTGTTATATTTAAGGAAGAAACCGGCGATTCTTTACATGGTACTAGTGTAGCGCCGCCGGGAACCGGAAGGATCAGGATGGGAGTTTCTCTGAAGTGCCAATATGGCCTGCGCGCCCTGTTTGAGCTGTCCCGCAACTGGGAAGGCGGGCTTTTGCGCATTCCGGCCATTGCCAAGACCCAGTACATCCCGGAGCGGTTCCTGGAAAACATCCTCAACCAGTTGCGCGGCGGGGGATTCGTGAAAAGCCGGCGCGGCAGGGGCGGGGGTTTTCAGCTTTCCAAACCGCCCGCATCCATCACCGTGGCCGAGGTGGTTCGCTTCATCGACGGGCAGATTTACTCGCTGGACTGCGAGGGCGACCCGCCCCTGCACCGTTGCGAGCTGAAAAAGCGTTGCGTCTTCAAGCCGCTCTGGCGAAACGCCCGCGCCGCCCTGGAAGACGTTTACAACTCTGTTACGCTTCAGGACCTTCTGGACCAGGAACTCCGGGGTGACTCCCCGGATTACTGCATATAGGAATTTTTTTCCCGGAAAATATTACTAACTTTATCGTCTTAGTAGATTAACTTTCAAATCGCGTCAACCTTTTGCAAAGTGAAACGGACGGCGAAACGGACATGAACAAACGAACGATCCTGGCCCAGGCCGGAGCGCGGCGCGACCCCCGCACCGGGGCGATCAGCATGCCCATACATCCTTCGGCCGCCTTCCGGCACTCGGCACTGGGCCAGAGTACGGGCTTCGACTATTCCCGCACCTCCAACCCTACGCGCCAGGTTCTGGAAGAGACCGTCGCCGAACTCGAAGGAGGGGCCAGGGCCTGCGCCTTTGCCTCCGGCCTTGCGGCCCTGGACGCGGCGATGAGTTTTTTTTCCGGCGGAGACAGGATTGTGGCGACCGAGGATTTGTACGGCGGAACCTTTCGTCTGCTGGAGCGTTTCGGCCGGGCGCGCGGCCTTGACTTCATCTACCTTGACACTTCGGACGGCGCGGCCGTTCTTGGCGCGTTGGATCAGCCGGGGGTCAGGGGACTGTTTGTGGAATCCCCATCCAATCCTCTGCTCAAGGTGGCGGATCTGAAAACTCTGGGGGCGGCCGCGCGCGCGCGCGGGCTGCTTTTCGTCGTGGACAACACTTTCCTGACTCCGGTTCTCTGCCGGCCCATGGAGTACGGGGCGGACATCGTGGTCTACAGCGCGACCAAATACCTCGGCGGACACAACGACCTGATCGCCGGGCTGGCCGTGGCCGCCAGTCCGGAACTGGGCGAAAGGCTGGCCTTTGTTCAGAATGCCGTCGGGGCCATTCTCGGCCCTTTTGAATCCTGGCTCTTGCTGCGCAGCCTGAAAACCCTGGACCTGCGCCTTGCCCGGCATGGGGAAAACGCATTGGCGGTCGCGCGCTTCCTGCAGGGGCACAAGGCTGTCAGCAATCTGCGTTACCCTGGGCTTGAGAGCGATCCCGGGCATCGCATTCTTTCCGAGCAGACAGACGGGTTCGGGGCGATGATTTCCTTTGAGGTGGAAAGCCGGGCCAAGGCGGAGAGGGTTCTTTCGGGCGTTAAGGTTTTCATGTTCGCGGAGAGCTTGGGAGCGGCGGAATCTCTGGTGACCTTCCCGGTTTTTCAGACCCATGCGGACATGGACGAGGGCCTGCGCACGCGCCTGGGCATAACGGATCGCCTGCTGCGCCTGTCCATCGGCCTTGAGGACAAAGACGATCTGATAGCGGATCTGGAGGCCGCGCTCGGATAGGCCGGGCGTTTGGCCCGAGAAAACCAGTATGCTGCGACAGTTGAAGCATTTCAGCGTCGGGAATATCCTTTCCGAAGAAATGCTCAGGCGTTGCGAAGCATTTCTTCGCGATGCCCGCGAGATTGGCCCAGGCGGGCTTGTTTCGCCGTCAAGCGGCAATCTCAAGCGCAAAAGGCTCTGATCGATACATGGTAAAGGCCCGGCGGGCGGGCAAAACACGCGCATCAACACAACACTTGCAAGGAGTAAAACATGTCCAGCATTTTTCCGGACAATTCACAGTCCATCGGCCGCACTCCCCTGGTGAAACTGAACAGGGTGACCGGTTCCAACGCGGTGGTTCTCGCCAAAATCGAAGGCCGCAATCCTTCCTATTCCGTCAAATGCCGTATCGGCGCGGCCATGATCTGGGACGCCGAGGAGCGCGGGCTTTTGAAGCCCGGCGTGAAGATCATCGAACCCACCAGCGGCAACACCGGCATCGCTTTGGCTTTTGTGTCCGCCGCCAAGGGCTATGAGCTTACTTTGACCATGCCGGAGACCATGAGCCTGGAGCGCCGGCGCGTGCTGGCCATGCTCGGGGCCAGGCTGGTCCTCACCCCCGGAGCGGACGGCATGCCGGGGGCGATTCGCAAGGCCGAAGAAATAGCCGGAAACGACCCTGCCCGGTATTTCGTGCCCCAGCAGTTCAAAAATCCGTCCAACCCGGCCATTCACGAAAAAACCACCGGCCCGGAAATCTGGGCGGACACGGACGGGGCCGTGGACGTCGTCGTATCCGGGGTAGGGACGGGCGGAACCATAACCGGCATATCCCGCTACATCAAAAAGACCAGAGGCAAGGCCATCGTCTCCGTGGCGGTGGAACCCAAGACCAGTCCCGTCATAACCCAGCATCTGTCCGGCGCTCCGATACAGCCCGGACCGCACAAAATTCAGGGAATAGGGGCCGGCTTCATCCCGGACACACTGGAACTGCCTCTTGTGGATCGGGTGGAAACCGTGGACAACGAGGAGGCTGTGGAATACGCGAGACGCCTGGCGAGGGAGGAAGGCATCCTGGCGGGCATTTCCTCCGGAGCGGCGGCGGCCGCCGCCGCCCGTCTTGCCGTGTTGCCGGAGTTCGCGGGCAAGACCATTGTGGTCATTCTCCCCGATGCCGGTGAACGTTACCTGTCTTCCGTTCTTTACGAGGGCATAGGTTGAAGTTCCGGAAGCGGGCGTACGTTCGGGCGTACGCCCGCTCGACCCCTCGTGCCGGGATGGGCTTGTTTCAATCCACGCACGCGCAAGGCGTGCGACGCCATGATTGACGCGGACAGGTGGCGGATCGAGTGTTTCAATCCACGCACGCGCAAGGCGTGCGACCGAAGGCCCAATTAATCTAATCTCCGATGAATCCGTTTCAATCCACGCACGCGCAAGGCGTGCGGCCAAAAAATGCGTCCGCAAAACCGTAGGCCGCTACACTTGAAAAAATCATTTCCGCTTTAGAATCCAGGTCTGGATGGGCATCTTTTTTTCCGTCCAATGGGTTTTATACTCCATACGTGGTCCGACAAGCGGCCCCATATCGTATCTTTTCGCCCCTTCTTCACAGAGCCATTTGATTTGTTCCATTTGCATCAGGTTGCCGATGGAGAAGGATTTCCAGTCATCAGCATAGCTGAATTGTTGACCACGGTAGATATTCCCGGCTTTCCCGCCAAAGATGAACCCTATATCCCTGTCTTCGTGTCTGGCGAAAATGACTCTTCCCTGCCTGGACGCCGACAACCGGCGCAGCATAATGTCATAAAACTGCCTTGATGGCGGTTCTGCCATCCCGCAACGGCCAATGCCCTTCCAGCTTGAAAGCTCCACCTCAAGCATGCGCGAATATGCGGCTCCGGCCTCCGATGCCGAACTCGGGAGGCTACGCTCAAAATATATGCCGCTATTGCAAGCCGACCGATATTCTTTTTTGAGTTTGTGTCGATGATTGGCGGACCGTCTGGATAAAAACCCGTCCACTCCCCCGTGCAAAGATGCAGCGCATTGAATGCCGGCAGAATAAAGATAAAAGTCGAAACTGCCGCCAAACGTGCGCAGCAGGCGTCGTGAAAGCCGTCCTTTGTGGCGTATGCCGCTGATGACGATTTCGGGAAATGCCGGGGCATGCTGTTTTTCCAGAAATTCCAGCGCTGCGGACAACAGAGCGCAAGAATCACTGCCCAACAGCGGACACCCGAAAAACCAGTGGGGTTCGATGGGCGTCAGGTATATTTTTCCATTGGCGGCTGCCTTTTCAGCAAAGACCAACGCGCTGCCGGACGACTCTTCAATGAACAGCCGGCGCTTCGGACCGAATGCGTCGTGAAAGGCAAGCTGCCATACCGGAGAGCAGCAAAACGGGTCCGCCTGATTCGTGCTGACGGCCGCTTTTGCCCATGTCGGAAAATGCTCAGGGCATGATGCTGGTGAAATATATTGAAATTTCATGTTATTACACCATGTTGTACTTATATCCGCATTATTGGAAATTGTCATGAAAAAATTTAATTTTTTTCAAACTACATAAATTTCAAGCGAAAACGGGATCAGGCATCTTTTTTACGGCGTATGTCCCTTGCAGTATTTTTTCCCAGTTTCGATCCGCCGGGCCCGAGTTTTTGAGCCGGGAGAAAAAG
This sequence comes from Desulfovibrio sp., assembly GCA_031288535.1. Lineage (GTDB taxonomy): Bacteria > Desulfobacterota > Desulfovibrionia > Desulfovibrionales > Desulfovibrionaceae > Frigididesulfovibrio. Next base: position 5,818 of record JAITRF010000122.1, on the reverse strand, counting down.
CCCGCGCTTTGTCCTGTTTTTTCGGCTTTGGCCCTGGCCTCGGCGATTTCGAAAAGACCCTCGCGCACGCGGTAGGCCCGGATGCAATCCAGGCCGTATTCGAGCTGGGCGATGAAAGATCGCGGATGGCCGAGGCTTTCCCCGGCCAGGTAAGCCATGCGCAGGGAGAGCAGCTCCTTGCGTCCGCGCAAAAGCCCGGCGACGCGCGCCCCGGCGCCCGGCGCCCCGAGCGCTTCGGCCGCGAGCAGCCAGGACAGGGCGGACTCCGGCAACATGCCGCTTTGCGGGGAAAACATGAAGCCTGGAGAGAAAAGGTCTCCGGATTCCTGCGCCGCCTGCGCCCAGGCAAGGCAGATCCCGGCGGGATCCGGGCGCTCTTTGCCGCGGGGAGCGGGCGATCCGGCCGTAAGCCGGAGGCATCTCAGAAAGGCCAGGGCGGCATCGTGCAGACCATGCTTCAGGGCGCAGGCCGAAGCCGCCATTAGCGAGCTTTGGCCGATCAGGACGCGGTCCTCGTTCCCTTTCTCCCCGGAAACGATGCGCAGAAGTTCCCGGCACAGCCCGAGCGCGCGGCCGCGCGCGGCATTGGGGACAAAGGCGCGCGTACCATTTCTGCCAGAACATGTTCAGTTGGGAGTCTATGCCCCAGAACAGGGTGGGACAGGGGAGACGCTCGAGGTCCGCAAGGTAGGTTTTGAGACCCAGCCTTTCCATCTGCACGAGGAGATCCGGCTTCCACCTTTCTCCGAGCAGTGCCCGCACGGAGAAAATCCCGCCCTCGGGACTCAGGGTGACGACCTCGTGTCCGAGGGCGCGCAGCTCGTCCGCCAAAAAGGGGAGCGCGTCGACCAGGACCACAGTCAGGGCGTTTTCTCCCGATTGTCGCCTGGCGGCGAAACTGGCCCGCCTCGCGCCAGTCTCGCGGAGGGGGCTTGCAGGCGGATCCCCGCGGAGCGGTTTGGCGGTTTCAGGGTTGAACCGCTCCGGAGAAGTTTTCCCGGATTTTTTCTTCATAGAGGTTCTGCAGAAAAGTGTCCCGGCCTTTGACCATGCGCAGCATGGAGTAGGCCAGGGCGCGGTTTTTTCTGGACCGGAGGAGTTCTTCGTAGCGTTCCGCCATGTAAGAGCTTGTTTTCCCGTCTCTGTGCCTGGCCGCGAAGATCGCGCCTTCCCTGAACGTTTCGGCCTTGCGTTCGAGAATGCAGAGTTCCAGAAAAAGAGGAACGGCTTCCCGTCCTTCGCCCGCCTTCTCCAGCATGGAGATCAGCTCTCTGTGTCCCGCCGCCCAGTAAGGGTTGTCCCGGAGCTGCGCGTACCAGAAGGAAGGTTCCTTCCCTCGGGCCGCGGCCGTGAGTTCCTCTTCCTCCTCTTTGCGCAGGCGCAGGCCGATCCCGTAACCATCGGATATGAAGGGTTCAAATCCGTCTTCAAGGCCCAGGATGTGCAGATCGGGGGAAAAGCGGCCGTTGCGGCGCTTGCTGAGCAGGCGGAGGTTTTGGCTGTCGGCGGTCTTGCGTCCGGGGGTGCGGCTTTCCAGGTGATAGATTGCGGATTCGAGGACGCAGCAAAGGCGTTTGCCGAAGTCCGCGCTAAGACGCAGGCAAAGGTCCACGTCCTCAAAGCCGTTGCGGTAGCCCTCGTAAAACGACCCGGCTTCCAGGAAGAGGGCGCGGGGCATGAGGAGGGCGGCGGCGGTCAGGGCCTGGAGGTGGCGTTTGCGGCGGACGGCGGGGTGGTGCGTCGGAAACGTCCGATAGAGATGAGAAACCGAGGTCAGGGTAAAGGCCACCCCAATATGTTGCACGGTATTGTCTTCATAGAGGAGCAGGGGGCCGACTGCCCCGAGGCCGGGGTCGGACTCCAGGGCCGCGAGCAGAGGTGGAGCCCAGCCGGGCGTGAGCAGGGTGTCGTTGTTCAGAAAAAAAAGCAGGGGCGATTTGGCCCGTAGCGCCCCGGCATTGCTGGCCGGGCCGAAGTTGCGGTTTTCCGCGAAGCGCAGGGCCAGGAAATTTTCCCCGAACAGCGCCGTTCCCAGCGCTTGCAGTTCGGTCTCCGTAGCGTCGCTTGAGGCGTTGTCCACGACGATGACCTCAAAGGCCGTGTCCGGGGTGTGTTCGCGCAGGCTTTGCAGGCAGGCGTGCGTCAGGTCCCAGTTGTTGAGTACGGGGATGATCACGGAAAAGAGCGGATTCATCTTCCCATCTCCGATTTCTCGAGCCAATTCCGGAAGGAGTCCCTGGCCCGCCCGGCGTACAGGGCGCGGCGCTCTCTGAACCCGGCCTTGCGTCCGAGTGCGGGCATCAGCCCGAACTGGACGTTGCTCGGCTGGAAACGTCCGGCCCCGCTCTGCAGGTGCATGAGCAGCGCGCCCAGCGCCGTTTCCGGAGGCGGGGGGGGAAGGTCTTTTCCCCTGATCCCGGCCGCGAGGCGTTTCCCGAGCCAGAGGCCGCAGGCGGCGGATTCCGCGTAGCCTTCCACCCCGGCGATCTGTCCGGCCAGAAAGACGTCCGCCCTGGCGCGCAGGGAAAGATCCGGGGAGAGCGCCTGCGGGGCGTTGACAAAGGTGTTGCGGTGCATCGAGCCGAAGCGGACGAATCCGGCCTTTTCCAGACCCGGGACCAGGCCGAAGACGCGCTCCTGCTCGGATTGCCTGAGTTTTGTCTGGCATCCGACCAGGTTGAACATGCTCCGGTTCAGGTCTTCCGCCCGCAGTTGCAGGGCGGCGAAGGGGCGCGTCCCGGTGCGCGGATCGACCAGGCCCACCGGCTTTAAGGGGCCGAAGGCCAGGGTCATGAAACCGCGTTCGGCGAGGGTTTCGATGGGCATGCAGCCTTCAAAGTGGGATTCTTTCTCAAAGGGACGGGGAGGGACGCGCTCCGCGCCGAGCAGGGCTTCGCGAAAGGCGGTATAGCTTTCCCTGTCCAGGGGGCAGTTCAGGTAATCGCCGTTGCCGGAGTCGTGGCGGTCCCCTGCGAAGATCTTGTCCATGTCGAGTGAGAACCCGTCCAGCACCGGGGCTATGGCGTCGTAAAAATAGAGGTGTTCTTCCCCGGCGAGCCTGCCCAGGGAAACGGACAGGGATTCCCCGGCCAGGGGGCCGGCGCTTACCACGATGAACTCGTGTCCCGCCAGTTCCGGGTCGGGCGGGGGATCGCCTTTCGCGCCCAAGGAAAGAATTTCCTTGCGCACCAGGGTGATCTCCGGCGTTTCCAGGACGCGCCGGGTCATTTCCCCGGAAAAGAGCTTGCGGTCTACGGCCAGGGCCCTGCCTGCCGGCACTTTGCAGGTCTCGGCCGCGGCCAGGCAGAGGCTGCCCAGGGCGCGCATTTCCTCGTGCAAAAGGCCGATGGCGCAATCCGGGGCGGAGGAGCGAAAGGAGTTGGAGCAGACCAGTTCCGCGCAGTCGGGGCTCGTGTGGGCGGGGGAAAAGCGGTGGGGCTTCATCTCGAAAAGGGTGACGCGCACCCCGGCCCGCGCCAGGGCAAAGGCGCATTCGCAGCCGGCCAGCCCGGCGCCGATCACTGCCACCGTGGACGATCTCAAAGTTAACCGCTCTAAAGCCCGAGGCTGGCCAGCAAATCGTCGACATTGGCCTGGGATACGCCGACCTGCGGTCCCTTGAGCTCGGAATTTTTAATGTCTTCCACAGTCTTGCGGCTTTCGGCCGCGATTTCCTCAAGGTCGCGTTCCGGGGTCTCCTCGCGGGTTTTCAGCATAAGCCCCGTGGAGACGTAAAGATCGAAGACCGTTTCCCGGATGGCGCCGATGGCGCTGATCAGCTTTTTCAGGCGTTGTCCGGTAAGGTCCTGGAAACTCAGGTCCGTGATGATATCGGTCAGGGCCAGGGCAAGACTGGAGTTTAAGTCCGCGAGGCGCGTCGGCGTTTCTCTTTGCCCTTCGCCCGCGATCAGGGAATCGATAAGCCGGCCCGCCTCGGCCTGCTCGTCCTGAAGTTTTTCCACTCGGCTCATGATGTGTTCCGTGGCCTCCAGGGTGGTCTGCATGATTTCGTCGATCTGTTTCGTCGCGTCGCTGAATATCTTCTGGGTCACGCCCGCCTGCCCGCTTCGGCTTTCGTCTTCAAGTGTGCCGGAGGCGCTGGAGATTTCCCGGTATATGCCGCGCAGGCCGGTGCGCATCTCCTCGTTCAGCCTGCGGTAGAATTCGCTTTCCACCATGGCCTTGGACATGCTTGAGGACAATTCGCGCTGCACGGCCTGCGCGACCGTCTCTTTCACGGATTCCGCGACCTTGTCCGATACGCGGGCGAGCACGCGCTCAAGAATTTCTTCCTGTGAAATCATGGAACCTCCGGGACGAGAGTTGAAAGAAAGGGCTTACGAGGCTACACTCTACCCGCAAGACCCGGAAAAGTCGATGGAGGTGAGGTGATGAGCGCGGAAAAATCAGGCCGTGCCGGTATTTTTGTCGGGGTCTTTCTCGTTCTGGCCCTGGTTTTGAGCGCCTGCGCGGAAAGCAGGGTCACGGTGAGCGGCCGCCACGAGATATCCATCGGCTACGAAAAACCCCTTAAACGCTGATTTTCGCCGTGTTTTCCATCCCTTTCGAGGGCCTGCTGCCCTCCGGTTTTCCTTCCGGGCGTCTTGACGCCGCTCTGGGGTATTTTCTGCCTCACTTGGGTCTGCGCGCCCGGCGGAGGCTTTGGAAAGAATGTCTGGTCTTTGTGAACGGGCGGGCGCTGCCGCCCGGAGGGCCGGTCAAGGCCGGGGACGTGCTGCGCGTGGAAAAAAAGCCCGCGGGGGCGGGAGGCCGCCGGGGCGCGGGGGTCTGGCGTCCGGTCGCCGTGAACGGGGATTACGCGGTCTTTGACAAGCCGTCCGGCCTGCACAGCGCGGGCCTTCGGGGTTCGGATTCCCCGAGTCTCGAGGCGCTGGCCGCGACTTGCCCGGAGTGTCCGGGGGAAATGCAGTTTTTGTCCCGCCTGGATTTTGAAACCTCCGGGCTGGTGCCGGCGGCTTTGAACTCCGGGGCGGAGGAGCGGTTCCGCCTTGCGGAGCGGGCCGGGCGGGTTCGCAAGATTTATTTGGGTCTGGCCGCCGGGGCCATTTGCTCGCCGTTGCTGATTAAAGGCCGGATCCTGGCGGAGGGGCGCGGCAAAAGCCGAGTCTGCGGAGCTGAGGACGCGGATCCGACGAGACACAGCCGGGTTTTCCCCCTGCTTCGCATTTCCGGCGCTCTCGCCGGTTGCGCGGAAGCCGGGGAGGCCACCCTGGCGCGCATCGAGATCGGACGCGGCGCCCGGCATCAGATTCGCGCCCATCTGGCCTTTGCCGGACATCCCCTGCTCGGGGACAGGCTCTACGGCGGCCCGGAAAGAAGCGTCCGGGAAGGCGAGCCCCCCTTTTTCCTGCACCATGCGCTGCTGATCCTGCCGGGCCTTGAGGTCCGTTGTCCTCCCCCCTGGATCGAACGGTTCGCCGACCGGATTCCCGCCGGTATCAGCATAATATAAATTGTTATTGAACTATTGAATTATCTTTACGGAATTTACGCTTCATGCCGATTTACGTCCTGTCGGTCGCAATTTGGCATGAATGGAAAGATGGATTCTTCGCTTCGCTCAGAATGACCCTTCCCTGTCATGCCGGTGTTTCGGCAGCCTGCGATCCTCGCGCGTTGTCATGTTGATTCGCTCTGCTCAAATGGATGGATGGATGGATGGATGGAAAGATGGATTCTTCGCTTCGCTCAGAATGACCCTTCCCTGTCATGCCGGCGTTTCGACAGCCTGCACCCCCCCCTCGCGCCGTCATGCTGATTCGCTCTGCGCAACTGGATGGATGGATGGATGGATGGA
>JAITRF010000044.1 GCA_031288535.1 Desulfovibrio sp. | reverse complement strand
GTGACAAGATGTCACGCCGAAATGCGAAGCATTTCGAGCGGCAAGGCGAAACAGCGCTTGCGCCGCAGCCGCCAAATCAAAACTGCATGGATGCAGTTTTGATTTGAAATTCGAATAAGATGCTCCATTTTATTTGGCGGGCAGCAGGCGGGCAAAGCCCCCCCCTCAAGCGGGAATCTCCCTGAGGGAAAAATTTCTGACCACAAAGGAATTTCTGATGAATCCGGGAAAATCCCCACGGCGCGGACAACGCACATGAAACGAGCGCTTATAACCGGAACAACCGGCCAGGACGGCTCATATCTCGCCGAGCTGCTTATAGAAAAAGGCTACGAAGTGCACGGTCTTATCCGTAACTCTTCGCTGCCCGCCACAGGGCGCATCGATCATCTGCACCAGGGCCTCTACGCGCAAAACCCGCGCCTTTGCCTGCACTACGGAGACCTGACCGATGGCGGAAACATTTTCGCCCTGCTTGCCGCCATAGAGCCGGACGAGATTTACAACCTCGCCGCCCAGACCCATGTTCAGGTCTCCTTTGAACTGCCGGAATACACGGCCAATGTGAACGCGCTTGGGGTCCTGCGCCTGCTCGAGGCCATCCGCGTCCTGAAACTCACGGATAAAACCCGCTTCTACCAGGCCTCCACCTCCGAGCTCTACGGTCTGGTCAGAGAGACCCCCCAGAAGGAAAGCACTCCCTTTTACCCCCGCAGCCCCTATGCCGCCGCCAAGCTCTACGCTTACTGGATCTGCGTGAACTACCGGGAGGCTTACGGGATATACGCCTGCAACGGCATTTTGTTCAACCACGAATCCCCCCGGCGCGGCGAAAACTTCGTAACCCGCAAGATTACCTGCGCCCTGGCCGGAATCGCCGCCGGGCTCAGGGACGTCCTGCGGCTTGGCAACCTCTCTTCCCTGCGCGACTGGGGACACACCCGCGATTACGTCCAGATGCAGTGGCTCATGCTGCAACAGGAAAAACCGGAGGACTTCGTAATCGCCACCGGACGACAGTGCACGGTCCGCGCTTTTGTGGAGGCGGCCGCCGCCGAGATCGGCATCCGGCTGCGCTGGGAAGGAGAGGGGGAAAACGAGCGTGGGATTGCGGAAGAAGTGGACCCCAAACGTTTCGGACGCGTCTGCGGCCGCGAGGACATAACCTGCGCCGTTCACCCCGGCCAGACCATAGTACGGGTGGACAAACGCCTTTTCCGTCCGGCCGAAGTCGGGACTCTGCTGGGCGATGCCTCCAAAGCCGCGCAAAAACTGGGCTGGCGCGCAAGCTCCACTCTGGAGGAATTGATCCGGGAAATGACGCGGGAAGACTGCCTGCTCGCCCTGCGCGATCTGACGCTCAAAGCGGGGGGATTCCGGATCAGAAATCCTCTGGGATGAATAAATTCCTTAAAAAATTCTCAAATTGCGCGACGCTCACAAATTGCTCCAGGCAAAACGCGCTATGCGGGTGAGGTTTATTCCTCCCGCAGGTTGGGAATGGTGTTGGGAAACAAAAAGCGGTTATAAGATGATTTTCTATGACTGTTTGGTTTTTTCTGGCGCGCCTGGAGGGAATCGAACCCCCGACCCACTGCTTAGAAGGCAGTTGCTCTATCCGACTGAGCTACAGGCGCGCGCTTGTTGGGGCGAAGCAACTTGATTCTCCGCAAAATATGCGGGTGGGGCGGAAAATAAGGAAAAATGAGCGGGGCGTCAACCGTCCGGCAGTTGCGGCGACGTGACGCAAGCTCCACCGCTTCCTGCGGGTCGACCCGGAATTTCGTGTGAGTGGCGAATTCGTAGGACATGCGTACGACAGCGTCGGAACGGCTGCCGTCTGTGGTTGCCCAATGTTTCCGCTGCTGCGTGGAGGACACGCAGACCCCCGGCGGGCACGGCAAACACAACAAGCGCCATATGGAAATATCATCAGCATCAATATTCTTTTTTCCCCATATCGACAGGGGCTGTCCGATATCGTCGGGTTTGGCGCACCGCCGCAAACAGGCGCCTTTCCCGGAGAGGATGCCGCCTTCCTGCCCCGGAGGGCGACAGGCATGGGACGCCTTGAGATTCCCCTCCAAAATCAGGGACAGTCCAACTCAAGATACCTGGCGACCGTCACATGAAACCAGGCTATCTCCGTCCATGCTTCTCGAGTCCGGCCTTCAAGGGTTTCTCCGCTGCCCATGGAAACGGACAGGTCAAGGTTGGCAGGACCTCCGGGATGCAGAAGATGCGCAAGCCGGCCGTTGCGCTGTCGGCCCTGAGCTTCGGGCCAGTTTTCCCAGTTGCAGCAGTTGCGGCGCAGGCGGGCCATGCCGGTGGCGCTGACCAGATAGTCCTCCACTTCCGCCGCCCTGGCTCCGGACACCCGGTAGAAAGCGCGCAGAACACGACACTGGGATTCATAGCCGGCCTCGCAGCCCACGAATTCCAGATGCAGGGGTCTGGCCCCTGCTTCCTCCAGAAAGTCGCCGCAACCGGGCGGCCCGTCATGCGTTTGCGCAAAGGAAGACGGAGCGGCATGGACTGCACAGGCGAAACAAAAAACAAAGACAAGGTTTGCGGCAAAAATGCCTCTCTTCATAAGAACCCTTTCCCTGAAATTAATAGCGCCAACGGCCGGAGATATCAACATGTCCGGGAACGGCACATGTCCGGGAACGACCACAATCCATTCAAATTTGAACTGGTCTGGGGCATTTTACGCTTGAAACGCTTGCTTAACGGCGAGCGAAGCTCGCCGACAAGCATTTCGCCAAGGATTTACGAGCAAGTCCTTGCAGAGCGGTCCAATTCTTCAAAGTTGGACCGCTCCGGCGACTTGGCCTTGACCGTACGAGCGGCGCCGACAAGCCGGAAATAAAAACGCGGCCGGGGAGAAATTTTCCATTGGGGCGACCAGGCGCATGGTTTCCGCCTACCTCATAAAAGAATTCGGG
>JAITRF010000134.1 GCA_031288535.1 Desulfovibrio sp. | reverse complement strand
ATTCCTCTTCCCGAGCCGTTTCGCGGCCTTTACCCGCGCCCGCCGGGCTGCTTTTCCCGGACCCGCAGGCGCAGCAGGGCGTAGAGAGCAGCGCCGAACAGCCCGGCTTCAGGCGCGCGCATGTGCCATACCGGGACGGAACGCAAAAAATGCCCCGGCGGCGTTTGCGCGTAGAATTCCTCCGCAAAGGCCGGGTGATCCAAGACCGGCACGCGCAGGGCCATGCCCCCGCTGACGTACAGCCCGCCCAAGGCCAGGGCGTCAAGCACGTAATTGCGGCAAAAGCGCCCGTAGAAACGCGCGTACCATTCCAGAATCTCCGGACGATCGGCGCACATTTTCGCCGCCTGCTCCGGCGGCGCGCCCGCGCCCGTGAGGTAGTCCGCAATAAGGGCCAGACCGATTCCGCTCACTATATCGTCTCCGATCAGCCTGTCCCCGCCCTTTTTGCGCGCGGCGAACCGCGCGAAAGCGAACTCTTCCTCTCCGACAAAGGGAAATTCCGCGTGTCCGCCTTCGCTGGGCAGGACGCGGGCGCGGGACATGCGGTCAAGACGCTCTTTTTTCCTTTCGCCGGCATATCCGCTTTCGCAAAGCAAAAGGGCCTTGCCGAAACCCGTGCCCGCCGCCGCCACGGCAAGCGGAGCGCCGGACATCGCTTCCCCCGCAAGCGCGCAAACCGTATCCGCCTCAGCGGGGAGCAGGCAGGCGTAGGCTTGGGCGGACAGATCGTTCAACAGCATGACGCGGGGGACGCCGAGCAGGGAGCGCAGTTCGTCACTGCGCAGCACCCAGGGCAGGTTCGGCATGGCGCAGACGGCCTCGTCGCCTTGCGCGAGAACGGGTCCGGCCGGGGCAAGAACGGCTGCGTCCACGGGTTCGTCATGGGAGAGCAGGGCTTGCGTGTCGGCGTCCGGGGCAAAGAGGCTGCGCAGAGCCCGGGCGCAGTCCGGGAAGGCGCGTCCCGGAAAGACGCGCTTGCGCCTTATGGAGAGCAACGGAAGGTCTTCGTCGGAAACTTCGGCCGCGATCAGGGCGAAACGACAGTGCGTCGCCCCGATGTCCGCGGCCAGGATGCGGATCATTGTCCTTTGCGCCTCACCTGGTCCCAATGCGCTGGGTGCGGATAAATTCCGCAACTCCCACCAGAGAGCGCATGTTCGGCCGCCCGTCCGGCAGACGGGCTTTTCTGCCGGTTTCGTCCAGGGGCCGGGAGAGGTCTTCATCCAGGCGAACGGCCGCGTCGGCGCGGGCGGAAAACTCCTCCATCTCCCTGTCGCAGCGATTGGCCAGATTTTTGCCCTGTATCGGCGCGAATTCCTTGTTTTTTCTGCTTTCCGCATAAGCCAGCAACTGCTCGCGCATACAGGAAGGCGACGCTTCGCGGTATTCGGCCACGATGCGCAGTTCCTCGTCCGGGGTGGCGGACCAGCGCTTGGCCAGCCAGAAATCCGGCGTCTGCCGGCCGTTCAGCGTCCAGAGTTCGCTGAACCAGTCGCCGGCGGCCATCACGGGGAAAATCTGCACGGTCCAGTTGCGTCTCGCCGCGGTGAGTTTGCTGTACCGCATGGATTCCGGCCTGGCCCAAGTCTCCATTTCCCAACGCCAGTCGGGATAGGGAAGCTCGCTCAAGATGACGTGGGCACTGGCGCGCACAGGTCCGCTTTCTTCTTCGCTGAAAGCCGCAAAGAGAAAATCGGCGTATGGGGAATTGGTCATGACGTCGGAGGGCGTAGGCACGCTAAACCTGCCGCTTGCCGCAAGCGAAAGGGGAGGACTCACGGACACGTGCGCCCCGGTTCGCCCGCCTGCGTGGAAGCCGCCCCGCTCCGCTCCTGTGGATTGAAGCGCGCAGCCCTGCGCCAGACCCGCAAGGACCAGGACGAGAAAAAACTGTAGAACGCGCATGCGATTACCCCCACGAGGAAAAAGAATATCCAACGCGCATATCGGACTGAATATACCTCCGCCTCCGGCAAAGGGCAAGGGCTTCGTCAAAAATTCACAGGGCTCGCATCTTATTGCGTCAGCCCTGCAAAAATTCAATTAAGGCGTTTGCACTTGAGATTGCGGATCAACGGCAGGCAAAGTCCGCCTGCGCCGATCCCAAGCGTAATATGCCCTATGGATTGGAACGTACTCCCGATGCGCGCCGTCTCCAGTTTTCCGGATAAACGGGTTTTTTATCCTTCCAGAGCCCGATTTTGGCGCGGCGCGCCTCCTTTTCCAAAATCAGCCAGCGCGCGCAGGCCGGGAGTCGGCAATAGGCCCTGTAGACCCAGGCCAGACCGGCCCGCACCAATTCTTCGTTCAGCACCCGTCCGTCTTTGGCGCTGACGAGGGCAACGGAGCGGCCGTAGGCATCCGTGTCCAGGACGCTCAATTCCACATGCTCGAAGAGAATCATGTCTGAAACGAATTTTTTGGCTTCCCGTCCTCCGGGCTGGCTGTATTCCGGGGCGTCCACCCCGTAAAGCCTGACGGTAAGCCGCTCTCCTCCACCGGTAATAAAAACGAAGGAATCTCCATCGGAAACGGAGACCACCATGCCGCCGCGGGAAAAAATTCCGCCGGCGAGAGTCAGGAGAGCGACTATGAACAGCAGGACCGCCTTACGGGGCAGCCTTGCCGGGGAAAACATCCGGGGGATTTTCAGGCGGCGCATGCCCCGCGGTCTTTCGAACCGCGCGAAAAGGCCAGAAGCAGTCCGGAAAGCCCGGACAGGGAAAACCCGGACAGAAAAAGTCCTTTGCGCAGATTGTCCAGAGCCCGGACATTGAGCTCCTCATGGCGCGCCAAAGTCCAGGAGGCGGGAAATCCGCCTTCCTCCACAGGCGCGACGGGCAGGAAGGCCGCGAGAAAAATGCCCGCGTCGGCCGGGACTTGCCGGGCATATATGAGATGCTCCAGCACGGGACCGGGGGACTCCTCGCCCGGACGCGCAAGCGGCAGTCTGGCGTATAAAAAGCCTCCGCCTCTCCCGGCCAGAGATTCCATCTCCAGCACAAAGGGCGCCCCGTCTGCGTCCAGGTTTCCGGCAAAATCCAGCCCTTCGGCATCGGGGCTGAGGGGCGAGCAGACGTTGCGCGTCCCCTGCCAGGCGGTGAAATAAATCCCGCCGCCCAATTCAAGGATCAGGGAGCTCAAGGCCTTGCGCAGCATACGTGTTCTGGCTTCCATATCCAGAGCGGCTTCCTCGGCGAAGGCCCGCCCGAGGCTTAAAGCCACGCTGTCCACCGTAGTTTGCAAAAGAGCGGCTCTTTGCGGAAAGACGGCGGAAGACGGTGTCTGCCCCGAGGCGTTCACGGCATGGGCCGGACCGGGCCCGGGTGAAAGTCCGCACAGGCCCATGCCTGCGCCGAAAAGCAGCAGGGCGAGGCAGGCCAGAGCGGCGGCGAGGCGCATGCCCGGGGCGTTTTGCGTTTGGGCCTGTCGCCCACAGGCGAAACGGGTTCGCCCCGCAACAACCTCGCGGCAGGGATTTACAGGCAACGCCCCGCAGGGCGGATGGACCTTTTCAATGTCAGTCCGCTCCAGGGCGGGGCGGGCGCGTCTTGAGGCCGCGGATTGTCCGTACACAGGCCCCTCCTTTTTCACGGCGCGTCGGGAAAATGGCGCGCCTGCCCCGGACATGCACAATTCAGGCCAAAATGTACGTATAGTGCCAATATCAAATCAGACATGACTACATGTTTGACTTGGCATTGGAATAAGGCATCAACTGCGGTAGTCGGCGTTTACGCTCACGTATTCATGCCCCAGATCCGAGGCGAGCAGCAGATATTCGCCAGGACCGCCGCCCAGGCTGATGTCCAGGGCCAGATCCCTTTTCTCCAGAGCGTCCTTGAGCAGGGCGTCGAAATTCGTGTCAACGGGCTGCCCGTCCCTGAAAAGCGTGAGGCCGCAGAGCGCAAAGCTGACCTCTTCCGGGTTGAAGTCCGCACCGGACCGCCCGAGGGCGCAGATCACCCGCCCCCAGTTGGCGTCCCTGCCGTACATGGCGGTTTTGACCAACTGCGAGCGTCCGACGGTGCGGGCCGCGGCTTCCGCATCCGACCGACTCGCCGCCCCGCGCACCCTGATGTGCATGACCTTGGTCGCTCCCTCGCCGTCTTGCACAAGTTTGTACGCCAAATCCTCCAGCACCCGGACCAGGGCCTCCTCCAGCTTGTGCAGGGCCTGTCCCTCAACCTTCGCCCCGGACGCGCCGTTGGCCAGACCGTAGAGCGTGTCGTTGGTGCTGGTGTCGTCGTCCACGGTGACCCTGTTGAAGCTGCGTTCCACCGTTCTTTTGAACATTTCGCGCCAGTCTTCGCTTCGCACTTCGGCGTCGCAGAACACCGCCGAGAGCATGGTGGCCATGTTCGGGCAGATCATGCCCGCCCCTTTGGCCACTCCGGCCAGCAGAACCTTTTTCCCGGAAAAATCCAGACGTTCGCCGCAGAACTTCGGAAAAGCGTCAGTGGTCATGATGGCGGCGGCAAAATCCTCAATTCCCGCTTTCCCCAGGTTTTGAACAAGCTTCGGCACGGCCCCGGCAAAAGCCTCAAGGTCAATCTGCACCCCGATCACCCCGGTGGAGGCGGGCAAAATGTCGGCGGCCTCAAGATCCAGAGCGGAACCGACCAGAGCGAGGCTTTCCCTGCAGCGCGCGATTCCCGCTGGACCGGTGCAGGCATTGGCTTGGCCGGAATTTATCAGCACGGCGCGGGCAAAACGGCGCTCGTCGAGCAACTCCCGGCCCACGAGCACCGGCGCCGCCTTGAAGAGATTGGTGGTGAACACACCGGCCGAAGCGGCCGGAAAATCGCTCAAAGCCAAGGCCAGATCCTTGCGTTCCGCTTTTTTGAAAGCGGCTTCGGCCACGGCCAGGCGAAAACCCTTGGGAACCTGCGTGCTCATGATTTCCTTTCCTTGACGGGATGGGCTCTTGTAGACCGGCCGGGACTTTTTGACAAGCGCGCCCCGGACGGGTAAATTGCGTAACTTCCTCTCACATGTTTTAGAGCATTTGTCATTGAAAGTATCTTTCCGATAAATGCTCTGACGGTGTGAAGCGAAGCGCAACACCGTCCGCGAGATTGGCGCAGGCGGGCTGCGCCCGCCGTCAAGCGACAATCTCAAGCGCAAAATGCTATAGAGAAATCATAACAGCGGCTTATACATTTTCAACGTCAAACCGCTCTTTAGGACGACACTTATGTCAGCGCAAAACCGGGCTTTTTCCGATCCGGTCCTATGCCGGGGGCTTCTGGAGAAAATCCGCGCCGAGATCCGCTCCCCCCTGCGTTTTATGGAAGTGTGCGGAACGCATACCGCGGCGGTCTTCCGCGCCGGACTACCCGCCCTCTGGCCCGAGGAAATCACCCACATCTCCGGACCCGGCTGTCCGGTCTGCGTGACCCATGTCCGGGACATAGCCGCCTGCCTTGAGCTTGCGGGCAGGGAAAACCTGACCCTGGCCTGTTTCGGGGACATGATGCGCATTCCGGGGCCGGGCGGCCTGAGTCTGGGGAAGGCCAGGGCCGGCGGGGCGGACGTGCGCGTTGTTTACTCTCCTTTGGAAGCCCTGGACTATGCGGCGGAAAACCCGAACCGGCCGGTCGTTTTTCTGGGCGTGGGTTTTGAGACGACCGCCCCGGCCGCGGCCGCCGTCATACTCCGCGCCGCTCGCGCGCGGTTGAAAAATTTTGCCGTATTGAGCCTGCACAAGCTGGTTCCCCCGGCCCTGCGCGCCCTGTTGGGAGAAGAAGGCGGAGGGACCGGGGAAGAGGCGGACTCCGGGAGCGACGGCGCTTCCCCGGCGGCGGTGGACGCCTTCCTCCTGCCCGGACACGTTTCCACGATCATCGGACTTGAACCGTACGGCTTCATAGCCGGAGAATTCGGAAAACCGGGGGTGGTCGGCGGCTTTGAGCCGGCCGATATCCTGCACTCGCTCCTGCTGATGATCCGGATGCGGAACAGGGGAGAGGCGGAGATACAAAACCAGTACCGGCGCGCCGTGGAACCGGAAGGAAACGCCAAAGCCCGCGCCTTGCTTGCGGAAGTGTTCGCGCCGGCGAACGCCCTCTGGCGCGGCCTGGGCGCCATCCCGCAAAGCGGCCTGGAAATCCGCCCCGCTTACGCGGACTTTGACGCGGCCAGACGCTTCCTTGCGGACACGGCCCGACCCGAACCGGAGGAAAACCCCGCCTGCAAATGCGGGGACATCCTGCGCGGACGCCTGCGGCCCCGGCAATGCCCCCTCTTCGGCAAAGCCTGCGCCCCGGAACACCCATCCGGACCCTGCATGGTTTCCACAGAGGGAAGCTGCGCCGCCGTATTCCGCTATCAGGCGGACCTGTGAATATCTGCCGCCGCTTAATTTTCAAGACGCTGTTCCGTCAAAACCCGACTGTCCCCTGAACACCCCCCCCCGGAAAACTTGAGGAAGTAGAATTTTTTCTTGACTATTCCTCCCTCCTGTTATTAGTAAATATAGAATCCGCATAAGTCGGATTCCAAATAACACGTCCGTATTATTTGAAAAATCGCAGGCTGGCGCAAGAACGACGACACGGAGGCATGCGCGTGGTTTGTTCCGAAGAAAAGCATCCGTCGCCCAGACGCAGGTTCCTCGCCAACGGCATCAAAGCGCTGGCCGGTCTTTTCGGGTTGGGTTTAGGTATCCCCCTGGCCGGTTTTTTTCTTTCTCCGGCCTTGAAGAAGAGCCGGGCGGATTGGATTGAAATCGCGGATCTGGGGCAGTTGCGGCAGGGTGAACCCTCGAAGATCACCTACCGCTACGTGCGCAAAGACGGCTGGCGGATGTCGGAAGCGCGCCGGATGGCCTTTGTGGTGAGGCAGGACGACGGCAAACTCGTGGCCCTGACCAACAGATGCACCCATCTGGGTTGCGGTGTGGACTGGAATTCCGCCACGCAGCGCTTCACCTGCCCCTGTCATGGGGGCGCCTTTGACGCGCAGGGCAGGGTGCTGGAAGGCCCCCCTCCAGAACCGCTGGCGCAGTTGGCGGTAAAGGTTGAAGCCGATAAAATCTTCATCCGGGACGCGTAATGTGAGCAGGGTTTACAAGTTCCTCGACGAACGCTTGAACCTCACTCCGCTGATCAGAAGCATCGCGGACCATGAGGTTCCCGAACACGCCGATCCCTCGAAGCACGTTTCCGCGTTCATGTACTGCTTCGGCGGCATCGCCTTTTTCATTCTTCTGCTTCAGGCGCTGACCGGAGTTTTTCTTATGCTCTATTATGTGCCTTCGCCCGAGGACGCCTACGCCAGCGTCAACTACATCGAGAACGAAACCGCCTTCGGCGGCTTCATCCGGGGGATTCACCGGGTGGGCACGACGGCGGCCGTGGTCATGGTTTCCCTGCACATGCTGCGCGTCGTTCTGACCGGGTCGTACAGGAAACCGCGCGAACTGAACTGGATCGCGGGCATATTCCTTTTGCTGCTGGTGGCGGGGTCCTGCTTTACCGGATACCTGCTCCCCTGGGATCAGAAAGCCTATTGGGCGACGACGGTAGGCGTGAACATGGTCGCGAGCATTCCTCTTGCCGGCGGTTTTTTGGCCGACGCCCTCCGGGGCGGCAGCGAGGTGGGCGCCCTCACCCTGGTCCGCTTTTTCGTCATTCACGTCATGTTTTTGCCGGCGTTTCTGGTCATATTCCTGGCGGCCCATTTCTTTATGGTGCGGCGGCAGGGCATTTCCCGTCCCCTGTAGGAGGTTGGACAACAGGCATGTTTCAATGCACGGACAGACACATCCGTCGGAAAAGGAATTTTTGATGGAGACGGATTCCCCCTCCGGAGGAAGAGACCGGTCCTTTTTTTATCCGCACCAGATGTTTTTTGAATGCATGACCGCCTTGGCGGTCCTGGCGGTTCTGGTCGCCCTTTCCTTCGTCTGGCAGGCGCCTCTGGAAGAAATGGCCGACCCCGGCGACGTCACCTACGTCCCCCGGCCCGAATGGTACTTTTTATTTTATTTTCAGTTGCTGAAATATTTTGAAGGCCCTCTGACCGTCGTCGGCACATGCGTTCTGCCCGCCCTGGTTTTTGTCCTGCTGCTTCTTCTGCCCTTTCTGGACAAGGGCGAGACCGTCGACGTAAGAAAGCGGCCTGTCGCCGCCGCCGTATGTCTGGCCGTGGCGTTTTCCGTCGCCGGCCTGACCGCGGTCTCCATCCTGGAGGACGAACGGCACGGCTACAGGATGGTTTTGCCGCCGATAACCGGGGAGCAGATCGCCGAGGGGCAGGATCTGTTCAGACGGTTCTGCCAGTCCTGCCATGGCATGGACGGGAAAGGAGGCTTTTTCGCCCCCGATTTGACCCAAATCGGCTCAAGGACGAACCGGGCCTATATCGAGCGGGTTATTCTTCAACCGCAAATCGTCAGCCAGACGACCATCATGTCGCTCGTCCCCCTGAGCGATACGGAAAGGCATGCGGTCTCCGCCTATCTTTCCCGAAAAAAATGACAAGGAGGAATCAGCCGGGAAACGTGTTCACGCGCTTTTTATTTTTGCGGTATCATGGGGCGTTGCGGCGTCAGGTCGCGGGTGTTGCAGGGCATTTCAAGCGTAAATGCCATGGCGGAAGAATTTCACCTTTTTTATCTGGAATAGAGGGAGAGCCGAGTATGAAAAACAAAAAAAATCTGCATCCGGCCGTCGCGTTGCTGGTCGCGCTTTTTCTCACGGCAGCCTGCCTGGAGGCCGGCGCCGCCCAGCCGGGCGGACTTGCCCAGGACAAGGACGAATACATCATTTTCGCTTCCGGCGGAATTTCCGGAACCCTGCAGGTCATCGGCCTGCCCAGCCTGCGGACCATCAAGTTGATCCCGGTGGGCGTGGACACCCACGAGCCGGTCTTTTCCGGCTCCAACAAGCCCGGCACCAACGGGACCCCGGACGGCAAGTACGTCTTTATCAACGACAAGGGGGATTCCTCCGTCGGGGTCGTGGATATCTCCACCCAGGAGCTGATCCGCAAGATCAACATCCCCGCGCCCTTCGGGCCGCACCACATCGCCATCACCCCCGATGGGAAAACCCTTTTCGCCACAGGCGAATTGTCCGGGAAAATGGCCAAAATCGACATCGCCAGCGGCAAGGTCGAGGTAATCGACGTCTCCGACGGGCAGGAATCAGCCCCGGACTATCTTGTGGTCACCCATGACGGAAAATATTGTCTGGCCACGGACTATTACCGTTCCGGCGTGCATGTGATCGAGGTGGACGGCTTCAAACGGACCAAGTTCATCCCGGCGGGCAGAAATCCCCACGGCATAGACCTGACCATTGACGGCAAACTGGCCTTTGTCGCCGGCAAGCTTTCCGGAAACGTCCCGGTCATCGACATCGCCAAGATGGAGGTGATCAAAGAGATCGACATGACCCCCGCCGTCCCCGGCTTCAACAAGAGCCCGGCCCCCGGTCCTCTGCACACCGTCTTCACCAACGACGGGAAATGGGCCTATACGACCCTGTTCGTGGACAACGCCGTGGCCAAGATTGACCTGGAAAAGATGGAAATGGTGAAAAAGATCCCCGTCCATTACCGGCCGGGCCACCTGCAGATCACGCCGGACAGCAAGTACCTCACCATCTGGAACAAATACTCCACGGGCCTTTTCGCCGGTTCCATTTCCAACCAGGACCCGACCAACGTGGAGCTGATCGATCTGGCCACGGAAGAGGTCATCGCCAGGGCGCCCACAGTGCCCGAACCGCATAACGCCAAAATCATCAAGGCGGACGTCGTGCGGGGATACCTCAACGCCGATCTGCCTCCGGAAGGCCACGCCTCCATCTGGGCTCCGCATAAAGACCCCAACGTGAACGCCAAGCTGGTGCCCGAGGACAAAGGCGCCCCGGGGGTGACCAGGATCGACGGCGGGGTGGTGGAAGTCCGTCTGCAGGAGTTCAGTTACGGCTTCAAGCCGGATAACGTGACTGTGAAAAAGGGCGACAAGGTACGCGTCATCCTGACGAATATCGACAAGGCCACCGGGCTGACCAATGACCCCGCCCCTGTTCACGGCTTCATCATCAACGAATACGGTCTGCAGACCAACTGGGGCGTCCCGCAGGGCAAGTCGATCATCTTCGAGTTCGTCGCCGACAGGCCCGGCAAATTCGCCATGTTCTGCTCCTATTTCTGCGGACCGCTCCATCTGGAGATGCGCGGCTGGTTTATCGTCGAGGCGTAATTCCAGGGTGTCGTACAGCATGGACAGAGAATGCGCTCCCCGCCCCGCCGGCGGAAAGACCGGCGGGGCGGGGCACGATCTGGTCTGTTTCCTGGGCCGTTCCGGCGGCCTTGTCGTTCTTGTGTTCCTGTTTCAGGCCGCGTCCGGGATCTATATGGCGATGTTTTTTCAGCCGACCCCGGCGGACGCTTGGACGAGCGTCGAATTTATCGAAACGCAGGTCCGGGCGGGCGGATTTTTCCGATCCCTCCACCGCTGGGGCGCCTTTGTCCTGATGTCCTTCCTGACGCTGCATCTTCTGATCGTGATCTTCCGCGGGGCATGGCGCCGCGGAGGACGGAAGTGGTGTACCGGCATCCTCCTGCTGGCGCTGGCCGCGGCTTTTACCGTGACCGGCTATCTGCTGCCCTGGGATTTCAGGGCCTATTGGACGGTGAAGACCATCGGGCACTGGATTGACGGCCTGCCCCTGTTCGCGGGCGCGCTGCAGTGGCTGTTGTTTTCGGATACTGTGAACGGCGTTGTGCCGGTCGGCAGGTGGTTCGCCCTGCATACCCTTGTGCTCCCCCTGCTGGCCGGGGTCTGCCTTGGCGGCCATTTCCCCGCGCTTCGCGGCAGGCCGGGGTTCCGTGAAAAAGATGCGCCGCCCGATGCGAACGGGCCCGCACATGGCGACAAAAGAACCGGACCGGCGCGCCCCGGGCGGTTCTTTTCCGGGCGGTTCCCGCGCGCCGCGGCCGCGGTGGCGGGGACGACCCTGCTGCTCCTTGCCCTGGCGGCTTTCGGGATCCAGAAGCAGGACTTCGCCGACCCCGTCACCACCTCCTCCGTGCCTCAGCCCGACTGGCTGTACATGATGTTTTTTCAGGTGACCCGCTATTTCCAGGAAGACATGGAAATGCTCGGTGTCTTCTGGATTCCCGCGCTCCTGCTTCTGGGGCTGTGCCTGCTGCCTCTGGCGGATCGGGGAAACGCCCGGAAAAAGCGGATCAGATGGCTGGTTTTCCCCGTCAGTCTAACTGTATTCCTCGCCTTTACGGTCGTCACCTATCACACCTGCAGCACCACCCCCATCTGGAGTTGCGCGAGCTGCCACAAAAAGGACTTCGGCCAGTCCTTCGCCGCCGCCCCGAGAACGATTGACGCCTTTTCCACCCGGCATGACAACAAGTGGCTGGCCCTGCATTACCGGTTTCCGCAGTATTTCTGGATGATGGACGCCGATGCGCCGAGTTGGTGACCGCGGCGGAAAAATTCCCGCAAACCGCGAGGTATGGAGATGATTCGTGGAATGAAACACCGGCGGCGCCTTTTCTCTGTTTTCTGCCTTTTGTGCTGGGCCGCCGCCGCTTTTCCGGCCGCATCGGGTTTCGCGGCGGCCGACCGGGCGTCTTCCCCGGCGATAACCGTGGAAAAGAAATCTCAGGGGATTACCTGGATACTGACCACCCCGGCCCGGCCCGGCGTGGCCCAGGTCAGCCTGGTCCTGCGGGACGCCGCCGGCAATCCGGTGCAGGGCAAGGTCGTGACCGGGGACGTGCGGATGCCCGACATGCAGATGGAGGGCTATCCCCTGGAATTGCAGTTTGCGGAGGACAAGGACGGACGGTATGTAGCGCTGGTCCAGTACGGGCATGGAGGGTACTGGCAGATCAGGGCGACGTTCGGGGACGACGACGGCCGGGTCTTGCGGCAGTCCTTTGATTTTGACATCGGGCAGTGAACCCGGTAACATATACATTTTGAGGTATTACGGCGTACCGGCGGCAAAACGAACAAGGCGCTACAATCATGCGACAGCTTTTGTATCTGGTCCGGCAGAATCTCCGGCGCAGGCCGTTTCGCGCCTGGCTGATGATCGGCGGCATCGTCCTGGCCTGCGCGACCCTGTTTCCGGCCGCCATCCTCTCCAAAGGCATTCAGGACACCCTGCAAACCTCCAGGGAACGCATGGGGGCCGATATCGTGGCGGTACCGGCACAGTCCCGGGAAGAGGCGCTGGCGGCCCTGATTTCCGGCGAACCCACCACTTTTTACATGCCTTCTTCTCTGGAAGCGCAGGTGCGGCAGATCCCGGGGGTGAAGCGGACCTGCGCGCAGGTTTACCTGCGCAGCCTGGACGCGGCCTGCTGCGTGGTGCAGGTGACCCTGATCGGCTACGACCCGGAGCGGGATTTCACCATCGCCCCCTGGGTTCTGCAAAAAACCGGAGAGAGGCAGCGAAACAACCAGATCATCGTGGGGGCCAAGGTCATTTCCGCCGTGGTCGGCACTCCGGCGAAAGCCATCGGGCAGAGGCTGATCTTCATGGGCAAGCCTTTTACCGTGGCCAGTATTCTGGAGCCGACGGGACTCGGCGCCGATTATACGGTCTTTCTTACCATGGAGACCGCCTATCGGCTGGTCCGGGAATCGCCGCTCTACCCTGTCCCCATCCGCCAGGACCAGGTTTCCACCATTCTGGTCCAGGTGGAGGAGGGGACGGACCCCGCGGCTGTGGCGGAAGACATCGAGCGGAACGTTCCGGAGGTGAAGGCCCTGACCTCCGGCCGTCTGACCCGTTTTTTCAGCCTGCGGCTGCAAGGTCTGGCGGACGCCCTCCTTCTGGCCGGCGGCATTTTCGGTTTTCTGGCCGCCGGTCTGGTGGGCAGCCTGTTCGCCCTGTCCGTCCGGCAGCGGATGCGGGAACTGGGCCTGTTCAGGGCCATGGGCGCCGGGCGCGGCGTCGTTTTTCGGCTCATTATCCTGGAAGCGGCGTGCATCGCCGGGATTGGCGGCGCGATCGGCGTGCTGATCGGAGCCTGCGCGACCTATTTCAGCAAGGACCTGATCACCGGGATGATCGGCAACGTATACGTTTGGCCGGGCAACCGGGATTTTCTCGCCATCGTCCTGCTGATCATGGCCGCCTCGCTGATCACCGGAATCTTGGGCGGACTGTACCCGGCCCTGCGCATAAGCCGTCTTGAGCCCTATGAAGCCATCAGAAGAGGAGAATGAGCAGCGATGATCCGGTTGGAAAATATCGGCAAGCGATATAAGGACCTTACTGTGCTGGACCGGATAGACTGGCGGATTGAGGACGCCGCCTTTGTCCTTGTCACCGGGCGTTCCGGAGGGGGAAAAACGACGCTGCTCAGCATCATGGGCGGTTTGACCAGACCGGATGAAGGAAAGGTGTTCATTGACGACGTGGACATCTGGCGCTTGTCCGAGCCTGATCTGGCGGCCCTGAGAAACCGGAAGCTCGGCTTTGTCTTTCAGTTCCCCAGTCTGATTCCGACCCTGCGCGTGCTGGACAACGTCCTTTTGCCCATCGCCTTCAGCGGCAGGACCCCTGACCGCGAAGACAGGGAATCCGCCCTGTCGCTTCTGGGGATGGTCGGGATAACCGGCAAGGAGGACGCCTACCCCTCCCAGCTTTCCGGGGGACAGCAACGCCGTGTGGCCATCGCCAGGGCGATGATCAACCGCCCCTCCGTCATTTTGGCCGACGAACCCACCGGCGACCTGGACGAGACGACCGAAGCGGAGATCATGGGCCTTTTCCAGCGCATCAACAGGCAGGGGGTCCTCGTCGTGATGGTGACCCACGCTCTGGACTATTCCTCCTTCGGGACGCCCTACCTCCTGAAAAATCAGCAGGTGCTCCCCTATGAGGGGGAATCTTCTCCAAAAGGCGCAAAGAGCGGGGCATCATGAGCATGATGAAGAAAACCAGAAAAACAGTTCTGATGGCCGTTTGCGCCTTTCATGTCGTCCTCGCCGGAATTTTCGGGATGCGGTATTATCTCGATCACGTCAAACTTCCCGACGTTTCTCCCCGGCAGGTGATCGCTGAATATTTTGCGGCCCTGAAAAGCAGGGACTACAAAAAAGCCTACGGCTTTGTCAGCATCCGGCATTACAACAATTCTTACAACCAGTTTATCGACAGGGTCTCCATGTACTCCCCGGACATGCAACTGGAAGTAACGGGAGAAACCATCAAGGACGACACCGCCGTTGTGGAGACCAAGGTTGTCGTCCCCCTGTGGTTTGGCCCGTACAGTTCCAATTCCAATATGGATTTGGTCCGCGTCAAACGGGAATGGAAGATTATCCATCCATAAAGGAAACGGGATGACCAGAATATTCACCATCCTTCCGTTTTGCGTTTTTCTGTGCGCCGCTCCTGCTCCGGCTTCGGCCGGGGATAACGCCTGGAACAAAATCGCCCTGGACGCGGTGCATATCCTTTCTCTGACCGGCGACCCCGCGCGGCCTTCCACGCTCTACGCGGTCACGTCCCAGGGTCTGAAGAAGAGCCTTGACAGCGGGAATACCTGGACGGGCATCGGCGCGGATTTGCCGGGGGATATCCCGCCCAATTCCGTGGCGGTCAATTATCTCAACAGCAAGGAAATATACGTCGGCTATGAGGGCCTGGGGATTTTCAAAACCCTTGACGGCGGAAGCACCTGGCGGTCTCTCAATGAAGGGCTTCCCAACCTGTACGTCCGCTGCATCGTCATAAGCCCGAAGGACCCCAATCTCCTCTATGTGGGCATACAGGACGGAGTAGCCATCAGCACCAACGGGGGGAAACAGTGGCACATGTCCTCCGGGTTCAGGCGCGCGGTCAATGTCAACTGCATCGCCATTGATCCCAGGAATCCCCAGTACCTGTTCGCCGGCACGGGCGGCGCCGGCGTTTTCAAGAGCGGCAACGGCGGGGTCTCCTGGATCGACGTCAACGAGGGGTTGAGCAGTCTGAGCGTTCTCTCCCTGTACATTGACCCGGAAGACCCGGACGTCGTGCTGGCGGGGGCGTACCATCCGGCCACCCCGACGGATTTTTACGTCGGCCAGTCCAACGGAGGCGCCTTCCGGACGGTGGACGGGGGAAGAACCTGGAAAGAAACCGGCCTGCTGACGATCACCATTTTTTCCTTCGCCGCGCATGCGCAGTATCCGGGCGTGGTCTACGCCGGGGCCTGGGGCGGGGCGTACCGGAGCACGGACAGGGGCGCGACCTGGACGGATATCAACACCGGCCTGGACAACCCCTTCCTGCACAAGGTTTACGTCCTGCCGGGAAAACCTCCGGTCATTCTTGCCGGCACGACATACGGCCTGTTATCCTACACGGATGCGAACATCGCAACCTTGCCCGGCGCGGGAGACGATGTCCCTCCTCTTGTCCGGTACGGCCTTGCGGCGGTCGCGGTCCTGGCGGTCGCGGTATTTTTGCTGGTCCGGCGGAGCAGAAGGCGGGCTTCGCCTGATTCCCGGAAGCCCGTCTGGTAATCCCGAATGCGAACGAACACCTTGATCGGAAAAACGACGCCATGTGGAACTTGGCACTGAAAAACCTGAAAGGACACAAGGCGTACAACGTCTTTATCGTTCTTGCCGTCGCCCTGGCGGTCACCATGGCCCTGACGGCCGTTTTCACGTCCGGCGGCATCCAGGGAGAACTTGAGCGCAACCGCCTGCTGACGGGAGCGGATCTGGCCCTTGTTCCGACGGGAACAAAAGAGACCGGACAAGTCGATCTGGCCAAGGGACCTCCGGTCCGGGGCGTGGTGCCGGGGGAGGCGGCGGAGCAGTTGAAGACGTTTTCCGACGTTGACGTCGTGACTCCTCAGAAATACAGGGGCGAAGCGCGCGTGGGGGACGTTTTGGCGACCCTCGTCAGTTTCGCTCCGGCAACCGACTTTGTCGTCCTGCCCTGGCTGGAAGGGAAGGCGCCCGGAGAATGGCGCGGAGATTCCGGAGAAATCGTGCTGGGGGCGCGGGTCGGGGCGGGAAAGGTTCCCGGCGACGTCCTGGAGGTGGACGGCGGGAAGTTTTCGATTGCGGGCCGTCTGCGGGAAACAGGCACATTTCTGGATACGGCGATCTTTTTTCCTGTGCCGGGCGAAACAATCCCGGACCCTTCCTGGCTTCTGGTCCGTCTGCGGAAAGACGCCTTTCCGGATTTTACGGTCAACATGCTGGAAACGAACATCGCCCGGGTCGAGGTCATCGCCCGCCCGGAAATGCTCAAAACCATCAACGATCAGCTGCACGGCCTGCTGCAAGGCGGCGGTTTCCGTATCGCCACGGTCTTTGTGGCTTTTGCGGTCTTTCTGGTTACAGGCGCCATGTTTGCCCTGACGGTCCATGAGCGCAGGCGGGAATTCGGCCTGCTGAAAGCCATGGGCGCCGAAAACGCCTTCGTTTTCAGGCTGATTGTGGGCGAAGCCGCTCTGCTCGCGGGGGCGGGGAGCCTTCTCGGCATCGTGTGCTCGGCGGCATGGCTGGCGGCGGCCGGCGCCGTCCCTAGCGAAGGTTCCGCTTTGTCATCCATGGGCTTCGCCCTGGCCAGGATGGTCCTGATCCTGCTCCTGACGGTGGCCGTAGGCGTGCTGGCGGCCCTGTACCCGGCCTTGCGGGCGCGTTCTCTGGAACCGTACGCGGCCATTCGCGGCGGAGAATAGAGCGAGTTGGGGAAGCTCTGATTTGTCGCGCCAGGGAACGGAATTATACCTGGAAGGCGGGAAGCTGTGGCGTCGCCCCCGGCCATACGGCATGGTAGGTCAGCACGAGCATGGCCACGCCGATGCCGCATTTGATGCAGATGCCGAAAAAGCGTCCAATCATGGCGCCTTTGGCCGAGCGCCAAGCCTCGCCGGCGGAACGGCCGCGCAGGAGTTCAAAGACATAGCAGCCGCACCAGGCCCCGATCAGGGCGCCGAACAGCGCGCCTACCCCAAGAAGGAAGGGCGCGCAGACGACAGCCCCGGCTATGGCCCCGATAATGCCGCCTATGGTCCCGGTGTTCGTGGCCCCGTATCTTTTGGTCCCCCAGGCCTGGGCCAGAAATTCGATCACTTCGCCGACCAGGGCCAGACCGACCAGGGTTATGAAATAAAAGGCGTCCATCGCCCCCGGATGCGGGTTGGCGAAACGCCAGATCACGACCAGGATGACCATGATCCAGTTGGCCGGGAGGGTCAGGATGTTGAGCAGCAGCACAAAGCCCAGGATCGCCAGGAACAGTCCCGGCAGAAAATATTCCATATTCGTCGCGCCCTTTGTGTTTTGTCGGCAGAATAAGCCATTTCCCGGCGCTTTTCCATTATTTTTTCAGGGATTGTGATGCGGCGCGGGAAAAACCGGCGCGAAAAACAGGATAATTCTCTCGCCGAAAAATTACGCCATTCGTAACGCCGTTACATTTCCCCCCGCTTCGGGTAAGCCTGAACCTTGAAGTTCAACCGCCGCATCCAGTCCCGCTTGATGAAAAATATGTACCGGAACTGCCGCAAACTCCGCTTCACCGCCCGGTTGAGGTTCGCGCGCAGATAACAGCCCCGGTTGCCGCTCTTGAGATGCGCAGTTACCGGCTTTGTCATGGGAGGCTTGACAAGCGGCGGGAATGACTTATACTCCAAAACAAGCGGGCCGGAAGTGCGCTAACACCCCCGGCCCTAGGACAGTTCCCCGAAGATTATAGGTAATCTCCAAGTTGTGCCCCTGATAGGAATGGCGTTCCTTCAGGGGCAAGCTCTTTTAGCGGTTATCTTTGAATAAGCGCCTTATGGGGGCCACAAGGATATTACCAATCACATTGACGGCAATATCTCGCAGGAACTGTACCATTCAGGCAACCTCCTTTACGGAGAACTGCCCCACGCCTTTCTTACGCGGCAACCATGCGGCCGGGGCAAATCCCCGCCCGCGCCGCCTTGCGACCCGAAGGGCTTGTGCCCGTTGGCGGCGAAGCCGCCGTACGGGCATCGACAGCAACGATATCGCTCCATTTGGCGGCCACGGCCGCCGTCTGCGACGCCTGAGGATTCCCGCCCTATCTCCGTCATTCTGAGCGAAGCGAAGAATCCATCTTCACGCCTTTCTGAACAATCAAGATGGATTCTTCACTCCGCTTCGCTCCGTTCAGAATGACGCGACCGTGCTTTTCCCGGAGCGACCTGGGGGGTCTGCGGGGGGCGGATCCCCCAGGTAGTTTTCCATGACATTTGTTTTGCCCTGCTCCACCATCAAACATCGCTTGCTCCTGTGATGCAGGAAAGGACGGTCAGAGCCGCCTCTTCCTCGCGGTTGACGGTTTCCATATCCTCGGCGGCGCTTTCCAGAGCGGCGCGATCTTCCGGCGTTCCCCCGCCTTCCTCAAGTATCCGCGCCGCCTCGTGATCCAGAGCGCGATCGACGGCTGCCCGCTCATCCGGCACGCGCGCGGCCGGCGCGGCTCGCTCCGGAGGCTCCGGCGTCCAGTCTGGCGTCACGCCCCGCACGTCGAGGTTGACGGCATCAGGCGCTTGCGCTATTGTCGCAGCAGGCGCTTCGGGGCTTGGCGCGTGTGCTGGCGGTCGCCGCTGTCCGTGAGCCTGCGGTTCCGTACCCTCGAAGCCCGCCCCGCCCTTGGCGCTTTCGGCGGCGGAGGAAGCGCGCGGATCAGGCGGGGAACCTTCCCGCACGTCGAGGTTGACGGCATCCGCGGGAGCGATTATCTTTTTCGAAAGATTCCCGTCATCAATGCGGACCGCCGGCCGCTCCCCGTGTGCCGCACCGAGCTCCCCGAGAGCTACGCGGGAATCTCCCCCGTCTTTGGCGCTTGCATGGACGGATGCAATGCGCGTATCGGGCGGGGTCTTCCTTCCCCATTCGGACTCATTGTAAAAATCATAGAAAAACTTTCCGTTCTGCGCTTCTCTCACCTTCAGACGCACTTCAAAGGGTCTGTGACGATCTTGACTTCCGTTGCCGGAGCGCCTGTGTTTTCTCCGGAAAGCCCCTGCCGGTGACGATCGAAAGGCCCGGCAGCGGTATCCCCGCCAGTGTTCTGACCCTCTGTGGTTAGCCGGGCGGGGGAAGCAGGGGTTTCTCTTTTGCAACATTCTTTCAAACTCCGGACTTCGCAGCACGGCCAAAACTTCGTCGGCCGGGCCGCCCAAGGGATCGCGCAACACCGTGTCGTAAACGCGGCTCAGGGTTTCCCTGATCCCCCGGACTTTCCCGACGTTCACCGGCCGCAAGCGCGGCGGCCGGCAGCTTCGCCTCGGACACAACCTCGGGAAAATACGCGCCGAAGCGCCCCTTCCATTCGGCCAGCAGCGCAGCCTTCCGCTCCGCGTCCTCCACTCCTTCCCACTGCGCCTTGAGGCTCTCCGCCTGCGCCTTGGGCAACACCCTGCGTTCACCCGCGGGAACGCCGTTGCGCGCCTGCAAGTCCAGACGCACGGCAAGCAGCTTGTCCTCGCCCAGACCTTCCGCCGCCCGCGCCGCCATGCGTTCCACGCTCCCGGCCGGGTCCGTCCGTAGCGCCCTGACTCTGTCCGCGAATAGGATTGCCGCCGCCCCTAAAATTTCGTCTGATTGACGCAGACCCCGGAAGCAGCTACTTTGCTTTCGTACAGTAAATGTCCTGTGGTATCTGTTCCGGAAACATACGGCGAAGCTATGCTGACTGTCGAAATTGATCCCAACATTGAAGTCAAAGCCGATGCGGTGTTGCATAATCTGGGTTTGTCTCTTCAGGACGCTGTGCGCATAACGCTGGAACATATTGTCGAATCCGGGCAGTTCCCTCTCTGGAATGAAGTAACGAAGTCCGGAGAACCGGCGCATTCCGTTTATGAAGATTCTCCGGAAAACCATCCGGCATTCGGCATGTGGGCCGACAGGGAAGACATGACCGATCCGTCCGCTTGGATCAGGAAACAACGCTCCGCCCGTCGTCGTCATCTTTACGGTGCAGCCGATGCTGTTTGACTCGGATATCCTTATCTGGGCTTTACGGGGTAAAATCAGCGCCCTTGATACTATAAGCGCGTAGATGCTCAATCTCGCGGACTATCCGTAATTTCCTGTATGGAGTTGATTGAGGGCGTACGAAACAAGCAGGAATTGGAGAAGCTTCAAAGTTGGCTGATTGTTATGAGCTTTCGAATATTGCCGCTACATGAGGCAATCAGCAATCTTGCCTGGAAATTGATGACGACTCATGCCCTCAGTGACGGACTGGAAACGGATGATGCTCTGATTGCGGCAAGTGCCATGCACTATGGATTAAAGCTCTATACTGGTAATAACAAACATTTTAAAAATCTTGGGCTTGATTTGATATCATTTTGTCCACAGGATTAGACACTACCCTTTAAGCTGAACCGTCCCGACTCTGGTCTGCAAGTCCCGTTCATAACGCCCGGTTCGGGTGCTGGCGCGTTGCGCTCATAGCGCCTGGCGCGGATGCCTTATACCGGCGTGCAAGCGCCTTGTCTGCAATCGGCATTTTCCCTTTGCAATGGCTGTTTATGCCCGCAGGCGCGTCCACCTGTCCCAGGAAAAAGAGCCGAAGCCGTTGTAGCGGCGAATGACCCGCATCATGCCGGGGTTTTCTTCGTTGTCCTCAAAGGTGTTGTGTCGTTCCACACCGTTAAAGATCCGCGATTCACCGTCGGTCTGGACGGTCACGGCCGGGGTCTCGCCCGCAAGCGGTTCAAAACCGTACACGTTCAGGTAGCGCCCGATGGCATAGCGTAGGGTTCTTTCATCCGCCGAGGGGGAGGTCTGCACGCCGTTTTCAGCGTCTCCGGCGGCTTGCGGTCCGGCAGTGTCAAGTAGGGCGGGAGCTTGCGGCATTATGGGAGAAGCGGCGTTCTGCACGGAAGGTTGTTCAGCGGTTCCCCGGGAAGACGGCCCTTCTGCGGTTCCGGCGTCGTCCGCTTTCCGGCCCACGGTCTTTTCTTCGTACTCATTACCGTTGAGAACGGCCACGATGGACTCCCCGTTATGGATGCCCACGGTGTTGTCGCCTTTTTCCGTGTTCACGGTATTGTGCCGCAACTCGCCGGTTTCCATGGGGCGGCTTTTAGAGAAATATTCGTCCCTGGTCTGCCATGTGTGGTCGCCCGGTGTGGGGTTGTTTTGGCCCATAGTGACAAGGTTGGTCCCCTCGTCCGTGGTCACCGAACTTTGATCGGCGGTGACCAGAGTAACCGTATCGTCGCCCAGGCCCGTAGTAAAGAAGCTCATAGAACTGTAGGCAGCATGGATGTCGTCGTTATCCTTGCCGCCGTTGACCGTTGCTTCACCGAACATGCCGCGAACGGTGTTTTCGCCCTCATCCAGGTTCAGGGCGCCGCCCCACATGACGCCCTCGAAGGTGTCGCTGCCCTCTCCCGCGTTAACGGTGGCATTGACGAAATCCGCTGCAAGCCCACTGTAGACTCTGGTTTCGTTGTCAGTCTGACAGGCCAGTATTTCCGGGTTCATGGACTGCGTGTTGCCGAAACTGTCGTCTCCCTTGCCGCCGTCCACTTCGCCGTCGATGAACCGGCCGGAAAAACTGTCGTCTCCATCGCCGCCCTTGACGATGCAGGCATCCATGAAAAGGCCGTTTACCGTGCTGCCGTTGTTGCCTGCCTGAATCTCGGAGGCGGAAAAATATCCGCTGAACGTACTCTTGCCCTTTTCAAGGGTCACGGAAGCATTTGTAAAGACGCCGGAAAAAATGCTGTCCCCGGTGAGCTTTTCAAAAGAGGCGCCGCTGAAATATCCGGCAAAGGTGATCTTGCCCGTGGTTTCGGTAAAGATGCCGCCTGCGTAACGGCCCAGGTACGTCACATTGTCGCCGCCGGAATACGTTCCCTCCGCGAACGATGCGTTAAAGACCGTGGTTCCCTTGCCGGCGGCAACATCGGCCTTGGAGGCGCGGAATAGGAACTCATTTTCCCCTTGGGCCGCCAGAACGCCGTTGGTGAGGGCCGCGCCGCCCGTCAGGATTTGAGGCTCGCCGTTGCCGTCCCAGGCGATCCTGATGTCCTGCTTGCCCGATACGGCGGTTACTTGCGTAAACTCGCCTGCTTCAGCGTTCTTTTTGTAGACCAGGAGCCCGCCGCCGTTGTAAGAGACGACATAGTCGCCTTTCTGCTGGAGCACCGTGCCGTCGACGCCTTTCAGCATACTGGGCGAGGCAAAGCCGGTCTCACCGAATTCCTTGATCACTTTGGAGAGTTCGCGAAAGTCGGGTACCGTGCCGCCGGATTCGGTCTTGGCTTTAACGAAGTCGAAAAGCCACCGGGACTTGAGCGTCACATCGTCACCCTGCCCGAGGACCCTGTTGCGATCAGGCCCGCCACAGAAGCCTGTCGCGGAAAGAGCACCCACATCGCGGCCGACCTGTATGCGGTTGGATTTGGGTTGCCATACGGTCCCGATGCTGCTTGTGTTAAGTATGCTGCTCAGGCTGCCCCACATAGACATAAACACCTCTGTACATATTTATCGGCCGAATGCCGGGGATATTTATCAGGATAAAGAAGAAAGTTATG
Source organism: Desulfovibrio sp. (assembly GCA_031288535.1). Classification (GTDB taxonomy): domain Bacteria; phylum Desulfobacterota; class Desulfovibrionia; order Desulfovibrionales; family Desulfovibrionaceae; genus Frigididesulfovibrio. The sequence continues at coordinate 10,357 of JAITRF010000134.1, read as the reverse complement.
ATTTGAGACGCGGCGCGCAAATGAGGGGGGCCGGGGTCGTCCGTCCCGAACGTAGAAGATATCCGGCACAATTACTGCAGATAAACAGCAATTCTTCGAAAAAGAATAATTGCGCAGGCAAATTGCACCATAGCTAAGTAATTGCACAGTCGTTGGCAGTATCTTGTGCGGATGGCTCGAAAACCCTTGAGCCATGCAAGAGAGGTGAGTGTGTTCATGTCCAGATTCTAGAGTTTTTCTAGGACTAATGCAAACATTATGCCGGATGTCTTCTTAACGACGGGGAAAGCCCGCCTGCGAGCATTTCGCGACAAGGATTTGCAAGCAAGTCCTTGCGAGCGGTCCGCTTTTCAAAGTTGAACCGCTCCGGCATCAGGACTGGATGCTTCAGGGCGTGATGAAGCGGGGACAGCTTTTGCCCTCGTTCAGGAGCGAAGCCGTTTCGATAAGGGCCAGATGCGAATAGGCCTGCGGGAAGTTGCCGAGCTGCCACTTCGTCTCAAAATCCAGGTCCTCGCTGAAAAGGCCGACATGGTTGCAATGGGCGAGGACATTGCCGAAAACGGCCAGGGCCTCTTCTTTTCGCCCCGTCACGTAAAGCGCCCGCGCAAGCCAGAAGGTGCAGATGGTGAAGGCCGATTCCGGCCGCCCGAAATCGTCGTCGTTGCGGTAACGGTACATGAGGCCATTGTGGAAAAGCCTCTCTTTCACCCGGTCCACGGTTTTCACATAACGCTCGTCGCTTGCGTTTACAAAGCCGTACTGCTCCATGAGCAGAAGCGAAGCGTCAACTTCCGCGCTCCCGTACACCTGGGAGAAGCTTTGCAATTCCTCGTTCCAGCCTTTGGCGAACACCTCGTTCCGCACCGCCTCGGCCTCGGCGGCGAAGCTCGCGCGCTCGTCCCCGCACCCGAAAAACTCGGCGATCTTCGCCCCCCGATCCAGAGCCACCCAGCACATGACCTTGGAAAATACGAAATGGTCCTTCCTGGCTCTGAATTCCCAGATGCTGTGGTCCGGATTGCGCCAGTCCTCCAGCACGGTGCTGATTATCTTTTTCACGATCTCCCACATCTCTTCGATGTCATCCGGGGACCCGCCGAAAAAACGGTAATAATTGTACATGACGTCCAGAAGGTAGCCGAAGGAATCGTTCTGTTTCTGGGCGTAAGCGGCGTTGCCGACGCGTACGGGCCTGGAATTCTCAAACCCGGCCAGATGTAAAAGACGCTCTTCCGTGAGCACGCGTTCGCCGCGAATTCCGTACATGACCTGGAAGCTGTCCTGTTTCGAGCGCAGGATGCGCCTGATGAACCGCAAAAAACGCCTGGCGGCGTTCGGGTGCCCCATCTCCAGCAGAGTGACCATGGACATGGACGCGTCCCTCAGCCAGCAGTACCTGTAGTCCCAGTTCCTCTCCCCTCCGATCGTCTCGGGGATGCTGGTGGTGAGGGCGGCGAGAATGGCCCCGGTCTGTTCGAAGGTCATGAGTTTCAGCACCAGCAGGCTGCGTGAAACCTGCTCCCGGTATTTTTGATATGTTACGGAACGCTGCGACCAGTTGAGCCAGTAGACCCTTGTCCGCTCAAGCTCGAGGTTGACGTGCTCCAGAGTAATGCCTACCAGCTTCTGGTGGTAGGAAAGAAGCAGAAATTCGTCATTTTCCAGAGTGAACTCGCGGCCCTCGAGGACAGCGTCGAGATCGAGGCTGGAATACAGGTATATGTTGTTGTTCGAGTTGCACAGGGAGTAGCTCAGCACACAGCCGCCGCGCTTTTCGTGGCGGACCGCCTCCCTCGCGTAGTTCAGCGCCGGCGCATAGACGACGCCAAGGCGCGGCTTGCCGACCAGAGGGCGCAGCAGCCGGTATATCTCCGGGGGCATGTGGTAGTCCGAGTCGGAAACGCGGTAGCGCGGCATGAAGTCCAGCACCTCGGCCACTCCGTTTTCCGTGACGAGAAGCGTGCGCAGTATGTTGGTCTGCGCTATGTACGACTGCGAGCAGGAGTGCTCGCCGGACAGGCTGAATCCGAAATGCCCGCCCTTTTCCGCGTCAAGGATGGACGCGAAAACAGCGGCGCTGTCGAAGTCCGGCAGGCAGAGCCAGCGGATGTCGCCGCTCTTTGAGACCAGTGCGGCCGTCCTGCAGTTGCCTATTACCCCATAGTCCAGATCTGGCATGATAAATTCCGGTCGATTTCAGTGTTTGCCCGCAAAAGCAACTACTGCGAACCCTTAAATGTTTTGCGGCGACTGGTACGTGTAACACTTACAGAGGGCAAAGCCCGCCTATGCCAATCTCGCGGGCGTTGCGAAGCAATGCTTCGCAACGCCAGAGCATTTATCGGAAAGATACTTTCAACGACAAAACGCTCTAAAACTATTTTTGCAATCGGACGTCAGGCGCTCAAAGAGGCCAGGAGGGCGAGCGCCCCCTCCTGATCCGGCAGGTAGAACATGGCCGCGTCGGAAAAAAACCCCACATTGATGCTGACCGCCTCCGGCGGAAGGGCGGCGAACATGTCCTGATCCGTGGTGTCGTCGCCCATGGCCAGATAGAAATCGTAAGTGTCCTTCGCCAGCAGACGTTTCACCTCGGTGCCTTTGTTGAAGCCGGCCTGCTTCACCTCCACTATTTTGTTGCCCTGCATGATTTGCAAACCGAGACGCGTGCAGGGGGTGATCAGGGCGTTAATGAGCTGGGTGACGCGCAAGTCCGAAAGCCAGGGGTCCACTTCCCGATAATGCCAGACCAGGGCCGTCGTTTTCCGCTCGACCGCGGATCTTGGCGTCTTGTCCGCAATCTTCTCCATTATGTCCAGGATTTCCTCATCCCAGGGAGCGGCCTCGAGAACCCGGCCCCAGACCCCGTTTTCCCTGAAAAAGGCCCCGTGTTCCGCGGAAATGTCGACATTCAGCGAACCGAGCCACTTTTCCAGAGTTTCCCGGTCGCGGCCGCTGCATATCACGATCTTGTTGCCGGGATCTACGGCAAGGGCGGCCAGGATTTCCGGCAGGGGCGGCCGGGGGTAGGCCAGGGCCGGTCTTTTCGCCAGGGGAACAAGGGTCCCGTCATAGTCCAGAAGCAGAAGACGCTTTTCCGCCAAACGGTAAGCGTCCAACAGATGCAGGATTTTCTCTTTCTCAAGGAATTTTTCCCGCATGGCGTCATTGCGCGCCTTTGCTTCGCGCAGTCCGGAAAAGAAGTCGCTCGCCCATTTCTTCACGTCATACCTGGAGACGGTGCGCTGCATGCCGCGCAGGGCGCGCATCTGCTCGTCTTCCGGCATGGTCAGGGCCTCGAGCAGGGCCTTTTCCATCCGCCTCGTGTCCATGGGATTGACGATCAACGCATCGGAGAGCTCGACCGAGGCCCCGGCCATTTCACTCAGAATAATCACTCCGGGGCGGTTCCCTTTTGCCGCCAGATACTCTTTGGCCACCAGGTTCATGCCGTCGCGCAGGGGAGTGACGAGGGCTATGTCCGCCATGTGATAGAGGGCGGTCAGTGCGGGAACGGGAAAGGAGCGGTAGAAATAATGCACGGGCGTCCAGTCCACGCGGGCGTAAGCGCCGTTGATCGCGCCGATCATCTTGTCGATCCCGTCTTTCAGGGCCGCGTATTTCTCCACCCCGTCCCGCGAAGGAACGACAACCATGACAAGCGTCACCCGTCCCCTGTATTCCGGGTTGTTGTCCAGGAAAGCCGCATAGCTCTCCAGACGGAACAGGATGCCCTTGCTGTAGTCCAGGCGGTCCACGGACAGGATTATTTTGCACTCGCCCACCAGTTTGCGCACTTCCTCCGCAAAGGCCGCCGCTTCCGGGCCTGCCGGGCCTTCGTTGTACAGGCTGTAATTGATGCCCATCGGGAAGGCTTCGACGCGGGTGACGCGATTGTTCAGCCGCACCTCGTCCAGGCGGCAGTCCAGGTTCAGCACCCTGTAGAGCGAACTGATGAAATGGCGCATGTAGTCGTGGACGTGAAAACCCGCGATATCCGCCCCCAAAAGCCCGCGCAGGATTTCGCCCCGCTCCGGAAGACAGCGGAAGAGTTCATAGGAAGGGAAGGGAATATGGTGGAAATAGCCGATGCCGACCTCGGGCATCCGCTCCCGGATAAGGCCGGGCAGGAGCATGAGATGATAATCGTGGATCCATACCCAATCACCCGGCTCGATGATTTTAAGAGCCTCCCGGCAGAAAAGCCCGTTGACTTCCCGGTACGTCTCCCAATATAGCTCCTTGTATTCTATATAGCTGAAAAAATAGTGTGACAGGGGCCAGAGGATGCTGTTGCAGTAGCCTTCGTAGTAGTCCTGTATCTGTTCCTGGCTGAGCCAGACGGGATAGAGACGCTGTTTTTTCAGATCGGCGGCTATGCGCGCCTGCGTTGACGCCTCCCGGACGTGGACCCCCGGCCAGCCGAGCCAGTGTTTTTCCGTTGCGGTTTCGAGAGAATCCAGACCCGTGGCCAGACCGCCGCTACTGCGCTCAAGAGTAAGATCCTCGCCCTCGCCGGCCAGCGAGACCGGCAATCTGTTGGAAATGATAACGTATTTCATGGCCTTGACCTTTGCGGCAAGCCTTATTTCACATACAGCGCAAAATTGCGTCCTGCGCTTGAGCATGGGCGTCCGCGGCAAAAGCGCGCCCTGCCACGAAGGCGCAAGCGCAATTTATTTGCGCGGTTAAGCGCCGGAGCGGGCGCGGACTGAAGATAAACCGTGTATAATCTCAAAGTTGAACTGCTCCAGGGAACCTTTATAAACCGTCTTTTTGCCTCTTGGCGGCGTCAGGCTCCTTTCGCCAACGGGTCGAATATGTTGAATATACTCCCACTTGTCGAAACTCGCCTTCCTTGCCAGGAAACAAAAATCCTGGTTTGTAGAGGTTCCCTCTAAAAAAAATTCTTCGCGGAGAGCCGGAAAATCCCCGCGAAGAAGTTAATCTGGGCGTATCGCCCATTGTTGGCAATCGGTTATCCCCGTATTTCCGCTTTTCGCCCGCCCCGGGCAGATGCCGGAGACAAGGAAACGGAAGGCGCGGGCGACAACGCTTCAGGATAAAGCCGGCCTCAGGGACCTCCGAATTCACCGGCCGCGAGGCGTCCGCCGCGCGACCGGGCGCCCGTGACGGCGCCGGCCGTCCGCAGGAAATCCCCCGTTCGCCTGCGATACCGTGCCACCCTCATGAGCGCGCCCCTGTCTGAAATCGTCCTGAGCATCCAACCACTCCAGGCATATGGATTCGCCGCCTGAGCGGCGTTATTGTCAATCTCTTCCGAAACCGGCGACGGTCGGCGAAATACGGAAACGTCCGGTTATAACCGCTACGCGTCGCGTCGCCGGGCAATCCCAAAGTGAAATTGCGATTGCAGAATAACGGGGTTCGGGAAAAAGGAAATCACCCGAACGGGTGATTTTTGCGGATTTCCGCAAGGGGGAATCCGTACGCCGGCGCAAGACCTGCGAGAATGGCCGTCCGTCCCGGACGATGTCCGGGGCGGACGGCCATCTGGAGCAGTTCAACTTTGAAAAGTCGGACCGCTCTGCAAGGATTCGCTTGCAAATCCTTGCAGAGAAACGCTTGCAGGCGAGCTTTGCCCGCCGTCAAGCGAGCATTTCGCTCTTCAGCGCGCGTTACGCTGGATGCGGATATTCATTCAAACCGAAGGCTTTGGCCACCAAGGAGGTGCGTCCCGAAACGTTCAGCTTGACGTACATGTTGTCCAGATGCCGTTTCACGGTGTTCACGGAAACAAAGGCGGCGGCGGCGATTTCCCGGTTGCGCAGGCCTTTGGCGGCCAGATGCAGGATATCTTTCTCCCGGCTGCTCAGAATCCGTTCCCACACCGGGAGCAGGCATCTTTCCCCCTTGCGCAGGACGGCCAGCAGCAGACCCGCCGTGCCCGGAAGGGCGCACAGGCCGGCCCGCAGCCCGCCATTTTCGACAGTGAGGAGTGTTCCGTCCCCCTCTCCGGATTCGCGTCCCGCCTGCAAAACGCCGGGGTTGTCCGCCGCCCGCCAGGCTGTATCGGAAAGGCCGAAGCCATCCGCTGTCCGCCAGGATTTTCGTTCCGCCGCTGACGCGTGGAAGCCGTTCACGATCCGTTCCGGATTTTGCCGAGCCTCCGGCGCTCCGAAACCGCCGTCCGCCCGCACGGGCTTTTCATCGTCCGCCAATGCGCCTGCTCCGTCCGTCGGCAACAGGAGATCCCGTCCCGTCCGTATGAGACTTTGAACAGCCTCTTCTCCGGCGCCTTCGCCCAAACCGGAGAACATTTCTCCCGCGGAGCGGTTCATGAACCTGACCTCGCCCCCACTGTCCGCGATCACCACCGCTTCAGGGGAACAATGCAGGGCCTGGCGGAAGATTTCGCCGTCGCGCTTAATATCCGAGTACTTCAGGGCATTGGACATGCCGAGTTCGACGAAACGGCGGAGGACTTCCACCATCCGCACCTCGGCGGCTCCGAAAGGCCCGTTCTCGATGGTACGCGAAAAGTGCAGCGTGCCGACCAGAAGCCCGGACAGGCAAATCGGGGCGTCCATGATGTAGCTCATCCGCTCCAGGTCGAAAACCTTGAAGACCGGGTGGGAATGCCACTCCCCGAGACTCATCAGTTGATCCGAGCAGCAGATGGTTCGTTCAGCTTTGACCTTGGCAAGCAAGGGGTCTATTTTCCGTCCTTTTTTCTCGTAGAGGTCCAGAAAACGCTTCTCCACTCCGATGGAGCCCACATCGACGACCTCCTCTCCGTCTTTGTCGTAGATGTAAAAACCGCAGGTATCCAAAAAAATGAGGCCGGTTATGCGCCGCAGATAGGCGTCAAACAATTCGTTCACATTCATATGTCCGCATAATTCCAGCAGACAATCCAGCAACTCGCCGGATTTACCGTATGTATAGCGTACAGGCATGCTCGCCTCCTTAACAGTTTAAATCCTCCTCTGATAATCGCGATTTGAAGCGACTACAAAAGGGCCGCCGGGATATGAAACCAGGTTCCCGGACCCCGGCGTTTCCATAAGCTCCGCTTCGTCATGCGTGGACGGGCGGGCCGGTCTTTTCCGAATTTTCAGGGAAGCGCCGGTTTGTTCTCCTGAGGCGGCGTCGCCCCTCAAAAGAATGACCCGGCGTTTCCTCAAACAGGAAACAGTAGCTCGATTATGTAATATATCTTCCCGCCGAGGTCAATACTTTTGACGCACTCCGGACACATTTCCGGAAAATTTTATGCCGGAGCCGCGGTCCGCCTGTATTTGCGCCACCCGGTTTTTTCGCCGGAAATTCCCTTGTGGCAGCCTCTCACCTCAGCGCGATTCCAGCTTGACGCCGGGCTTTGCCTTGCATACCCTCCGCAGGGCCGACGCAACAAGATGCATCGGCCCTGCGGCGATGCGCAAGCGTCGCCCGAAGCCGCAGGCTTCGTAAGGAGCAAGGCGGCTTTGCCGCCGCCGCGAATCTCAAAGGCGCGTATCGCAGTTTTAGTTTGGAAATGACACGACGAACTGAAAATATCCGCGGGTTAAAAAACCGTGCGGGCCGGGTCCGCTGAAATGTCGGACGACATGCGTCCGGAACCGTTCCCGCTACGGATGATAGACGGTCTTATCGCCGCCCGGCCGCAGCTTTTCGGCGTTATTTGCGCTTTTCTGGCCACGGCGGTCTGGTCGGGCAACTTCATTGCCGGGCGCTTTTTCGTGGACCGCGTCCCCCCGCTGACCCTTGTGGCGCTACGCGGCATCCTGGCCTCCGCACTGCTTTTTCCTTTCGCCCTGCCGGCACTCAGGCGGGATTGGCAGGCCATACGCAGACGCTTCCCCTATCTCTGCCTGATCTCCTTTCTCGGCCTGACCCTTCCCAACACCTTCGTTTACGTGGCGGCAATAGGCTCCGAAGCGGTGAACCTCTCCATCATCGCCCTAACCACCCCGCTTTTCGTGCTGGTCCTCTCGCGCGTATTCTTCGGGGAACCTTTGAGCGGCACGCGGATTCTCGGGGTCGGACTGGTCCTTTGCGGGGTTTTGCTGCTCCTTTCCAGAGGCAGCCTCGAGACCTTGCTGCACCTGCGCTTTCAGAAAGGGGACCTGTTCATGTTCGGCAACACCGTGCCTTTCGCAATCTATACCCTTCTGGTGCGCAAGACGCCCGAGGGATTGAGCGCGATGAGCATCATGCTGGCCATGATGGTCCTGGGAACAGTCTTCGCCTTGCCCGGAGCGGTCTGGGAAAGAAGCGGCGACGCGCCTTTCGTGTTTTCCGCGCAGGCGGCCCTGGCGCTCCTCTACATAAGCCTGGGATCAAGCCTCGTCGCCTACGGCCTCTGGAATCTGGCCGTGCGCCATGCCGGCCCGGCCAGGGCCGCCATCATCTATTATCTGCTCCCCCTGTTTTGCGGCATCGAAGGCGTGCTGCTCCTTGGCGAACCAATCTTCGTGGTCCATTTTGCAAGCATGCTCACCATCGTCGCCGGACTGCTCATCGCCGTGCATACCCGCAAACCCGGCCCATGACGCCGACCGCCATTCAAGCGGGCGCGCCTTTCCGCGTTCAGACCCGCCTGAATGCGGTTTGGAACGAGATTGCCGCCCGCTTGCGGGCAAAGATCGCATCCCTCCGCAAAGCTTTGCGGGGCAAATCCTTGCGGAGAGATGCGATCTTTGCCAGGGCGGATCGCTCCAAAACGCCCGGGGCGGGTATGCGCAAGGCGCTGTTTGCGACAATTATGTAGAAAATTTCCTTCGGATTACAACACGAATGTGAATTTGCCTTAGGCAATCCCTCCGGGGACGGCGCCGGATTTGTCCCAAAGCCGGAACGGGGCCGCGTGCGCGAAAGCGTGCGTAACGGCCCGCGATTTGCATAGGTGAAATCTTACGTTCCACAATTCAATCGCGGCATCCGCCGAGGAGAGTGTTATGAAGATATGTTTACCGGTCATTTGTCTTGTTCTGTCCGTTTTCCTGCTTGCGGCGTCCGGCCCGGCTTTCTCCGCGGAAGCCCTGCCGAAGGTAAGCATTCTGGCGACGGGAGGCACCATAGCCGGATCGGGCGGCTCGGCCACGCAACTCACGGGTTACAAACCCGGCGACCTGACCGCGGAGCAACTTATCGCCGCCGTGCCCAACCTGAAAGACTTCGCGCAAATCAAGGCCGAGCAGATCGCAAACATCGGCAGCTACGACATGACCATAGACATCTGGCTCAAACTGGCCAAACGGATTAACGAGCTCTTTGCCGGGGATACGGACGGGGTGGTCGTCACCCACGGAACGGACACGCAGGAAGAAACGGTGTATTTCCTGAACCTGACCGTTAAAAGCAAAAAACCGGTGGTCACGGTGGGCGCGATGCGTCCCGCCACCGCCATGAGCGCGGACGGGCCGCTGAATCTTCTCCAGGCCGTATCCGTCGCCGGCAGCAAGGAATCCCAAGGCAAGGGAGCCTTTCTGATCCTGAACGGCGAGATCAACGGGGCGCGCGAAGTGACCAAGACCAACACCCTGCAGCCGGAGACGTTCCGCTCCAACGATCTTGGCTTCTTGGGTTACGTGGTGAACAACAAGCCGGTATTCTACCGCGGCAGCCTGCGCAAGCACACCAGCGAGAGCGAATTTGACGTAAGCTCGCTCACCTCCCTGCCCAAGGTGGAAATTCTCTACACATACGTAGATGCCGGTCCGGACGCCCTGAACGGCATTCTTGCCGGCAACCCGGCCGGGATAATCGTCGCGGGCATGGGCAACGGCAGCATCTTCACCCCGCAGCGCAAAATTCTGGCCGAAGCGGCCAAGAAAGGCGTTGTGGTCGTGCGCGCCTCGAGAACCGGCACGGGTATGGTTACGCGGGTTGCGGCCGACGAGGAGGCGGGATTCGTCACCTCCGATTCGCTTAACGCGCAGAAAGCCCGCATCCTGCTCATGCTCGCCCTCACCAAAACCAAGAACGTGAAAGAGATTCAACGTATTTTCGATACCTATTGATACGAAGCCGCATTCAAGAGGACCCCGCCCGCTGTTTCTATCCGGCGGCTGCGGCAAGACTGCCGTTTTGCCGCAGCCGCGCGAAACACCTGGCGTTTCCGGGGGAAATTCTAGAGCAATTTCACTTTGAAATTGCTCCGGCGGCCGCGCGAGCGGACGCCCGCCGCGAAGGCACAAGCGCAATTTATTTGCGCGGTTAAGCGCCGAAGTGGGCGCGGCCTGAAGATAAACCGTGTATAATCTCAAAGTTAAACTGCTCTAGGGAAGGGCTGATTTATTTGGGCGCCGCCCCCAAAAATCAGACCATCCCCAATCAAACGGTTAAATATAAACCGGTTCTTGTACCGCGCCAGCCGGCCGCAGAAAAC
>JAITRF010000030.1 GCA_031288535.1 Desulfovibrio sp. | reverse complement strand
CCATTCAACGGCCATGCGTGCTTCAGGCGGTTTTCAACGCGTTAACAAGGTTTCCGAGGTCGTCGGTCTGGTTCAGAAAAGACGCGATGTCATCCGCGGCTTCTTCCATGATTTTCACCGTTTCGTCCGCCAGGGTGCTCACCACCGTAATACTGCGGCTGATGTCCGCGCTTGCCGCGGACTGCTGTTCGCAGGCGGTGACGATGCCTTCCACCTGCTTGGCCGTGCCGTCCGCCATGTCCACTATTTCCCGCAAGGCCACCCCGGACTGCTGCGCGAGGGTGGCGGCGCGGTCTACGTTGACCGCCGATATGTCCGCCTGCGACAAGCTCTGGACCATGCTCCGCTCTATCTCCCTGACCACCGTGTTCACATCGCCGGTTGACGACATGGTTTTTTCCGCGAGTTTGCGCACTTCGTCCGCGACCACCGCAAAGCCGCGTCCGGCCTCCCCGGCCCGCGCCGCTTCGATGGCCGCGTTCAGGGCCAGCAAATTCGTCTGGTCGGCGATATCCGAGATAATGCCCATGACCTGGCCGATGGCGTCGGTATGCTTGCTGAGAACGGCCATGTCCCTTTTCAGGATCAGGGAATCTTCACGGACCGCTTTGATGCTGTCCAGCACCTGCGCGACTATCTTTTCCCCCTCGGTCGCCTTTTCCCGCGTTTCGGAGGAAAAACTGCCGGCGTGGGCCGCGTTCGCCGCCACGTTGCCGGCGGAACTGCTCATCTCGGTCATGCCGCTCGCGCTGGCCGCCACATGCTCGGCCTGCTGCTCCGCCCCTTTCCTGGCCTGTCCCAGTCGCTTCCCCAGCGCCGAAGACGTCTCTCTGAGCACGTTCACCGAAGTTTCGAGCCGCAGTGCCGCTGAAAGCATATTTTCCCGCTTTTTCCGGGCTTCTTCGGCGGCGGACTCGGCTTCCAGCTTGGCGTCGTGCGCCTGCTCGGCCTGCTTGTTCGCCAGCGCGCCGGCGTTTTCCGCTTCGCCGATTCGTTCCCTCAGCGTCCGGACCATGGCCGCGAGCGCTCCGGCGAGCAGTTCCACCTCATCTTTGCTTTTCACCTCCGGAGGGACAGCCAGAGTGCCGCTGGCGACCTTGACCGCGAAATCGGTTACCATGCGTATGGGGCGGGCGATTTTCTCTCCGGCCCAGAAGGCCAGCAGGGCAAGCAACAGCGCGATGCCCAGCGAACAGACGGCGACTATCAGGAAAGCCCTGTTCAGGGCCTCATCCTGATGGGCGATCGAATCCCCGATGAACCAGACGCCGATGATTTTTTCGTCAAAATCTTTTATGGGCCAATAGATCGTATTGTACGGGTCTCCAAGTATCTTGGCCTTGCCGAGGACCGTTTCCCCCACGCCGAGCACCTTTCGTTCCAACTCCGGATTATTCAGCCGGGTGCCGATTATGCGTTTCCCGTCCGTTCCTCTGATGCTCGTCATCACGCGGGTATCGCCATGGAAGACCGTCACTTCCATGCCGATAATTCTTTTGAGCGCGTCAACGTAGTCCTCCGTGCCTATGGACACGGCCAGTTCAACAACTCCGACCACCGCGCCGTCGACGACGACCGGCGCGCTCGCGCGCAGGGAAAAAGGCACAAGGGCGTTTTTGTCGTACATGACTCCCGCTTTCATCTCGCCGCCGAGCGCGCTGACCACGCTGTTCCTGTGGCGGATATCGTCGCCGCGTTTGTCGGAGTGCCCGCGGGCCAGGACAACGCCCCGGACATCCGATACCGTGACGGCGTCCACCCGGAACGCGGTCCAGGCCGTCTTCGCCAGTTCCCTGACCCGTCCGGAGTCCCCCGTCTTCACCGCGCTTGCGAATTCGGGCAGGGACGTCAGTAAAGCGGCCTGCCTGAACAGTTCCGCGCTCTTGTCCTCACGCGTTCTATCAACGACGCCTTTCATGGTGCGCAAATTGTCCGCACCCTGCCGCTCGAACACGTTTCTCATCAACGCGGCGTTGATGCACAACGCGGCGAGGCATGACACGAGAACGCCCGCTATGGTGAGCCCGACGATTTTTTTCGATATGTTCACCCTCATCAGCAACTCCTTTACGGTCAGCAACCCCTCCTTCCAGGGAGGGGGACGATGTGGAAACATCCGACATAAGCAACGCAATCCCTGCCGCCACGCGGGCCTGCCCGGCCGCCGCGGATTCCAATTCTCCCTCATGCATAACGATATGCTTGATTTTTATTTGAAATAACACCGAACATGTTCTAACGCCATACCCTGACAAGCGCCGGATCCGCCTTTTAGAGCGGTGCGTATATTTTCAATGCGAAACCGCTCCGAACCGTTTCCGCCAGAGATGCTTGCAGCGCGTGGCAGCACCTGAAATCGGCGCGCTCCAGAGTCAAACCCCTGCGCGCTCCTCCCCCGGCGCCCGCGTAAGGCGGCATCTGGCGCGCTGTTCCGGCAATTAAATTACAGCGCTAAAAATTACTTGATTTTGACAATCAAATTCATTAAAAAAAGCTCGAAGCGTCCCTCCGGGTTCTCCGTCGCCCGTGAAAGGCGGAAACACCGGGGAACGGGGACGAGTTTATCCGACTACCCCCAAGGAGGATGATATGTGCGTAATGCTTGTCGGAGGTCTGGACAGACTGAAACGCGACTATGTAAACGCGGCCACGCGTTGCGGCGTCAGACTGAAGGTGTTCACGGGCAAGGAATCCTGCCTGATGGACAAGATGGGGCAGGTTGACCGGGCCATCGTCTTTACCAGCATGGTTTCCCACAGCGCGCGCGACGAGGTGTCGCGGCGCGGCAAAAGCATGGGCATTCCCGTGACCTTTCTGCATACCAACGGCGTGAGCGGCCTCTACCGCTGCCTGAAGGACATTTCTTAGAGCATTTTGTCATTAAAAGTATCTTTCCGATAAATGCCATAGGACAGCGGCGCATATACGCATTGAAATCCGGCGAAGAAAGTGCAAAAAGGGAGCAGTTTTAAACCGCAAAGGAACTTTTGATGAAAACGCTTGTCGTCGCCGGGCCGCCGAGTTCCGGAAAAACCGCCGTCATCATGCATGTGGTGAAGCGCCTGCTTGCCGAGGGCGAAAAAGCGGCGGCCGTCAAGTTCGACACGCGTTCCTCCCTTGACGCCGAAACTTACGCGGCGCGCCTCGGCATCCCCGCCATCGGCGGCATCAGCGGCTATCTCTGTCCGGATCACTACTTCATCTCCAACATGGAAGAGGCCATCGAATGGGGCAAAGAGCAAAACGCAAGCGTTCTTTTCATTGAAACCGCCGGCCTGTGCCTGCGTTGCGCCCCTCATATCGAGGGTCTGCCGGCGGCCACGATTCTGGACTGTCTCGGGGGCATCCAGGCCCCGGAAAAAATGGGACCCATGCTCAGGCTTGCGGACATCGTGGTCCTGACCAAGGGCGACCTGGTTTCGCAGGCCGAACGCGAAGTCATACGCTACGGCGTGCGCAGGGTGAACCCCGATGCCCTGATCTTGCCGGTCAACGGCCTCATCGGCACGGGAACGCTGAACCTCGTCAAGGCCCTTCGGGAATACCGGCTTGAGCCTGATCCGGAAGGCGCGAGGCTGCGCCATGACATGCCCGCCGCCCTCTGCTCTTACTGTACGGGCGAGAGGCGCATAGGCCGCAGATACCAGACGGGAAGCGTGGAAAAACTCTGTTTGCGGGACGCGGCCGGTGAATAGGGTGGACACGGGTCTCACGGTCAGGGGCGGCACGGACCGCAAGGGAAGGGCCGAGGCAATCGCCTCCCTTGCGCTTGACGCGGGCGAAAGCCTCGCCGTCGTCGGCCCGACCGGTTCCGGCAAAAGCGAGTTTCTCGCGGACCTGGAGCAGGCGGCCGCCGGAGACACCCCCTCCGGCCGCATCGTGACCTTTTACCGCGACGGGAAAAGCGTGAGCGGGCCGGGGCTTGCGGCGACCCTCTCCCAGAGAACGCATTTCGTCATGGACGCGAGCGTCGGGGAATTCCTCCGCCTGCACGCCGCGAGCCTGGGGAAGGACGCCTTGCGTCTGGCCGGGCAAACCGTGGCCCTGGCCAACACCCTGTGCGGCGAGCCCATGAGCGGGGAGAGTCTCTTGCAGCGCCTTTCCGGAGGCCAGAGCCGGGCCTTGATGATTGCGGACATCGCCCTCGTTTCGGACGCGCCCGTCGTGCTCATAGACGAAGTGGAAAACGCCGGGATCGACAAGCATCTGGCCGTGGAAATCCTTTCCGGGCACGGCAAGATAACCGTCATCGCCACCCATGACCCGGTACTCATGCTCACCGGCCGGAAACGCCTGGTCATGGAGGAAGGAGGCATGCGCCGCCTGTATGAGCTTGACGCCGCCGAAAAGCTTTGCCTGGACCGGCTCAGGCTGCTGGACGAAACCCTGATCTCGGCCAGGGAACGCCTGCGCAGGGGAGAACGCCTTTGAGAACTTTGTCATTGAAAACATCTTTTCGGCAAAACGCTCTGACGGTGTGAAGCGAAGCGCAACACCGTCCGCGAGATTGGCGCGGGCGGGCTTTTGCCTGCCTGCGGCTCTCCAATAAAATGGAACATTTTATTTGGAACCCGAATAAGGAGGATTCCTTCGCATGAACAACCGCGTCTACCTCGCCCTGCCGCCCAACATCATGCGCCGCGCGAGAGAGATCGTATCCGTCCGGTTTCCCGAAGCGGACATCGGCGCGCCGGACAGCCACCCGGAAATGTTCGCCTTTGCCTCCGGGTTCGGGGAAAAGGCGATCCCGGCGCTTTCCGTGACGGCGTATCCGCAGATGGTTTTGCGCGCCTCAGCCCTGGCCGGGGAAGGCCGTCTCGCCTCTCCGGACGCCGGGCTTCCCCCCCTGCGCGAGGAATTGGCCGCGCTCGGCATGGCGCCGCCCGTGGGCGCTTTGCGCATCGTCAGCGTGGTGCCCGGCGTGCTTGCGGCCGCGGCTTCGCTCACGCACCGGCTTGAGGACTGGATCGACCTTTGCGCGCCCGATTTTCCGGGTCCGGTAGGCTGCCCGCCCGCCGACACTCCCATGCCCTACCTGGTGGAGACGCTGTTCGGCAAACTTGCCGGGGAGGAGGCGCAAAATCTTCTGAAAAAGCTGGACGCGCGAAGCAACCCCATTGACATCAACAAGCGCATCGCCTCGGGCGAGCTTAAGGCCGCCCTGATCATCCCGGCCTTCGCCCGAACCTTCCGCGAGGGGGTCGGGCGCATGGCCTGGCCGAAAAGCGGCGCTTTGGCCATTCCCGTGGTCGCCTGTCTCGCGGCGGACGCGGCGCCAGTGGCCCGCGCCGTTCTGGCCTGGCTTCTTTCGGACGAGTTCCAGCGCGTCATCGTCTCGGACGGGGTGATCGCCCCGGCCGTTTCCGGCATACCGGGCTTCGAGGAACTGGAGGAAAACGGATGGAACCTGTTCTGGCCCGGCTGGGACCTGTTCCTGTCCGTCGCGGAAACCATGTGTACGGTGAATGTATATTGAATCTACATAAAGGAGAGGATATGAAAAGATTCTTAACCTTCGCCCTCGCGCTGGGGATGATCGCGTGCCCCGCGCGTTTCGCACAAAGCAAGGACGAAGCCTACATGCTTGATCCCGTCACCGTCACGGCCAGGGGCTACGCCGCTTCCCAATCCGAGACGCCCGGCAGCGTCGGCGTCGTGGAGGAACGGGACATAAGCCTGGCGCCCAAGGGGAGCATCGTGGATTCCCTGCAACGCATTCCGGGCATAACCCGGACCGGGGATTCCCCGTGGGGGCAGGACGTTTCGATCCGCGGGCTGTCCGGATCTTCGGTGGTCATCCTGCTGAACGGCAAACGCATCAACACGGCCACGGACATGAACGCCCGCCTGGGCTTCATCAACCCGGCCGACGTCGAACGCATCGAAGTGCTCAAGGGACCGGTGAGCGCCCTCTACGGTTCGGGTTCCACGGGCGGGGTGGTGAACATCATCACCCGCAAGGCCAAGTTCACCGACGAGGTTGAAGCGCACGGCAAACTCTCCGGATCAGGGTCCACCAATCCCGGCGGGGGCAGCGCCTATGCGAGCCTCAGCGCTTCCGGCTCCCGCCTGTGGGGTTTTGCCTCCGGTTCATACCGGGACTACGGCGACACCTTCGGCGGGCGCAACAGCCACGTGGAGCACAGCGATTACATGGACACGCAGGGGCGGGCCATGCTCGGCGCGAAACCTTGGGATCCGCTCACCCTGACCTTTGAGTACGTGCGATCCGAGGGCGACAGCATCGGTCTTCCCGGCGGAGTTTCCTCAATGCCGGCCATTGCCAGGGTCCGCTACCCGCGATCGGAGTTTTCCTTCTTTTCCGCCGACGCGGAATTGGACGTCTCGGGCGAGCATCTGCAGACTGTGGAAGGGAATTTTTACTATACCCGGAACAAACGGCGCGTCCATGTAGACCGCATTCCCCCCGCACCCACCGGGGCATATCCTGTCGAACTCAGACCCGCGGCGGACCACGAGACGTACGGAGGCAAACTCCAGGCCACCTGGAAAGCCGGGGGACATACCCTGGTAACCGGAGCTGATTTCTGGACCTGGAGGGTGGAATCCAGCCGCTATCGTTCCATGTTCAGGCCGGCCCCAGCGGGCGGCCCCATCCAGTTTTCCGACTCTCCCACGCCCGACGCCAGGCAGGTGTCCGTAGGAATTTTTGCCGAAGACAACTGGAAAATCAGCGATTCCTTTATTCTGAACGTCGGGGCCAGACTCGACCACCTGAACACGCAAGCGGACGCCATGTACAATGTTTCCCCGATACCCGGCACCGGCAATACCACCCGGACCGAACTTTACGGCAGCACCGGCGAAAACGACCTGGGCTGGCACCTGCACGCCGGGCTGACCTGGAAGATGACCGAGGCCTGGTCCCAGTCGCTTCTGCTCGCCTCCAGCTACAGGGCGGCGGACGTCATGGAGCGCTTCAAATACATCAACCTCGGCGGAGGTCTTGAACTGTACGGCAACCCCAAACTCGATCCCGAGCAGAGCTATTACGCCGAATACGCCCTGCGCTATAACGCGCGCCCCTTCAAGGCCGACCTCAGGCTTTTCGCGAACATCGTCACGGACTATATCGCGGAAAAGCGCGTCAGCGCCACCCGCATCCAACTGGACAACGTGGACGACGCGCGCATCTACGGCGCCGAACTCGATCTGCGCTGGGATTTCCACGACTACTGGGGCATCTACGGGAACGTCGCGGCCCTGTACGGCAGGGACGAGGAAAATCACAGCGCCCTGCCGGGCGTGGCCCCGGTATCGGGACGGCTCGGAGTGGACTTCTCGCACCCGAGCGGTTTCTGGGCCAGACTGGAGAGCGAGATGATCGCCCCCCAGCGCAGCACCCCGGACGACGTGGAAGGCACCAAGGGCATAATGCTCCTGAACGCCGCCGCCGGCTGGACCTTCACGACCGGCGCCCTGAAACACGACATATCCCTCAGCCTGGACAATATGCTCGACACCCGCTACTACAATTATCTGGCGCACCAACGCGGCAGCACGGTCTGGGAACCCGGCATATCGGCCATGCTCAACTATTCCGTGCAGTTCTAGCGCCATGTATCGCTTAAAACTACGCATCCGCTCCGTTTTAAGCGATAAGATCGCAAAGCAAAAAACGTGGTTTTTGCTTTGCTCCGGCGGCTTCGCCGCCGCGCCGGGCGACAAGCCCGGCGGCT
>JAITRF010000023.1 GCA_031288535.1 Desulfovibrio sp. | reverse complement strand
GGCGTGACATCCTGTCACGCTTTCCATTTTCAGATCAAAAATGAGGACATTTTTGATCTGAAAATGGAATAAGAGCATTTTACGCTTGAAATCGAGGTTTCCGCCTCGCCCGCGCCGCCTGCGGCGGCGCGCCGGTCTTCGCCGGACGGCTGCCGTCGTGGCCTTCTGCGAACGCCATGACGCTACATCACCACGTCGAGGTCTTCGTCGGCCGCGTCTCGGTCCTGGCGGTCCATCAAGGCGCCGGCGATTTTTTCCGCGAGAAGCATCCCGCCCCGGTATCCGACCATGGGCATATAGCTGTGTCCGTAACGGTCAAGTATGGGGAAACCGGCGCGCACCAAGGGGATATCCTCGGCCTTGGCAATCTGTTTGCCGTAGGAGGTGCCGAGCAGCAAATCCACCGGTTCGTTTTTGATCCACTGGTGCAGCTCGAAAAGGTCGGCCCCGGCCTTGACCTTGCTCCCTTTAACGCCGAAACGCTCCAGCAGTGCGTCGATCCCGCGCGTAAAGGCCTCGCCCGGGGTGCCGGTGAGCACGTAAGACGGGCGCATGCCCAGTTCCAGGACAAAGCCGGTCAGCCCGGTCACGGTGTCCGGATCGCCGTATACGGCTACCCTCTTGTCATAGAAGTAGGGATTGGCGTCCAGCATGAGGTCCAGAAGCCTGCCCCGCTCCTCCTCCAGTTCCGCCGGAACCTGCGCGCCCGCAGCCTCCGCCGCGGCCATGACCAGGTCATCCGTGGCTTTGACGCCGATGGGCAGGGGCAGGACGATATTGGGCACCTTGCATTTCTTTTCCAGCACGTCCGCAGGTTCGGCGCAGGCGAAAAAGCCGAGGGCCAACGCCTTCGCGCAGGAACCGAGGAGACGGACGTCCTCTATAGACGCGCCGCCTTGCGGGTACATCTCATAGGTGCTGGTCATGGGCGCGTCCATGACCCCGCTCTGATCCGGAAACATGACGAAAGGCAGCCCCACAAGCTTCAGCAGCCGCTTCAACTCGCGCAGGTCGCCGGGATTGAGGAAGCCGGGCAGCACGGCCGCAGCGCCCCCGGAAGAGGACTCCCCCTGCGCCAGATAACGGATGAACCCGGCCAGCATGTTGGCGTAGCCGGTGACGTGCGAGCCGACATAGCTCGGGGTGTTGGCATGCACCACGACCTTGCCCTCCGGAACCTGCATGTCCAGGATGATCGTGCTCAAATCGTCACCGATCGTTTCCGAAAGACAGGTGGTGTGCACGGCTATGACGTCCGGATCGTAGATGTCGAAAATGTTCTTGACCGCCGTGCGCAGGTTGGCGCCGCCGCCAAAGACCGAAGCCCCCTCGGTGAAGGAACTTGAGGCGGCGATGGCCGGTTCCTTGAAATGCCGGGTGAGAAAACTCCGGTGGTAGGACACGCAGCCCTGGCTGCCGTGGCTGTGCGGCATGCACCTGCGCACGCCCAGAGCGGCGTAGAGCGCCCCCACCGGCTGGCATGTCTTGCAGGGATTTATCCGCAAGGCGCCGCGCGAACTTATTTCTTTCGGCGTCAAATCAAGCATGGCTGTCCTTTCGGCCTTCGGCCGCAACTTTTTCCGCGATTTTTTTCCAGGGCGGGGTCACCATCCCCCAAGCCGGGGCATGCAGACCCATGACCAGATCCCGCCCGAAGACCACCGCCCCCTTGTATCCGGCATAAGGGCCGCTGTAGTCGTAACTGTGGAGCTGGCGCGAGAGGGTGCCGCCTTTTTGCAGCACGTACTTGTCCTTTATGCCGGAGAAGAAAATATCCGGCTTGAGCAGGTCGGCGAAGACCCCGGTCTCAAAATGGTTTAGGTCGTCCACCACATAGGTGCCGTCCGGCATATCCCGGATCATGCCCTTGTAGTCCTCAAGGCCGATGGCGTTTTTGAGCTCCTCGTAGCGCTGCGGGCTTAAAAACGCCCGGTAGCGCTTCTCGTCCTTCTGTATCTCCGCCTGCTCGATATTCTTGCTGTCGGCGTCCTCCTTGATCGTGGGGATGACCTCCCGGCCCTCGTAGTCGTCGCGGTGGGCGAACTCGTAACCGGCGAGCACGGTGGAGACGCCGTACTCGCTCAAAAGTTCCTGGTAATGATGTGAACGGCTCCCCCCGACAAAAAGGGCGGCGGTTTTTCCCTGCAATTTTTCCCGGAAAAAGGCCATGTCTTCGGCTACGGCCGCGGTTTCCCCGGCTATGACCTCCTCCGTGCGCTCCTTGAGCTCCGCCGCTCCGAAGTATTCGGCCAGATTGCGCAGGCTCGCGCCGATGGATTTCAGGCCGATGAAGTTGACCTTGAGCCAGTCCATGCCGTAAGCGGTTTTCATCATCTCGGCCACGTAGTTGATGGAACGGTGGCACTGTACCAGATTGAGGCTGGCCGTATGGGCGCGGGAAATAGCCTGCACGCTGCCGTCGCCGGTGAAAACCGAAACCACGTCGTAGCCGACGCGCCGCAGAATGCGTTCCACCTCCCAGCCATCGCCGCCGATGTTGTATTCCCCGAGCAGATTGACGGGATATTTGCCCGCCGGAGCCAGATCGCTGCTGCCTATGATGCGCTTCATCAGCCCGTTGTTGGCTATGTGATGCCCGCCGCTCTGGCTCACCCCCTTGTAGCCCTCGCAGGAGAACGCCACGCAGGTTATGCCGTATTCACGCTCCGCCTCGGCCGCCACCGCGTGGATATCGTCGCCGATCAGCCCCACGGGGCAGGTGGAGCAGATGAGAATGCTTTTGGGCTTGAAAATCTCCATGGCCTCCCTGATGGCGGCGCGCAGCTTCTTGTCCCCGCCGAAGACGATGTCCGGTTCCTGCATATCCGTGGAAAAGCAGTACTGGATGAAATTTTTGCCGTCTTCGTCCGGCCGGGCCTTGTTGCGGCGCGTTCCCCAGGAATAGAAGCCGCAGCCAATGGGGCCGTGGGTTATGGTCACCGCGTCCTTGAGCGGGCCCACCACCACTCCCTTGCAGCCGGCGTAGCAACAGCCCCTGTTGGTCATAATGCCGGGAACGGCGCGGGTATTGGCCGCTATCTCCGGATTCTCCGCTTCGGCCTTGTCGATGCGCAGGATGTGATCCTTGCGGTTCTTGAAGACTTTGGCGTTATAACTGCCCAGTATCTCAGCTTTTACATCCATTGCCGACTCCTTGCGGGGGCGTCTTTTAAAACAGCGTACCAGCCGCCGGGCGGATAGGCCCGGCGCGGCGGCGAAGCCGCCGGAGCAAGCCGGAAACCACGCTTTCCGGCGAAGCGATCCTGTCGCTTGAAACGAAGCGAATGCACAGTTTATAGCATTTTGCGCTTGAGATTGTCGCTTGACGGCGGGCGCAGCCCGCCTGCGCCAATCTCGCGGACGGTGTTACGCTTCGCTTCACACCGTCAGAGCATTTTATTGGAAAGATACTT